>CBINOL010000137.1:0-12546 GCA_966252285.1 uncultured Caulobacter sp.
GGCGGCTCTGGTCTTTGGCCCCCCCCCCGTTCCCGGGGGGGGGGGGGGGGGGTGTGTGTCGGGCGGTGGGGGGGGGGGCCACCGCCGCCTCGGCGCCCAGTCCCGCCCCCTCCACCACTTCGTGGTCCCCCTCCCCCGCAAGCGGGGGAGGAGCGCCTAAACGAAAACGCCGCGAAAGCCGATCAGCTTTCGCGGCGTCTTGCATTTGAGAGACCCCTCATCCGTCGGCTTTCGCCGACACCTTCTCCCGCAAGGGGAGAAGGGTCTCGCATCGCTGGATCAGAACGCCATGCGGGCGATCAGCTGGAACACCGGGCCGGCCTGCTCGCGCTCGAGTTCGTACTCGTCGAAGCTGCGGTCGACCTGGTCTTCGATGGTGGTGAACTTGTTGAAGCTCTCCTTCTTGGAGGCGTCCAGCAGGTTCGAGCCGGTCAGGCGGATGGTGATGTCCTTGCCGATGCGCTTCTCGACGAACATCTCCAGGTCGCCGCCGTAGGTGGTGGTGACTTCCTCGCCGACGACGCGGCTGTAGGCCTCGCCCTGCTTGCGATAGGTCACGCCGAACGAGGCGCCCCAGGTCGGCAGGTCCTGGATGAAGCCGACGTTCAGCACATAGTCCGACTGGCTGTTGAACTTGCGCGAGCCGAACTCGTCGTCGATGTCGCTGTCCAGCCACGAGTAGTTCAGGAACACGCCGGTGTTCTCGAGGCCGATGACGGTCAGCGGGGTCGAGAGGTCGAACTCGATACCCCAGACCTTGCCGTCGCCGGCGTTGCGCGCCGAGTAGACGAAGGTGCCGTCGCCTTCGCTGCCTTCGTCGCCCGTGTTGTAGAGCTCCAGCAGGTCGTTGACCTTGCGGTAGAAGAGGTTGACGCCGGCGACGCCCGAGCGGCCCAGGCGGCGCTCATAGCCGACGTCCAGGCCCCAGGCCGTTTCCGGCTTCAGGGTGGGCACGCCGATGAAGTCGTTGTCGCCCAGCTCGGCTTCCAGGGTCGCCGGCGACAGGTACTCGAAGCTCGGGCGGCGGACCGTGCGGGCCGTGGCGGCGTAGAACTGGTCGCTGGCCGTCAGGTTGTAGCGCACCGAGGCCGACGGCAGCAGTTCGCGATAGTCGCTGTCGTAGGTGTCGCCCGAGGTGCGGTCCTCGATCGAGACGTCAGTGGTCTCGTAGCGCAGGCCCGCTTCCCACTTCAGCGCGCCGGACTTGCCCGACAGCATCACGTAGGGATCAAGACGGGTCTGCTCGAAGGTCGAGTCGCCGCCGGCGATCGGGCTATAGGCGCCGAAGGCCGGCGGGTTGGCCTGGGGCAGGTTGTAGCGGTTGCGCGGAACCTCGGTGAAGTAGGTGTCGCGTTCCTTCTTCTCGTACTGCAGGCCGAACTCCAGCTCGGCGCCGAACGAAAGGTCACGCTCGTGCTCGATCTTGGCCGAGACCTCGGTGTCGTCGATCTCGCGGCTCGACTTGTCGCGGGTGATGCGGTCGCCGTCCGGGAACGGGATCGCGTCGCGCAGGTACTCGATCTCGTCCTCGAACTCGTCTTCCTTGCCCTTGAAGCCGGCGTAGCCGAGCTTCACCGAGGTGCGGCCGCCCAGCATGTCGCGCTTGTACTTGCCGGTCAGCGACCAGCTGTCCTGGTCGATCTGGACGTCGTTGTTGTTGATCGTCTGGATGTTGGCGTTGGTGCGGATGTCCTTGGCGTACTCGATCGAGTCCTCGTCCTGCGTACGGTCGGTGCGGACGAAGAAGCCGGCCAGCGACAGGTCGCCGCCGGCCACCGGAACCTGGTAGCTGGCGTTGACCGAATAGTCGGTGCCGTTGCGGGTGTCGGTCTGGACCTCGCTGTTATCGAGCGTGCCGTTCGGCTCGTCGTAGCGCAGGCTGGTCTTTAGCTTGGGATTGCGGCGGCCCTGCAGGTTTGCGCCGATCAGCAGGCGGCCGGGGCCGACCTGGCCGCCCCACACGCCGCCGACGGTCTCGCGGATGCGCTTGTCGTCGAACATCATCGCGCCGGCGCGGACGAAGCCGCCGTCCAGGGCGTAGGCGTCGCGCAGCACGATGTTGATGGCGCCGGCGACGGCGTCGCCGCTGCGGTTGGCGCTGGCGCTACGGACGATCTCGATGCGCTCGATCAGTTCGGCCGGGATGCGGTCGACGAAGAACGAGCCGTCGGCGCCGGCGCCGAACGCGCCCGAGCCCGAGCCGGCGCCCGGGACCTTCTCGCCGTTGATCAGGATCTGGGTGTAGGCCGGATCGAGGCCGCGCAGGCGCACGCCGTCCGATTCCAGCACGTCCGAAAGGAAGGCCACCGAGGGCACGCGCTTGAGGGCGTCGCCGGCGCTCAGCGGCTCGAAGCGCTGGAAGTAGTCGAGGCCGTATTCGAGGACCGGAGCGGTCTCCTCGGTGCGGTTGCGATAGGCGATGCCGGCCTGGACGACCACTTCGGAAGCGGTGACCGGCTCTTCGGCGGCGGTGGCGATCGGGGCGTCGGCCAGGTCGGCGGCCGCGGCCTGGGCGGCGAGCGCCAGCGGAGCGATGGCGCACAGCGCCAGCAGAGCGGTCTTCTTCATCGGAACATCCCCACGGACACTCCGCGCCATCGGCCCGACACCGGGGGACACGGGTGTTCTTGTCGGGGGAGGGCATAGTTTCGCCACAACTCTTGAGCCAGAGAAGTTTCGGCGACAGTTTTATTGCGGTTTTATGTAGGTGCGCGGATGATCCGTACACGGATTACTTGAACACCTCTCCCCGGTGAGGGGTCGTGCAAACGCAAAACGCCGCAACAGCTGATCGGCTGTCGCGGCGTCTGATTTCTGAGAGACCCCTCATCCGTCGGCTGCCGCCGACACCTTCTCCCGCAAGGGGAGAAGGACACTAGCTCAGGCAGGTCCGCTGGATCTCGGCCCGCAGTTCCGGCAGGCCCAGGCCCTTTTCCGACGAGGTGGCGATCACCCGCGGGAAGGCGGCCGGGCGCTTGGCGATGGCTTTGAGCGTATCGGCCACGACCTTGTCGACCTCGGGCGGCTTGATCTTGTCGGCCTTGGTCAGGACGATCTGGTAGGACACCGCCGAGATGTCGAGCGCGTCCATGGCCTCGGCGTCGACCTTCTTGAGGCCGTGGCGCGAGTCGATCAGCAGATAGACCCGCTTGAGGTTCGGGCGGCCGCGCAGGAACTGGCGGCCCAGGTCCTGGAACTTGCTGGCCGTCGAGCGCGAGACGCGCGCGAAGCCGTAGCCCGGCAGGTCGACCAGCCGCAGCTGTTCGGCCAGCAGGAAGAAGTTCAGCTCGCGCGTACGGCCCGGCTCGTTGGAAGCCCGCGCCAGGTACTTCTGGCCGACGAGGCCGTTGATCAGGCTCGACTTGCCGACGTTGGAGCGACCGGCGAAGGCCACTTCCGGCAGGTCGGCGGGCGGCAGGCCGTCCATGCGGACGGCCCCCATCATGAACGAGACCGGCTGGGCGAACAGCACCCGGGCCGCCTCGATCTCCTCGTCGGAGTACAGCGGTTCGATCGGATCGGTCATCAGGTCGCCGTCGCGGACTTGCCGGTCAGCCGCCCGATGATCTTGTCGATCGGGTTCTCGACCTTGTAGCGGCGCATGATGATGTACTGCTGGATGATCGTCAGCACGTTGCTCCAGCACCAGTAGATCACCAGGCCGACGGCGAAGCCCGACAGCGTGAAGGTGAAGATGATCGGGAACAGCTGGAAGATCTTCTGCTGCATCGGATCACCGGCCGGCGGGTTCATCGCCGTGGTCAGCCACATGGTGAAGCCGTAGAGCAGCGGCCACACGCCCAGGTGGGCGATCATCGCGCCGACGAAGGGCAGCATGCCCGGATCCCACGGGATCAGGCCGAACAGGTTGAAGATGGTGGTCGGATCCGGCGCCGACAGGTCCTGGATCCAGCCGAAGAACGGCGCGTGCCGCATTTCGATGGTCACCGTCAGCACCTTGTACAGCGAGTAGAACACCGGGATCTGGATCAGCATGGGCACGCAGCCCATGAACGGGTTGATCTTCTCCTTGGCGTACAGCGCCATCATTTCCTGCTGCTGCTTGGCGGGGTCGTCCTTGTGCCTGGCGCGCAGCTTCTCGACCTCGGGGGCGACCTTCTTCATCTTCGCCATCGACTCGTAGCTCTTGTCCGCCAGCGGATAGAGCAGGAGCTTCAGGGTCACGGTCAGCAGCATGATGGCGATGCCGAAGTTGCCGACCAGCTTGTAGAAGATCTCCAGCACGTTGAAGATCGGACGGGTGATCAGGGCGAACATGCCCCAGTCCACGGCCCATTCGAAGCGCGGGATGGCCTGGGCCTTCTTGTCCCAGAACTGCCACCAGGCCGGGGCCTGGCCTTCGCCGTACTCGTACTTGCGCAGCAGCGGCACGGTCTTGGCGCCGGCGAACAGGCGGGTCGTCTCGGTGACGGCCTGGCCCGGGTTCACGGTCTTGGCGACGGCGGCGAAGTTGGCTTCGTAGACGTCCACGCCGCCGACGGGCGTGACGTTGTACTGGGCGTTGATGCGCTCGTTCTGGGTCGGGATCAGGGCCGTCAGCCAGTACTTGTCGGTGATGCCGGTCCAGCCGCCGACCGAGGTGATGGTCTGCTGCGGCTTGTCCTTCTTCCACTTCTGGTACTTGGACTGCTCGAGCTTGTAGTCCTTCTCGCCCAGCATGCCGATCGCCCCTTCGTGGACGATGTGGTTCTTGCCGAGGTCGGCCGGGACGCCCCAGCGACGCACCGAGGCGTAGGGCGTGATCGAGACCGGCTGGCCGCCGTTGTTGCGGACGCTGTCGGTGACGGTGAACATGGCGTCGGCGTCGACGGCGATGGTGCGGTTGAACACCAGGCCCGCGCCGTTGTCATAGGTCAGGGTGACGGGCGAGCCCGGACGCAGGGTCTGGCCCGGCGCGGCGGTCCACACCGTGTCCTGGCCCGGCATGGCGCCGAGGTTCTGGCCGCTCCAGCCGAACAGCGTGAAGAAGGCGTTCTCCGCGCCGGCGGGGCGCAGCAGTTCGACCGGCGGCGAGGCCTTGTCGGTGGTCTGGCGGTAGCGCTTGAGCAGCAGATCGTCGACGCTGCCGCTCTTCAGCGAGACCGAGCCCGACAGGGTCGGCGTGTCGATCGGGATGCGCGGGCTGGCGGCCTTGGCGGCCTCGCGCGACAGCTTGATCGGCTGCGGCTTGCCGTCCGGTCCGATGGCCATGCCCGGATTGGCCGCGGCGGCCTGGGCCTCGGCGGCCTTCTTGGCGCGGGCGGCGGCTTCCTGCTTCTTCTGGTTCGGCCCCAGCACGAGGAACTGGTAGCCGATCAGGATCGCGAACGCGCTGACGATGAAGATCAGCGTGTTCTTGTTGTCGTTCTGCATGGACACTTAACCGGGATCGGAGGGATCGGACGCAAGCGCGTGCGAATGGGGTGAAGCGGGTGCGGCGGAGGCAGGCGGAGCTTTGGGCTTGCCCCCGCGATCGATTTCGGCCGCGAGGCTTACCAGCGCGGATTTTACATCGTCAAGCAAACGCCCCCACGGCCGCGAGCGCGTGCCGCCGCGAGCGATGAAGACATAGTCGCAACCGGGCCGTCCATGAAGGGGGAGAAGCAGCCGGGCGGCCTCTCTGAGGCGTCTTTTGGCGCGATTGCGCTCCACCGAGCCGCCGACCTTCTTGGAGGCGGTGAAGCCGACCCGGATCAGGGCGCTTTCGTCGCCCCGCGGGCGCAGTTGCATGAAGACGGCGCCGCGCGACAGCGAGGGCGCCTTGGCGGCCTTCAGGAAGTCGGCGCGCACCTTGAGGCGCTCGATCTTCGGACCGGCGGCTGAAACCTGGGAATCGGTCATGAAAAAAGCCGCCCTTTCCGGCGCAGGCTGGAGGCCTGGTTCTGGGAAGGGGCGGCTTTTGTCATGTCGTACGATCCCGCCGAAGCAGGAAAGAAGAGCGGGAAACCCCGCTCTTAGGCCGTCAGGCGCTTGCGGCCCTTGGCGCGGCGACGCGCGACGATCTTTTGACCATTCTTGGTGGCCATGCGGGCGCGGTAGCCATGACGGCGGGCTCGCACGAGCTTCGACGGCTGGAATGTCCGCTTCACGACGTGGCTCCGAAACTAATAGCGTTGACGCGGAAACCGGACGGCCGCCGCGAGTGAGGGGCGGTGGATAAGCGACGAGCCGGGCGATGTCAACCGCGCAAAAGCGCCGGAAGCTGAGTCAGGCCAAGGGCTTGGGCCGTCAGCCGCGCGCGCCTTGCAGTAGCACGAACGCGAAGATCGACCAGTCCAGGCAGATATGGGCGACGAACGAGCTCCATACGCTCCTGGTCAGCAGGTAGGGAATCGTCAGCACCAGCCGCGCCACCCCGATCACCAGCAGCACCTGAACCAGGTCCCAGCCGTAGGTCGACAGGTGCAGGGCCCCGAAGATCATCGCCGACACGACCCAGGCGATCACGATCGACGCCCCGCGCGGCAGGCCCAGCCGGCGATGGCAGAGGGTCAGCAGGCCCAACAGCGGCAGGATCGTCACCAGTTCCTCGCCCAGCAGCTGCGGCGCCGTGCCGGCCAGGAAGATCGCCCGCTCCACGCCCGGCAACTGGACCAGGATCCCGGTGGCGGGATTGGCGTGAGCCATGCCGACCTTGCTGTAGAAGAAGGCCACGACGCCCGAGACCAGCAGCGCCAGGGGCGTGAACGCCAGGCCCAGCAGCAGGTCGCGGACGGTCGGCCGGGGAAACAGCGCCGTCCATCCCCGCCCCGCCGCCAGGGCCAGCCCGATCAGCGGCAGGCCCACAAACAGCAACGGCCCGACAAGGCCCAGCGCCTGGCCCGCCTCGCCGCGCGGGACCAGGACCAGCGCCAGGAAGCCGGCGACGCAGCCGCCCAGGGCCAGGCCCCATCCGAGGCCCGACAGGGCGACGGGCTCGCCGCGATAATAGGGAAAGTCCCGCCGGGGACGCGTAGCCATGCGCGAAGCTCCACCTTCGGGGCGATTAGGAACCAGTTTCGCGGCGCGTGTATAGCGAGGGCCGCGCGCAACAGTCGAAAGCCGCTGCCATCACCGACAGGTCGCCGAAGGAGGCGCATCACGAAAGGAAGCGCCGTAGTCGTTTGACACGGCAAAGACGCAGGACGCGCAATTCGTGACGTTTCGGCAAGAAATTTCGCCCCGCGTTAAACGGCGATCAAACATGACCGCATAGGGTCGCCGCTCCTTGTCTTCCGCGCGGCCGTCCAGGCCCTTCAGGAGCGTCTCGTGCCCCAGCGTCCGTTCCGTTTCCTCGACCGCCGGGCCGATCGGCCGGCCGCGTCGAACGAGAACGACGCCGGCTGGCTGCGCTATCGCCATCTCAAGGTCGAGGCCGTCATCTTCCTGCTGGTGCTGGTCACCTTCGCCGCGGTGCTGGGCAAGAGCGCACTCACCCGCCAGGCGCTGGAGCTGACCCCGCGCTCGACCCAGTTCGCCGGCTACGCCTTCGCCGACGACGAGAGCGGCGGCCGCTCGACCGTGACGCCCGATCCGGCGCGGCCGATGGCCTGGTCGTGCGAAATCCGCGCCGGCGCGACCTACACCTATTGCGGCTACGGCCTGCAGCTGAACCTGGGCTCGCGGGCCCGGGGCCTGGACTTCTCGCGCTACCAGACCCTGGCCATCCGCCTGAACTGGAGCGGCCAGGCCGACCAGCTGAAGGTGCTGATCAAGACCGCGCCGCCGGCCGCCTTGCGCGGCAGGGCCGACATCCAGGATCTGCCGCTCGCCGCCGAGGTCTCGGTCTCTCCGGGCGCCAACACCATCGTCCTGCCGCTCGACCGGCTGGAGCCCGAGCAATGGTGGCTGGCCAGCCACGGGGTGTCGCGCCGCGACGTGTCGCCCGAGTTCTCCGACGTGCGCTCCATCGCCGTCGCCGTCAGCGGCGCCCCGCCCGGCTCGCTGGCCGCGTCGATGGACTCCGTGCGCGTCGAGGGCGTCCAGCTGTCGGACGAGCAGTGGTACCTGATCATCCTGGGCGTCTGGCTGGTGATGATCGGCGCCTTCCTGGTGCATCGCCTGCTGGGCATGCGCCGCGACTTCGAGGCCCGCCAGCGCCAGCAGGCGGACGAGGCCCTCGCCCTGTCGGACGCCCGCATCGCCGCCGAGACCGCCAACGCCGCCAAGTCGCAGTTCCTCAGCCACATGAGCCACGAGTTGCGCACGCCGCTGAACGCGGTGATCGGCTACAGCTACTGGCTCAGCCGCGGGAACCTCGATCCCAAGCAGCGTACGGCCGTCGACGCCATCCGCTCCAGCGGCGAGCATCTGCTGGCGGTGATCACCGACATCCTCGACCTGGCCAAGATCGAGGCCGGCAAGCTGGACCTGCAGCCGGTCGCCTTCGACCTCGCCTCGGGCTTAGCCGAGCTCGACCAGATGTTCCGCCTGCGGGCCGAGGAGAAGGGCCTGGACTTCGCCGTCGCCATGGCGCCCGAGGTTCCGACCATGATCGTCGCCGATCCCAAGCGGCTGCGTCAGGTGCTGATCAACCTTCTGGGCAACGCCGTGAAGTTCACCGACGCGGGCCGCGTGACGCTTCGGGCCGAGCGCCTGGGAGCAGAGCGTCTGGGGGCCGAACGCCTGGAGGGCGAGGCGGGCGAGACGGCGCGCCTGCGCTTCACGGTGGAGGACACCGGTGTCGGCATCGCCGCCGACCAGCTGGACGCCATCTTCCGCCCCTTCGAGCAGGTGGGCGACGCCTCGCGCCACGAGGGCGGCACCGGGCTTGGCCTCAGCATCACCCGCCAGATCGTCGAGACCATGGGCGGGACGATCCGCGTCGACAGCACCCCGGAACAGGGCAGCCGCTTCGTCGTCGAGGCGAGCGTCGGGTTGACGCAGGCCCGGCTGGCGCCGCAGCAGATCGCCTGAGGCTCGCCCGGTCGCGAGTCTCCAGAGGCCCGTAACGGAGTTCCCGCCATGTCCATCGCCGATCGCATCCGCGTCGAGGACGTCACCGTGCTGTCCGACGACTGGTACACGCTGAAGAAGACCACCTTCTCGTATCTGCGCGCCGACGGGACCTGGCAGCGCCAGTCGCGCGAGACCTACGACCGGGGCAACGGCGCGACGATCCTGCTCTACGACCCGGCCCGCCGCACCGTCGTGCTGGTCGGCCAGTTCCGCTATCCGGCCTTCGTCAACGGCCACGACGACCTCTTGATCGAGGCGCCGGCCGGCCTGCTCGACGACGCCGACCCCGAGACCCGCATCCGCGCCGAGGTCGAGGAGGAGACCGGCTTTCGGATCGACAAGGTGCGCAAGATCTTCGACGCCTTCATGAGCCCCGGTTCGGTGACCGAGCGCCTGCACTTCTTCGTCGGCGAATACGCACCTAGCGACCGCGTCTCGGCCGGCGGCGGCGAGGCCCACGAGGGCGAAGACATCGCCGTCCACGAGGTCACGATCGAAGCGGCCCTGGCGATGGTCGACTCCGGCGCCATCCGCGACGCCAAGACGATCATGCTGCTGCAGTATGCGGCGCTGAAGATCTTCCCGGCGGGGTAGGCGGGAGGAATTCAAACAATCGTTTGACTTCCAGCCTCGCCGGCCGCCTACTCCCTCCGCGTCTATCGCCGAGGGGAGACGGCCATGGCCTGGGATTTTCTGGTCGCCAAGTCCGACCTGCGCGCCACGCGCTTCGAAGAAGCCGAGCCGCCGCCGCTGCAGGAGGGCCAGGTCCGGCTGGCGATCGAGAACTTCGCGCTGACCGCCAACAACGTCACCTACGCCGCCTTCGGCGAGGCCATGCGCTATTGGGACTTCTTCCCCGGCCCCGACGGCTGGGGCCGGGTGCCGGTCTGGGGCCATGCCCGGGTCGAGGCCTCGGCCCATCCCGAGGTCGCGGTCGGACGGCGCTTCTACGGCTACCTGCCGATGTCGACGCACCTGACGGTGCAGGCGCGGCCCGGCCGCGCGGGCCTCGTCGACACAGCGCCCCACCGGCAGGGCCTGGCGGCCGCCTACAATCACTACCTGGCGGTGGACGACGACCCGGGCCAGGACGACCACCGCGCCCTGCTGCAGCCGCTGTTCATCACCTCGTTCCTGATCGAGGACTTCCTCGACGAGCACGGCGGCTTCGGCGCGGCTTCGGTGGTGCTGACCAGCGCCTCGGCCAAGACCGCGATCGGCCTGGCTCACCTGCTGAAGCGGCGCGGAGCGGCCAAGGTCGTCGGCCTGACCTCGCCGCGCGGACGCGCCTTCGTCGAGGGCCTGGGCGTCTATGACCAGGTACTGGCCTATGACGAACTGCCCGGCGCGGCGATCGCGCGACCTGCGGCCTCGATCGACTTCGCCGGCGACGCGGGCGTGCTCAAAGCCGTGCACGAGACCTTCGGCGAGGACCTGGCCTATTCGATGCTGGTCGGCGGCGCCCACTGGGAGGCCGGCGGCCGCCTGGGCGCCCTGCCCGGCCCCAGGCCGGTGTTCTTCTTCGCCCCCGACCGCATCGCCAAGCGGCGGCAGGACTGGGGCCCGGGCGGTTTCGACCAGCGCTATGGCGAGGCCTGGTCAGGCTTCGTCGCCGACGCCCCGCGCTGGCTGCACGCCCGCCGCTCGCAAGGCCCCGAGGCGATCGCGGCGGCCTGGCTGGCCCAGGTCAACGGCGACACCCGGGCGGACATGGGCGTGACCCTGGCGCCGTAGGGCGCATCACCTCGGCTCAAGCTAAAGAGCGCCCAACGCCTCCTCCAGCGTCGGAAGATCCCGGCTGTTCCATCCGCGATCTCGGGCGGCGGCGGCGAGCGTGAGGCCCGCGCGGCGCACCTGGTCCTCGAGCGCAGCCCGCGACACGAGGCCTTCGGCCTCGACCTGACGCCTTCCCTGCTCGGAAACGCACTGGAAGCGGATATCGCCATCGCCCGCACGGTCGAGCGTGACGAAGTAGGGACCGTCCATGAATTGCAGCTTCTCGGCGCCGCCCCCGCCCGACGCCAGCCGCGCCAGGGCCTGCGCCCACCACCCCAGCAGGACGACAGGGAAATCGTCCCAGCCCTCCTCGGGAAAGCAGGCGTTCGGCAGGCGCAGATAGATGGGGCCGGTCACGGCGCCGCGCGGCGAGCAGCGGGCCTGATCGGCTGCGCATACAACCTCAATCATGCTCGCCTCTCCGGAAACCCTGTCGGACCGCGCCGAAGCCTCAGCCGCCGGCCTTGACGGCGTCCCAGGTGCGGGTGGTCGAGCCCTGGCCCAGGGCCGCGCGCAGCCAGGCCAGGTTGTTGTCGACCATCTGCGGCGGCAGGTCCTGGCGGGCCATGCGCTCGGCCTCGTCGACGCGGCCCTGCAGGCCGACGACCAAGGCCAGGTTCTGGCGGATCTGAATGGTCGAGGACGGCATGGCCACGGCCTTGCGCAGCAGGCTTTCGGCGCCGACCAGATCGCCGTGCCCGGCCAGGTACATGGCCAGATTGGCGGCCGGGACGGCCTCGTTCGGGGCCAGGGCCACCGCCTGGCGGTGAGCGGCCAGGGCCTCGTCGTCGCGCTTGGACTGCTCCAGGGCCACGCCCAGCAGCGACTGCGGACGCCAGTCCTTCGGCGCGGCGGCGGCGGCGGTCCTGGCCGGCTCGATGGCGAAGAAGCCCTCGCCTCGCGCCAGCTGCACGCGGGCCGCTTCCAGCAGGGCCTCGACGTCGCCGGGGTGCGAGACCAGCACCCGGCTCGAGGCGGCGGCGGCGTCGTCATAGCGGCCCAGCGCGCGCAGGGCCTGCGAGAGGCCCACGCCCGCCTCGGCGTCGCGCGGATCGGCGTCGAACTCGCTGCTCCAGAAGGCGGCGCGGGCCAGCGGATCCAGGCGGCGGGCTTCGGCGCGCTCGGCGGGGCCGGCCTTGCGCTGAGCGGCCGACTGGGCGGCCGGCTGGGCGGCGACCGGCGCGCTGGCGGCGATCTTGCCCGCCTTGTCGCCCTTGTCGGCGGCCAGGGCCGGAACGCTCAGCAGAAGAATGGGCGTCAGGACGGTTGCGAGCAGGGCGGGCTTGCGACACATGGAAGGCATGTCTCCGGAAGGTCGGTCGAGCATCGCGCGGCCCCCTCAAGGAATCGTTAAGCATAAATTCGCGAAGGCCCCGGCCCATGACCGAACCCCTGATCACCTCGTCCTCGCGCGGCCCGGCCGACGGCCCCGTGATCCCGGTGCACGCCCTCTGGGAAGACGAGCTGGCGGCGTTCCTGGACGCGCGGCCCAGCTTCGTGCGCGGCTTCGCCCAGCTGTCGGACTTCTCGGCCAAGGCCGGTCAGACGGTGGCCGTCCCCACCCCCGAAGGCGCGCTCGACCGCGTGATTTTCGGCCTGGGACAAAGGACCAAGGCCGACGCCATGGCCTTCCGCACCCTGCCGGCCAAGCTGCCGGCCGGCGACTATCGCCTGCACGCCGCGCCTGAGGGCCTGGACCCGGCCCAGATCGTTCTGGCCTTCGCGCTCGGGACCTATCGCTTCGACCGCTTCAAGGCCCGGGGCGCCGACGGGGCGCGACGCCTTGTCGCGCCGGACGGCGTCGATGTCGCCGAGATCCAGGCGATCGCCCAC
>CBINOL010000138.1:0-12283 GCA_966252285.1 uncultured Caulobacter sp.
ACAACAGCAGCAGCAGCAGCAGTAGGACAGCCGCCTCGCCGAAAACCTCGTCCTTCGACACGCTCAGGATGAGGTTTTTCAGGCGCCGGCGCCTAGCATGGTCCTCACCCTGAGCCCGTCGAAGGGCGAGGACCACGCACTAAGCTCAGGAACTAGTCGATCTTCACGAACGGCGTGGCGCCGCTGGTCACCTTGGGCAGCTCGCCGTTCCACTTCTCGATGGCCTGCTGCTGCAGGACCTGGGGGTTGGCGCGGATCGCCTCGCCCTTGATCCGGATCGCCTCGGCCTCGCCCCGCGCCTTGGCGATGGCGGCGTTGGCCAGCGCGGTTTCCTTGGCTTCCAGCGCCTTGGCCGCCAGGGCCTCCTGCTCCAGCTTGGTCTTCTCCTGCATGCGATCGACCACGGCGCTCGGGTAGCGGATCGAGCCGATCCAATCCATCTGCGACACGCTCACGCCGTGTCGGGCCCACTTGCCCGACACCCGCGCCAGAGCCCTCTGGACGACCATCTGGCGCCCACCGCTGTAGAGCGTTTCGACCGACACCTTCTCGGTCTCGGCGGCGATGGCCGAGCGGACGTCGTTGCGGATCGGCCCGTCGAGCAACTGATCGAAGGTCAGCCGGTAGGTCTGGTACAGCATCGGCGCCGAAGCCGGATTGACCTGCAGCGTCACCGACACGTCGGCCGTCATCGGCAGGCCGGTGTTGTCGCTGAACGACAGCTCCTCGTTCTCGTTGCCGCGCTCGTCACGATCGCGCGTGTAGCTGTAGGTGCGCTGGATCACCGGGAACTGGACGATCTTCTCGCCGATCCCCCGGAAGTACCAGCGCGCCGGCAGGGCCTCTGGCGCGACGCCCGCGCCCGAGCCCAGGGTCTTGATCTTGACCCCCACATTGCCGGGCTCGACCGTCGTGCCCTGCGAGATCACCGAACAGGAGCCGAGCACCAGCACGGCGCCCGCTATAACGACGAGCGTGATCGCCCGCGAGTTCAGCGGCGAATGAATGGACATGGATTTTCCCTCAATGCGCCTTGGGCGCGCGTTTCGAAGCGGTCGACGGGCGGGTCGCGATGGCGATGAACCGCGAGGCCAGGAAGATCAGTCCGGCCGCGCCGAGCGCGAAGGCGAGCGGCGCCGCGATCAGCCCCAGGTCCGTGCCCGAGCCCCACAAAGGACCCACGACGACGCGAACCAGGACGACCGCGAGGACCACCCAGATCGTAAGAAGTGCGACAGCTTTCCCCAACATCCCCTCAGCCCTCATGGACCGGCGATATTCAATAGCTAAGCAGGGGAAGACGTCCCTTCAATCAGGGCGCCCAGAAATTGCCGCGATTTAATCTTCGTCGAAAGAGCCCGAAGGGGGCGGCGCTCAGGCCGCGTAGACGTGGCTCTTGCCGATGGCCAGCTTCACCGAACCGGCAAAACGATCGGCGTCGGCGCGCGAGGCGGCGATTTCGATCCGCGCGCCATTGGCCAGAGCCGCATCAACCCGCGCCAGGGCGCCCTGGGCGTTGACGCGCTCGACCTTGGCCTCGACGCCGTCTTCGGCCAGCACGAAGTCATGCGGCCGCACGAAGGCCACAGCCGCGCCGTCGGCCACGCCCGCCGCCGGCAGGACCAGTGGACCGGCGACGAACTTGCCGCCCTCGACCTTGCCCTCGAAGCGGTTGGATTCGCCGACGAAGCCGCAGACGAAGGCCGAAGCCGGATTGTCGTGCACCTCGCGCGGCGTGCCGATCTGCTCGATCTGGCCCTTGTTGAGGATGGCCACGCGGTCGGCCAGTTCCAGGGCCTCTTCCTGGTCGTGGGTCACGAAGATGGTCGTCACGCCGGTGGCGTCGTGCACGCGGCGCAGTTCCTTGCGCAGCGACTTGCGCACCGTGGCGTCGAGCGCGCCGAACGGCTCGTCGAGCAGCAGCACGCTGGGCTGCACCGCCAGGGCGCGCGACAGGGCCACACGCTGGCGCTGGCCGCCCGACAGCTGCGAGGGATAGCGCCCGCCCAGGCCGTCCAACTCGACCAGCTTCAGAAGCTCGTCGACGCGCTTGGCGATCTCGGCCTTCGGCGGCTTGTCCTTGCCCTTCCGCACGTCGAGGCCGAACGCGATGTTCTTGGCCACGGTCATGTGCTTGAACAGCGCGTATTGCTGGAAGACGAAGCCCACACGGCGCGCGGCGGCCGAGGCGTAGGTGACGTCCTTGTCGTGGAACAGCACCTGGCCCGCGTCGGGGAACTCCAGGCCCGCGATGGCGCGCAGCAAGGTGGTCTTGCCCGAGCCCGACGGCCCCAGCAGCGCCAGCAGTTCGCCGTCGGCGATCTCGAGGTCGACATGGTTCAGCGCCGGATAGCGGCCGAACTGCTTCTGAACGGAACGGATGGAGATGGTCATGAGGCGTTCCGTTTAGTGGCCGCCCCGGCGCACGGCCGGTTGAGCGACTTCGAGGGCGGTCTTCAGCACTAGGGTGACGATGGCGAGCAGGCACAGCAGGGCCGCCACCGCGAACGCCCCCACGAAGTCGTACTCGTTGTAGAGGATCTCGACATGCAGCGGCATGGTGTTGGTCAGGCCGCGGATGTGGCCGCTGACCACCGACACGGCGCCGAACTCGCCCATGGCGCGGGCGTTGCACAGCAGGACGCCGTACAGCAGGCCCCAGCGCACGTTGGGCGTGGTCACCCGCCAGAAGGTGTAGAGGCCCGAGGCGCCCATCGAGATGGCCGCCTCCTCTTCGCTGGTGCCCTGCTCCTGCATCAGCGGGATCAGTTCGCGGGCGACGAACGGGAAGGTGACGAAAACCGTGGCCAACACTATGCCGGGCACGGCGAAGATGACCTTCAGGTCGTTGTCGAGCAGCCATTCCCCAAGCCAGCCCTGCATGCCGAACACCAGCACGTAGATCAGGCCGGCGACGACCGGCGAAACCGAGAACGGCAGGTCGATCAGGGTGATCAGGAAGGCCTTGCCCGGAAAGTCGTGCTTGGCCACGGCCCAGGAGGCGCAGAGGCCGAAGATAGCGTTGAACGGCACGGCGATGGCGGCCGTCAGCAGGGTCAGCTTCACCGCCGCCAGGGCGTCCTCATGCAAAACGGCTTCAACGGCGGCCGGCACGCCCTTGCGCAGGGCCTCGGCGAACACGGCCACCAGCGGCAGGATCAGCACCAGCGCCAGGAAGACCATGACGACGCCGATGACCAGCGCCTTGACCCAGGTCGGGTCCTCGGTGGGGTGACGGGCGCGCGCCATCAGACGAACCTCCGCGAAAAGGCCTGGATGGCGTTGATGACGAACAGCATCACGAACGAGACCACCAGCATGACCACCGCGATCGAGGCGGCCTGAGCGTACTGGAACTGCTCCAGCTGGATGATGATCAGCAGCGGCGCGATCTCGGACTTGTAGGGCATGTTGCCGGCGATGAAGATCACCGAGCCGTACTCGCCCACCCCGCGCGCGAAGGCCATAGCGAAGCCGGTCAGCCAGGCTGGGCCCAGCGCCGGCAGGATCACCCGCCAGATGGTCTGCAGGCGGCCCGCGCCCAGGCTGGCCGAAGCCTCTTCCACATCGGCCGACAGGTCGCGCATCACCGGCTCGATCGTGCGCACCACGAACGGCAGGCCGATGAAGATCAGGGCGATGGTCACGCCCGCCGGGTTGTAGGCGGCCTTGACGCCCAGCGGCGTCAGGAACTGACCGATCCAGCCGTTGGGCGCATAGAGCGTGGCCAAGGCAATGCCGGCCACCGCCGTCGGCAAGGCGAACGGCAGGTCGACCAGGGCGTTGATAATGGTCTTACCCGGAAACTCGTAGCGAACCAGCGCCCAGGTGGTCAGCACGCCGAACACGCCGTTGGCGATGGCGGCGACCAGGGCCGCGCCGAAGGTCAGGCGATAGGCCGCCAGGGCCCGCTCGGAAAAGGCTGCGGCCACGAACTCGGACGGCGACAGTTCGGCAGCCTTCAGCGCCACGGCCGACAGCGGAATCAGCACGACCAGCGACAGGATCGACAGCGTGACGCCCAGGGTCAGGCCGAACCCGGGAATCGCTGACCGACGGCGAAACAGCGGACGGCGCGCCGCGGCGGGACGTTGCGCGGTAAGGGATTCGGCGGTCATGTCCTGATCGTCGTCCTGGTTCCGGCTGCGGCTCGCGGCCTCAAAGTGAACAAACGCGCGGGCTGCGCCTCGACGTCGAAGCGGCGCCAAGTTGGTGCGCTTAAATCTCCACTGCGCCGATGGGGTCAATTGAGATTTCTCGGGCAAGCCCCGTAGAAAAACTGTCCCTTCCGCAACCTGCCCCGCGCAAGCCAAACCGCGAAGCGAAATCGGAGGCCGAACTCAACCAGCAAAACCGAAGTTTCATTATATGAAACAACACCGCAATTTATGGGAAACTTGTTGCGACTTTCGGTCGGCGTGCGAAGATCGCGCCAACAACGCGCATAATCCCTCGGGGGGAAGCCCAATGCCTCTTCGCCTTCACAAGGCCGCCATGCTGGCCTCGGCAGCCGTTTCGCTGCTGGCCCTGCCCGCCCTCGCCGCCCCGCGCCAGGTGGAACATCTCGATCGCGGCCTCGTCGCCGCCCCCGCTATCGACGGCGGCGTGCTGGTGTCCTGGCGCTACACCGGCGAGGACGCCCTGGGCCTGGCCTTCAATGTCTATCGCGACGGCAAGAAGCTGAACGCCAAGCCGCTCGCCTTCGCCACCAACTTCGTCGACAAGGCCGGCGTCGCCGGAGCGCGCTACACGCTCAAGGGCGTGACCAAGGGCAAGGAGGGCCCGGTCGAGGGCGAGACGATCGCCCTGAAGGACGGCTTTCTGACCATCCCGCTCGACAAGCCGAAGGGCGGCGTGACGCCGGACGGCGTCGCCTACGAATACACCGCCAACGACGCCAGCGTCGGAGACCTCGACGGCGACGGCCGCTACGAGATCGTCCTGAAGTGGGATCCGACCAACTCCAAGGACAACGCCTTCTCGGGCTACACCGGCCCGGTGCTGCTGGACGCCTACACCCTGGACGGCAAGCGCCTGTGGCGCATCGATTTGGGTCGCAACATCCGCGCCGGCGCTCACTACACCCAGTTCCAGGTCTTCGATTTCGACGGCGACGGCCGCGCCGAGATCGCCGTGCGCACCTCGGACGGCACGATCGACGGCAAGGGCAAGGTTCTGGGCGACGCCAACGCCGACTGGCGCGAAGGCCCTGAAGAGCGCCCCACGAACGACAAGACCGGAGCCGAGATCAAGCCGGACGGCACGAAGGTGGCCAAGCTCACTGGCCGTATCCTCAAGGGTCCGGAGTTCCTGACCGTGTTCGACGGCCGCACCGGCGCGGCGCTGGATTCGGTTCCCTTCGCCGCTCCGCGCGACCCGACCACCGACGCCCCGAGCGCCGAGCAGATGACCAAGCTCTGGGGCGACGGCTACGCCAACCGCTCCGACCGCTTCCTGGCGGGGACGGCCTATCTGGACGGCCAGCACCCCAGCATCATCATGGGCCGCGGCTACTACGCCCGCACCACGGTCAGCGCCTGGGACTTCAAGAACGGCAAGATCGCCCAGCGCTGGGTGTTCGACAGCGCCGCGCCAGGCGTGCCCGAAGGCTTCGGCGGCCAGGGCAACCACCAGCTGTCGATCGGCGACGTCAACGGCGACGGCCGCGACGAGATCGTCTACGGCTCGATGGCGCTGGACGCCGACGGCAAGCCGCTATGGACCGCCAAGCTCTATCACGGCGACGCCCTGCACCTGGGCGACCTGGATCCGGAACGCCCGGGTCTTGAGCGCTTCGGCGTCAACGAGAGCCCGAAGATGAACGGCGGCATCGGCTCGGCCATGGTCGACGCCAAGACCGGCGAAGTTCTCTGGACCACCCCCACCGAAAGCGACACCGGCCGCGGCGTAGCCTTCGACATCGATCCCCGCTTCCCCGGCGCCGAGGCCTGGGCCAGCAACTCCAGCACGCTCTACACCGTCAAGGGCAAGCCGATCGAAGGCGTGAAGCATCCGCCGCAGATGAACTTCGGCGTCTGGTGGGACGGCGACGAACTGCGCGAGCTGCTCGACCGCAACAAGATCTTCAAGTGGGACTGGCTCAAGGGCGAGAGCAAGGTGCTGCTGAACGCCGAGGGCATGACCTCGAACAATGGCACCAAGGCCACCCCCACCCTGTCGGCCGACATCCTGGGCGACTGGCGCGAAGAGGTGATCCTACGCTCGGAAGACAACACCTTCCTGCGCATCTACGTGACGCCCTACCCGACCGACCGCCGCCTGGTCACGCTGATGCACGATCCGGTCTATCGCGCCGGGATCGCCTGGCAGAACACCGCCTACAATCAGCCGCCGCACACCAGCTTCTACCTGGGGCACGGCATGAAGAACCCCGCGCGTCCGAACGTCGTCGCCGTGAAGGTGAAGCCATGAAGAACGTCCTGATCGGCCTGGCGACCGCCTTCGCCGTCGCCCTGCCCGCCTTCGCCCCCCCTGCCTTCGCCCAGGCGCCGGCTGCCCCGCCGCGCGAATGGATCGACAAGGACACCGGCCACCGCGTCGTGCGCCTGTCGGACGAGCCGGGCTCGAGCAGCCTCTACTTCAACTACAACGGCTACACGCCCCAGGGCGACAAGCTGGTCATCGCCACGCCCAAGGGCCTGAGCACGGTCGAACTGGCCACCCGCAAGCTGGCCCCGCTGGTCGAGGAGAACGGCAAGTTCCTGTTCGTCGGCCGCAAGACGCGCTCGGCCTACTACATCGTCACCGAAGGCCAGACCCGCGTGGTCAAGGCCGTCGACATCGACAGCAAGAAGGTTCGCGTCGTCGCCAAGTTCGACCGCGGCGACATCCAGACGATCAACGCCGACGAGACCCTGCTGGGCGGCGTTGTCGTGACCAAGCCCGAGATCGAGACCCGCCCCGACGGCATGCTCAAGCGCGACAACCGCTTCGACCAGGCCGACTACGCGGCCAACGGCCCGGACGGCAAGCCGCTGTCCTTCGCCGAGGCCAAGGAGGTGCGGCTCAACGAGCGGCTCGAGTCGAAGATCCCGATGGAGATGTTCGTCATCGACACCCGCACGGGCGAAAAGCGCGTGGTGCACGCGGCGACCGACTGGCTGAACCACCTGCAGTTCTCGCCGACCGACCCGAACCTCCTGATGTTCTGCCACGAGGGTCCCTGGCACAAGGTCGACCGCCTGTGGCTGCTGCGCACCGACCAGGCCAACGCCAAGCCGGTGAAGATCCACACCCGCACCATGAACATGGAGATCGCCGGCCACGAGTGGTTCAGCGCCGACGGCAAGACCGTCTGGTACGACCTGCAGACCCCGCGCGGCGAGGACTTCTGGGTGGCCGGCTACGAGATCGCCACCGGCAAGCGCACCTGGTACCACGTCGAGCGCAACGCCTGGTCGGTGCACTTCAACACCAGCCCGGACGGCAAGCTGTTCGCCGGCGACGGCGGCGACAGCGAGATGGTCGCCCACGCGCCGGACGGAAAGTGGCTGTACCTGATGCACCCGCGCGGCATCCCGGACGTCGCCGGCATCCACGCCCCCGACTCCGAGCACCTGATCCGCCCCGGGGTCATCGACGCCGAGAAGCTGGTCAACATGAGCGGCCACGACTACCGCCTGGAGCCCAACGTCAACTTCACGCCCGACGGCAAGTGGCTGGTGTTCCGATCCAACATGCACGGCGCCAACCACGTCTATGCCGTGGAGCTGGCGAAAGCGAAGTAGGCTCGATGAGCCTTGCCCTAAACCGTAAAACCCCCGCGAAAGCGGGGGCCCAGGCTTTTTCTGAAACGCCCGGCGCTCGACGATAAAACACCTGGGTCCCCGCTTTCGCGGGGATTTTACGGATGAGAGTCAGCGGGCGCACGCTCCTGAATCTGCTCTCTAACAACCTTCCGCGCCCGCCACTTGGCCTTGAGCGTATGGGAGGTCTCCCTGGACCCGTCGGGGCTCCATCCTGGCGGGCCGAAGAGATAGCCGACTGCGTCCCGCGGCGAGCGGCTGCCTGCCAGGTCCTTTGCGATGCCTATCCACTCGTGGAAGACATTGGTGAAGAGATTGAAGTTCGGCAGGTTCCGCACGATCCCGTAGCGACACGGCTCGGCGTCGTCCTCGGGGATGAAGGTGCCGAACAGGCGGTCCCAGATGATCAGGATCCCCGCGTAGTTGGCGTCGAGGTAGCGCGGGTTGCGCGCATGGTGCACCCGGTGGTGAGAGGGCGTGTTGAACACCGCCTCGAACCAGGCCGGCATGCGTCGCAACGCCTCGGTGTGGATCCAGAACTGGTAGACGAGGCTGATCCCCTTCTGGATCGCCACCATGGCCGGCGGAAAGCCCAGGAACGACAACGGCAGCCATAGCAGCCAGGTCCCGGCCACCCCGCCCGTCCAGGTCTGCCTCAGGGCCGTGGTCAGATTGTAGTGCGTCGAGCTGTGGTGGTTGACGTGGCTGGCCCACCAGAACCGCCGTTCGTGGCTCAGGCGATGGAACCAGTAGTAGGTCAGGTCCTCGGCGAAGAAGAGCACGACCCAGGCCCAGATCGCCGTCATCGGGATCGTGAACAGCCGATGCTCGTAGACCCAAAGGCTGACGGCGAAGACCGCGCCGCCGGTCAGCAGCCCGGCGATCGTGCTCCCCAGCCCCATCATCAACGAGGTGGCCGCGTCACGCGGCTCGTAGTTGGCCCTGGCCTTGCCGAAGCGGGCGAGCAGGATCTCCAGCACGATGGCGATCACGAAGAACGGGATGGCCAGTTGCACAGGATCGAAGGCGGGCTTCATGCGGCGGCCTCCAGCGGCGGCCAGGCGCGCTCGCCCAGGCGGATCCACGGCGCGCCGTCGACGGCGGCCAGGCGCACGCGCCCATCGGTCGCGCTGGCCTCCACGACGTCGCGCCAGGGCGCCGAGCGGGCCACGTAGCCGTCGCCCTTGCGCCAGAGCACCAGCGCCAGGTCTTCCGCGCGGGCCACCACGGCGGCGCCGTCACCGGCGATCCAGAGCGCCTCGGCTCGATGATCCGGAAACTCTTCGGCCAGCAGCGCCCGCGCCGCCACCTCGTCCAGCGGCGGCGACGACCGGGCGATCCGCGCCCAGGCCGCCAGCCCCACCAGCAGGGCGACCGCCACCGCCGAGCCTAGCAATTGCACCAGCAGCGCCTTGTCCATCGCCGCCTCCTCCCCCGTTTTTGTCGAGGGTCTGGCCGACCAGCGATCACGTCAAGCGGCAGAACGGGGGTTTACGCGACTGGATTCGCCGCTCAAGTTGCGAACCGCACGCATCACGCGGGGTAAGGGAAACGGGTATGTCTTTGATGTTCGAACCGCTGCGCAAATACGCGCAGTTCTCTGGACGGGCTCGCCGTTCGGAATACTGGCTCTTCGCGCTGTTCACCTTCGTCGTCAGCATCGCGATCACGATCCTGCGGATCGCCACCGGCGGCTTCGATAGCCTGGAGAACGGCAGCTTCGACGCGCTGAGCCTGGTGAACCTGGCGTTCTCGCTGGCGATGTTCATCCCCAGCCTCGCGGTCTCGTTCCGCCGCCTGCACGACACCGACCGTTCGGCCTGGTGGATCCTGATCGGCCTGATCCCCCTGATCGGCGCGATCGTCCTGCTGGTCTTCTACATCCTGCCCGGCACCACCGGCCCGAACAAGTTCGGCCCGGACCCGAAGCAGACCCACACGGACGCCGCCGAAACCTTCGCCTGAGGTTTCGACGAGGCAAGCCAAAGCGCGCCGCCCTCGAAGGAGAGCGGCGCGCTTTTTCTTTGCGGCAAGCGCCTAGAACTTGCGGGCGTAGCCCACCGACACGACGTTGGCGTCGTCGGCGTCGTTGTCGCGGAACTGCTGGCGCGTGTAGTCGACGCGCACGCCGTTCTTGTCGTCGAACTTGTACTGGGCGCCGACGCCGTAGTTGACGCTGTCGGCGTCGAACTTGTTCTCCACCCCGGCCAGCTTCTGCTTGAACTGGGTGTTGCCGTAGCCGACGCGACCGATCAGGTCGATATTGGGGGTCACCGGCAGGAAGCCGAC
The DNA here is from genome assembly GCA_966252285.1 of uncultured Caulobacter sp. Taxonomy (GTDB): domain Bacteria; phylum Pseudomonadota; class Alphaproteobacteria; order Caulobacterales; family Caulobacteraceae; genus Caulobacter. The sequence goes on from CBINOL010000138.1 coordinate 10,056, forward strand.
GCCATAGACGGCGGCCGAGTGAGTCTGCTCGATGCTGGAGCGGACGCCGGCGCGGTCGATGTTGTCGTCCTTCACGCCGCCGGACAGTTCGCCCTCGACGCCGAAGTGCGGGGTCAGCTTCGCGCCCAGGCGGCCTTGGATGGCGCCGGTATCGGCGCCTTCGGCGCGCGAGCTGTTGTAACCGAGGTTGCCGTAAATCTCCGGCGAGCTCGATTGAGCATGAGCCAGGACCGGAACAGCAGCGACCGACATGGCGGCCACGGCCGCAGACATGAGAACCTTCATTATTTTTACTCCTGGTACTGGGATTTCTTGTGCTCCCTCAGCCTCCTCTGGGTATTGGGGCAACGAGGCCCGGATTTGACCGCACCCTGACCTGTTTGGGGCCATTGCGTGACGTTTCCGACATTTGGAACGGTGATTATGGCCGCTCGCCGAAAGTTCCGCTGCGGCAGGTCGAATAGCCGCAAGCGATGCAGGCGGGACACGCCCGCTTGGCAGGTGACGGCTGCGCGGGGCGTGCTATTGATCGCGACCAAACAGTGATCAGATCGGCGCGCCCATGTCGCGCGCCGGCCCATCGGGACCGCCGCCTTGCATCAAGCCGTCATCGCCGCCACGGGGCTCTACACCCCGCCGTTCAGCATCTCGAACGTAGAACTGGTCGACGCTTTCAACGCCTATGTAGAACGCTTCAACGCCGCCAACGCCGACGCTATCGCGGCCGGCGAAGTCACGGCGCTCGCCCCCTCCTCGCCGGAGTTCATCGAGAAGGCTTCGGGCATCAAGGCCCGCTACGTGATGAACAAGGACGGGATCATCGACCCCGAGGTCATGCGCCCGAACCTGCCCGAGCGCCCCAACGACCAGATATCGATCCTGGCCGAGATGGCCGTGAAGGCCGCGCAAGCGGCCATCGCCGCCTGGGGCAAGCCGGTCAGCGAGATCGGCGCGGTGATCTGCGCGGCCTCGAACATGCAGCGCGCCTATCCGGCCATGGCCATCGAGGTGCAGCAGGCCCTGGGCATCGAGGGCTTCGCCTTCGACATGAACGTCGCCTGCTCGTCGGCGACCTTCGGCATCAAGACCGCCGCCGACTTCATCGCCACGGGCAGCGCCAAGGCGGTGCTGATGGTCAATCCGGAGATCTGCTCGGGCCACCTGAACTTCAAGGACCGCGACAGCCACTTCATCTTCGGCGACGTGGCCACGGCGGTGATCCTTGAGGAGGCCTCGCAGGCGACCGGCGGCTGGGAGATTCTCGGCACGCGCCTGAAGACCCAGTTCTCCAACAACATCCGCAACAACTTCGGCTTCCTCAACAACGCCGCCCCCGAAGGGATCGGCGCCAAGGACAAACTGTTCGTGCAGGAAGGCCGCAAGGTTTTCCGCGAGGTGGTGCCGATGGTCAGCGAGATGATCGTCGAGCACGCCGGCGACATCGGCCTGGACGCCACGGCCCTCAAGCGCCTGTGGCTGCACCAGGCCAACATCAACATGAACGACCTGATCGCCCGCAAGGTGCTGGGCCGCGATCCAGAGCCCGGCGAGAACGTCATCATCCTCGACGAGTACGCCAACACCAGCTCGGCCGGCTCGATCATCGCCTTCCATAGCGCCAACGACGACTTCGCCGCCGGCGAAACCGGCCTGATCTGCAGCTTCGGCGCCGGTTATTCGGCCGGCACGGTGTTCGTCAGGAAGCGCTAGCCGCCAGACCTTCCGGTGCGCGGGCCGTCCAGGCGAACGGCCTGCGCACCGCATCAGCCGGGCGAGGCCGAGGCCCGCATGCGCTCCAGAACCACGGCCACGGGCGCGCCCGAACCTTGGGCGAGCGTCCATCCGTCGCGCGTGCGGCCGATGGCGTAGCACCGGCGAGACCCGCGCTCCTCGTTCAGGCACAGCTTTCCGTCGGCGATGGCGTAGCGCCCCTTCGACCAGCCGAAGTCGTGCCGCTCGAACCAGGCGCCGTCGGCCTTCAGCGCAATGCCGTCCATGCCCACGGGCAGGTTTGGAAAGACCACGATGTGGTCGGCGAAGGCCGCCTTGGCCACGGCGTCGGGCGCGGCCTGCGAAACGGGCTTGGGATGCGACGCCTTCCATTCCATGGCTCGCTGGATGCGGCGGCCGACCGCCGGGTGGTCGTAGAAGACGATCTCCTCCAGCCGCCCCGGCGTGGCCGAGCGATACTCCACAGTCTTGACCAGCGCCTTGGCCAGGCCGTCCGG
>CBINOL010000139.1:0-12219 GCA_966252285.1 uncultured Caulobacter sp.
ACCCCTCATCCGTCGGCGGAGTTTATCCTCGGGCCGGCCGTTGACCGGACCCGGGGGCCGCCACCTTCTCCCGCAAGGGGAGAAGGACCTACTTCGCGACCCGCGCCTTCACCTCGGCGATCAGCGCGTCCAGGCTCTCGACCTGCTTCACCCCGTACTTCTGCGCGGTGATGTCGACATTGCCCTTGCGCCAGAAGCCTTCGGGGCAAAGCACGACCAGCTTACCCGTCCGCGCGTGCAGGCCCATTTCCAGCAGGCTGATCGGGGCCTGCGAGCCGGGCGTCAGGTAGAGCACGACGACGTCGGCGCTTTCCAGCGCGGCCAGCTCCCATTCCACCTGGCGGCGGAACTCCGGTTCGTCGGCGACCGGCTTCCAGGCCGGGTTCCAGTCGGGGCGGCGCGGGTTGAGGATCACCACGTCCTGGTCGGCCAGGGCGGCGATCATCTGGGCCTGCCAGTCGACGGCCTTGCCCATGTCGATGCTGCCGCCGAGGAACACGCGCGGCTTGTCGTGCGCGGCGGGCAGGGCCTCGGGCGAGGTCACGACGGTGGGGGCGGCCAGGGCGGCGGTCGTCATGGAGAGGCTCAGGGCGGCGGCGAGGACGTAGCGGATCATGCAGCGTCTCTACGCCCAACGCATCCCCACGACCATGGGGCGCTTCAGGTCGCGGCCTGGAACCGCCCGGTTTCCAGATAGGCCAGCACCTGGTCGCCGACCCGGGGATTGAAGATCATCAGCGTATGGGTGACCGGCAGCACGATGTGATCGCTCATGCCGGCGACGCGGGTGGCCGCCACCGAGACCTTGCCGTCGTGCGGCGCGGGCAGGATCAGCCGAGGCAGGACCGGATCCAGGGCGCGGTCGCCGGCGATGATCCCGAGCTCGAAGTCGATGGCGCCGAGCAGGGCCTCGTCGTCCGGCGACCGCGTCGTTAGCATCTGCGGGGCCATGGCCCCCAGCGCCATCCGGTTCAGCCGCAGCCCGGAAAGGAAGTCGGCCCATTCGCTGCCGCCGTTGGGCGGGGCCAGCATGACCACGCGTCCGAGGCGCTCGGGGCGTCGCCGAACCAGCAGCGCGCGGGCGACGAGCGCTCCCAGCGAGTGGGCGACGATGTGCAACGGTCCATCGAAGCTGCGTTCGAAGGCCTCGAACCGCGGCGACAGCCGATCCAGCACCTTGGGCAGCGGGGCGCGGAAGGAATAGGTCGGCGCCCAGGTCGCAAAGCCGGCGTCCCGCAATTTCGCCGCCAGCTTGCCCATCGACCGTCCGGTGCGGCTGTGCCCGTGCAGGAGCAGCACGCCTTGCCCGGCGCGCGCGTCATCCTGCGGTTCAAGACGCACTGAGGTCATGTGGGGCTTCCGCGCGAGGGAGAGCAGTGGCGGTGAGAGAGTCCGCCAAACCAGTATTCCCATACCGCATCACAGCATCCCATAGAGACCCACTATCGCGTTGATTCTAATGGAGTAATATCCGCGCTTGTGTCATTCTATCCATCAGCCGCCCACCCGATCCTGAGTACAAAATGGGACCGAAAGTGGGACCCGAAGTGGGGCCGAAAATGAGAGTCGGCAGGTTTCGCCGGAATGAGAGGCCGGGGCTGCCGGACGTGGGACCGAGCGGCTTTTGAAAAGTGGGGCCGAACTAAGCTGGAGGCTTGGAATGGGACGTTCACTTCACAAACTGACCGCGATTCAAGCCGCGAAGCTCAACAAGCCAGGCCGCCATTCCGACGGCGGCGGCCTCTATTTGTCGATCGACGATAGCGGGCGTCGGCGGTGGGTGTTCATGTACACGCGAGCCGGTAAGCGCGTTGAACTCGGGCTTGGAGGCCGCCGCGACCTTTCCCTGGCAGACGCACGCGCTGAAGCGGCAACTTTACGTGCGATGCTGGCGGGGGGCGCCGACCCCAAGGTCGAGCGCGCCAGAGATGATAAGGTGCAGACCTTCGGCGCCTGCGCCGACGCTTATGTCGAAGCCATGCAGCCCTCGTGGCGCAACGCCAAACACGCCGCACAATGGAAGATGACGCTCACCAAGTACGCCGCGCCGATCCGCGAGCGCCCGGTCAACGACATCACCACTCAGGACGTTCTGGACGTCCTTCAACCGCTGTGGACACGCACGCCCGAGACGGCCGAGCGCCTGCGGGGGCGGATCGAGAACGTCTTGGACGCGGCGAAGGCCAAAGGGCTACGCACCGGTGAGAACCCGGCGCGGTGGCGAGGCCATTTGAACCAGCTCCTGCCCAAGCGACAGCGATTGAAGCGCGGGCACCATGCGGCACTGCCCTACGACCTCATGCCCGAGTTCATGGCCAATCTGCGCACACGCAGCGCAGTTGCAGCCCGCGCCCTGGAGTTCCTAATTCTAACCGGCGCGAGATCGGGCGAAGTGCTGGGCGCGACTTGGGATGAGATCGATCTCCAGAAGGAGATCTGGACGGTTCCCGCCGATCGCATGAAGGCCGGCCGCGAACATCGCGTTCCCCTCTCAAGCCGCGCGATGAAAATTATCGCCGAGCGGCTGGAAGCTGGATCGGTCGGTCATGTGTTCCCAGGCGCGACGTCGGCGTCGGCGCTGTCGTCCATGGCCATGGCCATGCTCCTGCGGAGAATGAAAAGCGACATCACCGTGCACGGCTTTCGGTCAACGTTCCGCGATTGGGCCTCTGAAACGACGGGCTTTTCGCACGAGGTTTGCGAGATGGCCTTAGCCCATACAATCGCCAACAAGGCGGAGGCCGCCTACCGGCGCGGCGATCTGTTCGACAAGCGCCGCAAGCTGATGGAGGCGTGGGCCGGCTATTGTTCGGGCGGGACAAAACAGAAAGTTGTTGCCCTACTTCGCGCTTAGGCGAGCGCCGTTAGAAGCGCAGCGTTCTATACAGTTCCGGCATCTCTTATCGCTAAGTCTGCACAGCCGCACGAAATACGCCAATACAAAAGCACCCTCTGCCCTCCTAGTTGGAATGCAGTGAGGCGTTCTGCGAAATATCCTCTACGAGGGGGGCAATATTGTCCAACCGGTAGAGCCGCACATGACTCTTTTCCAGCTGCTCACCCACTGCCTCGTAGAATGAATCCGATTTATCGCTGAAGTCACCGACCACCACCAAGCGCTTTTGAGGGCCGGCAATCTTCGACTGTTTCCAAAGAAGAGCACCTTCCAGCGCTCGCTTGCCCGCCTTTTCTAACGCTTCACCGGGATCGGGGCTGAATTGCATGCCGTCGATAAGGTTGTAGGCACCATTTTGATAGCCAAAGGGTGCCTTTATACTGATCCCTAGCTCCGGCAATTCGACTGGTGCTGGCTTCTCTTCGACAAATCCAAAGACGCTCGCCTTGACAAAAGCCTCTTTCAACACCCGCGCCATGCGAGGCCGGCGACTCTGCACCTTGTCTTCGCCAACAAGTTCATTGAAGAGACGATTCAATACCGCTTGGGGATCAACGACGGCGACGGGCAAGAAGGCAGAGACCCTTAGCTCGTTTGCTCGATTGGCCGCGAACGACTCCAGCGCCTCGACGTCGTAACTCTTGCCAAACTCGAACGCGAGACGCCGACCCAAGCCTTCTTTGGCATTCTGCAAGAAGGCTGATTGCGGGTGTTTGAAAAATCGGTCGATGCGACCGTGTGACTCCGCAAAACGCACGCCGATAAATTCCGCCTCGGGCACGGCGAGGACGACGCCCACGTTGAGGAATTCCATGCGCTCGGGCACGGGACTGAATTGGATAAGGGCGTAAGATCCCTGCATGCGTTGCATTCCACCCTCCCTCATCGAAATTCCAAGCGGCGTTGCTCTAGCAGCTTTTCCATCCCAGCGGCAGAAATGAGCCGCCCTCGGGTCATAATTACGTCTACCCAAAGATCCCGTGTCGCACGGGGCACTTCCCAGGCCGCAGGGATGGCTGCCACGATTTCGCGAACCGACGCTTCGTCCACCTCGGCGATAGCCTGCGCAGCTTGCCGGACCGCAGCTTCGTCCATGAAAGGTTGAAACTCCGGAAAAAGACCGCAGATCCGATCATCGGTAAGGACACCTGGCTGGCCTAGCTCTGCGCTTAACTCCCCCTCGACGAAGCAGTGAGAATGATCGAGGGCGACTAGGTCGTACTTTCGCGCCACGGGCGTGAAGAACAAGTTGTCTAAATTGCAATAATCAGTCATCGCATCCGCTGGTGGCGCGCGGTCGTGATTGCGGATCCAGCTGTCGAATAATACCAGTTTCGCGACGTCCTCCGGCTTCTGGAGCCGCGCTAGGAAGGTATCGCCGCCGTCTCCCGTCGCCCCAGTCAGCGCCCGAGACACGAATGCGGGCCCCTTGAGCATCGGTCCTCGATCAGCCATTTGGATTGTTAGGTCGAGCTCTATAACGGCAAACTCGGGTACCCGCAGACCGATCAGATGGGCTAGTTCTCCAGCCACGAGTTCGCAGGCTAGAGCATCATTCCCTGCAGGGTTGCCCATACCCTTCAGGAAGGCCGCTCCATGGTCGGTCATCACTTTCGCTGGACGAGTGCTGGTCCTGAAAGTCTCGATGACACGCTCGACCGTGTTAGGACGCCAGTTGCGACCGGACCACAGCATCTAGGATGCTCTCATTTGGCTATGGACGCTTGGCCTTCCAGCCATCTGCTTTGGAGCCGTTACAAACTTGCAGTCGGTAATGCCGCACTCAGGGCAGCACGTCGCGACTTCAGGCGCCTCAGCGATACGGTGTTCAACGGCCAATCGAAACCATGCTCCTTCCTAGGGCAGGCGTCCGACGACGACAGCGTAGCCGCATCATTTCCCAACGCCCCGCTTCCACTTGAGACCAAAGGAGATGGTGGCGCAACCCAGCCGGTACTCATTCGGTTCAACTCAGACCGCAGGTTCTACTCTTGACGATATCCAGCTGGATCAGCGATCCAGCGATTGATCGCGGACTCGTGCCAGCCCGCACCGTGAACACTAATGGAGATCTGGCGAGGAAACGTGCCCTCTCCAATTTTCCGATAAAGAGTCGAGCGGCTTAGACCGGTGCGCGCCAGTACGGTCTTGAGGCGGACAATGCGGTCGGGGTCGGCCATCGTTTAAAGCTCCACAGACTGGGATCTGAAGGCATTCGATGGGCCAGAGTTGGATCGCTCGCTGCTGGCTGCAAGGCCTCGCGGGGCCAGATCGTACTCTGGGAAACAAAGACAGGCCCTAGGCGCCTCTAGCGAAGGTGAGGCCGTACCTTCAGGGCGCTAGTTGCGCCCTGGCGCCGCCCGCTTCGCCCTGGGCTCCGGACTAGCTGCGCTCTTCGCGCCGCCGCAGTTCGTTCTCGACGGCTTCGCGAATGAAGGCGGCAAGCTGGTGAGGACCTAGCAGCGCCTCGATACGGCGCACGGTTTCCACCGGCAACCTGACCGTCGTCTGCTTCAATCCAAGCGCGGGGCGTCCCATAGGCTCATGCCTATCGGGTGACGAAGCGCCTTCCAACCCAATCACCGCAGCCATATTCGGAAAATTGACATAACCGATATCGCTTATATATAAGCGATATCGGTTATGGAGACAACCATGCACGTTCGGTGTTCTCGAACTGATCAAGCTGGCAATGGAGGGCATACCCAGGTCTCTCGCCGAAGCATGCTCGCGGGAGCAACGGCAGCCCCGTTGGCGACCAGCCCAGGGCAAGTTCGTGCTTCCACAGATCCATCCATCGAAGTCTGTCGTCAGTGGCTGGCCATCGACGCCGAGCAGCGCCGGCTCCAGCTTGAATGGGGCACGCTGGAAGGCTGGCTGATCACCCACCGCAATTGGTACAAGCTCACGCCCGCTCAGCAGGCCGACATCCCCGAAGGCGCCAGGCTTGCTGAGATTGACGCGCGGCTCGATGTGCTGGAGGTCGAAGGACACGCCCTCCTCAAGGCCATGCGGCCGAAGCCGGCCAAGAGCGTCGAGGCCGTCATCGCCAACCTGTCGGTAGCGGCGCGCCTGATCTTCGTGGAAGACCACCCCGAAGCGCACGGCTTGATCACCCGCGCCGTCCGCGATCTCACCGCCTTCTCCGGTGGAAAGTGACCCGCCGCGTCCCGCGACGACGGGACGGCGCCGACCGCCCCCTAGCGGCGACGTTTCGCCGTAACGCCACTGGCTTCCACCAAGGCGCCGAGGCGGTGCTGACGCGACACCCCGAAGGCGCCCGCTACTTCCTGGCCATCGCCATCGAACTGGCGCTGAAAGCGTACCTGCTCGACCGAGGGATCAGCGACGACTGGAACCGCGTCTACCTCCGGCACGACCTCGTCAAGGTGCTCCGGTTCGCACGACGCGCCGGCTTTACCGACGCCCCCGCCAAGCTCCTCGAACTAGCCGCGCTCCTCAGCCCTTACTATAGCGTCCACGCCATCTCAGAGATGTCGCCGCAAGCCATCGGATCGGTCTGCTGGGTGGAGGCTTGCGAAACTGTCGGCGCGCTCATCGGCGCCGTCGTTGAGGCTGCCGGGTCGGATGGTCGTCGAGAAGGCGCAGCGTGATGGCCCGCCTTCGCCTGCCATGGCCGCTTGTCGTCAGCCAGTGGTGGCGCTGCCGACATCCCCCTCTGTGGTATGGCCGGACCTTCGATCCGCACAACAGCCAGCAGGTCATGTCCTATGCGGTCCTACGCCTTCGCCGCGAGACGCGGGACGTCTTCCTGCTCAACCAAATCAAGGCGCTCGATTACGCTCTGATCGCCCGCCACCTCGGTGTCTCCATCGCCGACGTCCAGGCGCACTTGGCCGACGCGCTCTACGAGATCTCGCGCATGGTCGACCTAATCGAGCGCGTCCGCCCTCCAACCAAACTATCCAATGCGGAGCATCCCGATGTCTGACGACAAGGGGCCATTCGCCGTATCGCGGCGTGTCGTGATCGGCGCCGCCAGCGCGGCGCCCGTAGTCAGTGGCGCCGGCGGCGTCGCACCGGCCGACCCCGTCGTGGCGCGCTGCGCCGAGTGGATGGCGCTCGACGCCGAGATCGATAGCTTGGGCCTGCGCTGGTCGGACTTGGAGACCATCCTGGTCCGACAGAAGCGGTGGGAGCGCATGACGCCTGAAGAGCGCGGGGAGCTGTTGCCCTCCGAAGAGATGGACGCCATCGACAAGCGGCTTCAGCCTTTGTTCGAGCAGCGTGAGGCGTGGCTGGAGGCTCTTCCCGCTGTGCGCGCCGACGACATGTACGGCGTCGTCGCCAAGCTGGAAGTGGCGCTGAGAGTAATGGTCCACCAGCAAGGCGACGGCTACGACCTCTTCAAGGCAACGATGGAGGAGTTGCGCACCGCGCGCTGTCCAAACTGCGGGGCGCCCGTTTGCAAGCGATAGCCACGCCACCCACGGCAACCGCCTTGCCCTGCCCAATCTGCGGGAGCCAGGACCGGAACGGTCGGTGCTCGCCCTGGAGCGCTTGGAGAGCCTCTGCCGGGCGGGCTGGTGCGGGTCAAGGGCGGCTTCGCCGTCGCTCCGCGACGCGCCCGCCGGGCGCGCCCTTGACGCGCGCCAGCCCGTCCGGCCCTTGTTCCACCAAGCGATCCAGGGCGTCTTGTCTCCGAGCGAAGGTCGGCAATGGCTGCGCGCTATGTGGTCGGCCGGATAAGCCCAGCCAAGCCATACCGTCAGCGTACGCGCTTGAAGCGGACACGGTCCTTGCCGGCGATAAGAAAGGCGTCAAAGCCGGCGTCGCCCCAGGCCTTGCGCTGCACCTGGCTCGTGTAGGGATCGGTGGTGTTGGCCCACCATTGCTGACGGGCCGCGCTCTTGGGAAGCATGGCGCCGAGGATGCGCTCGATCTCGGAGAAGGTCAGTTCGAGTTCGTCATGACGCTGGCGACGCAGATGACCCGACAGGGGATCGTACTTGGACATCCCCCAGCATCGCCGATTGGTCCGCACACGTCGAATCCACACGCGACTAGCGCGAGTGGAGAACGACCTTGAAAAGTCACGCTTCGGAGCGCTTTTGCGCCCGCAAGCACTTTCCCGGCTCGGCGGCATTGCCGGCGATCCGACCATGGAGACTTTCGTGACCGATACGCCTGAAGCTCGCACGCCCAACGTCGTCGACATCCACGTCGGAGGCCGCGTGCGCATGCGCCGCAAGATGCTGGGTATCAGCCAGGAAACGCTCGCAGATGCGCTAGGGCTCACCTTCCAGCAGGTGCAGAAGTACGAACGCGGCGCCAACCGCGTCAGCGCCAGCAAGCTCTACGAGATCGCCAAGACGCTCCAGGTCCCGGTGTCGTTCTTCTTCGATGGCCTGGCCGACCCGGTGACCAACGAAAGCGATGACGTTGGCGCTGCCGCTGATCGGATCATCACCGACTTCCTCAACACGCCCGAAGGCCTGGAACTGGCCGAGATGTTCCCGAAGATCGGCCGAGGCCGGGTCCGTCGCCAAGTCCTCGATCTCGTGCGCGCCATGGCCGACGACGAAAGCCGCGATAAGGGCTGACGATCTCCTTAGCGGATCTCCGACGCCGGGCGGGGTTCAGCCTCGAACGCCCGCTTCCCGCCACGCCGCCAGAGCGCCAGGGTGTGCTCGGCGTCGTCGGCCTTGAGCATGGTCGCCAGGAACGTGAACGCGCCGTAGAGGGCGGCGCGATCGTCGCGGGTCAGATCGACGAGGCCGGCCTTCTGCACCAGGCCGCCCAGTTCGATCAGGTGACGGGTGCGCTCTTGTCGTTTCACCACCCACGCCCGCATATCGGTTCTGGCTCGCCGCGCTTCCAGCCGATGGCGCGCGGCCTTGGCCCGGCGCTCTGCGTCATTGCTCGCCGCCAGCGCTTGCCGGAGCGCCATCCTTCCCGCCGCGAAAGAACCCAGCGCCGCGCTTCCTCCAGCCCTCCTTGCGCGCGGCGTTCCCGGCGTCGGCCAGATCCAGCAGTCCGCCGGCCAGGGTGTCGATGTCGAGGGCGTCAGCGCCCGTGGCGATTACCAGCTCGCCAAGCTGCCTGACCTTACGATCCTTGAGGGTCTTGGCCTTGTCTTCAAGGCTCTTCAGTTCGGCGTCTAAGTCACGTGGTTTGCGCATCCCAAGTCTCCGGGTTTCGGTGATGCGCTGATCGTAAAGCAGTCGATCTGGGAATGCTGTAAGGTCGCCGGAACACACTGGGACGGGCCGGTCCCTCCCGAGATTCTTTCTTGGGAGGGCGCGCTTATACGTCGTGCCGACGTGCGCTCAGGATAGTAAGTGGTCTGTCGCCATGGCGATCTACCACTTCTCCGTCAAAGTCATCAGCCGCGCCACCGGGGCCAGCGCCGTGGCCTCGGCCGCCTATCGCTCCGCCTCGCGGCTGCACGATGAGCGGCTGGATCGCGATCACGACTTCACCAACAAGAGCGGCGTCGTCCATTCCGAGATCATGCTGCCGGACGGCGCGCCCGAACACCTCTCCGACCGCGCCACGTTGTGGAACACGGTCGAGGCCGGCGAAAAGCGCAAGGACGCCCAGCTGTCCCGCGAGGTCGAGTTCGCCATCCCGCGCGAGATGGACGAGGCCCAGGGCATCGAGCTGGCCCGCGACTTCGTCCAGCGCGAGATGGTCGATCGCGGCATGGTCGCCGATCTCAATGTGCATTGGGACATCGGAGCCGATGGCTTGGCCAAGCCCCACGCCCACATCATGCTGTCGATGCGCGAAGTCGGTGAAGAGGGTTTCGGCGCCAAGGTCCGCGATTGGAACCGCACCGAGTTGGTCGAGCACTGGCGCGAGGCCTGGGCCGACCACGTCAACGAGCGGCTGGCGCAGCTCGACATCGATGCGCGGATCGATCATCGCAGCCTGGATAACCAGGGCATCGAGCTTGAGCCGCAGCACAAGATTGGGCCGGCCGCCGGGCGTCGGGCCGATGAGGGCCTGGAGGCCGATCGGCTCGACGAGCACCACGAGATCGCGCGGGCCAACGGCGAGCGGATCATCGCCGATCCGCGCATTGCTCTGGACGCCATCACCAAGAGCCACGCGACCTTCACCCGCCGCGATCTGGCGATGTTTCTTCACCGCCATTCGGACGGCAAGGAGCAGTTCGACCGGGCCATGGGCGCGGTGCAGGCCTCGCCCGAACTTGTCGCCTTGGGCCAGGACGGGCGCGGCCAGGATCGGTTCACCAGCCGCGAGATGATCGCCGTCGAAGACCGCCTGCATCGCGCCAGCGCCTTGATGGCCGAGCGCCAGGCGCATCGGGTCAGCGAGCTGGATCAGCGCCGCGCTCTGGCCCGCGCCGAGCAGCGCGGCCTGATCCTGTCCGGCGAGCAGAAGGCGGCGTTCGAGCACGTCACCGCGACGCGGGATCTCGGCGTCGTGGTCGGCTATGCGGGCACGGGCAAGTCGGCGCTGCTGGGCGTGGCGCGGGAAGCTTGGGAGGACGCCGGCTATCGCGTCCAGGGCCTGGCGCTCTCAGGCATCGCCGCCGAGAATTTGGAGGGCGGATCGGGCATCGCCTCGCGCACCATCGCCAGTCTGGAACATCAGTGGAGCCAGGGCCGCGAGCTGCTCGACGCCCGCGACGTGCTGGTCGTCGACGAGGCCGGGATGATCGGCTCGCGGCAGATGGAGCGGCTGCTGTCGGCGGCCGACAAGGCCGGGGCCAAGGTGGTGCTGGTCGGCGATCCCGAGCAGCTCCAAGCCATCGAGGCGGGTGCAGCATTCCGGTCGATCGCCGAGCGTCATAGCCACGTCGAGATCACTCAGGTTCGCCGGCAGCATGAGGATTGGCAGCGTGACGCCACCCGGCATCTGGCCACCGGCCGGACGGGTGAGGCGCTAGCGGCTTACGAGGCGCGCGGCATGGTCCACGCCGCCGAGACGCGCGACCAGGCGCGCGAGGATCTGGTCGAGCGGTGGGATCGCGACCGCGTGGCCGAGCCGGGCAAGAGCCGGATCATCCTCACCCACACCAATGACGAGGTGCGCGATCTCAATCTGACGGCCCGCGATCGGCTGCGTCAGGCCGGCGCGTTGGGCGCGGACGTGTCGGTCAAAGCCGAGCGCGGGGATCGCGCCTTCGCGGCCGGCGATCGGCTGATGTTCTTAAAGAACGATCGCGGGCTCGGGGTGAAGAACGGCATGCTCGGCGAGATCGAGCAGGTCTCGCCCACCCAAATGACCGTGCGGCTCGACGCCGGGCGCAGCGTCGCCTTCGACCTGAAGGACTACGCCCAGGTCGATCACGGCTATGCGGCCACCATCCATAAGAGCCAGGGCGTCACGGTCGATCGGACTCATGTGCTGGCGACGCCGGGCCTGGATCGCCATGGCGCCTATGTCGCCCTGTCGCGGCATCGCGACAGCGTGCAGCTCCACTACGGCCGCGACGAGTTCGAGGATCTCGGCAAGTTGACCCGCGTGCTGTCGCGCGAGCGGGCCAAGGACATGGCCAGCGACTTTGCCGAACGACGCGACATTCATGTGCCGGCGTCGATGCGGCCCAAGGAGCCGCCATCGCGCGATCGCGGGATGTTCGCCGGGTTCCGGCCGGCCAGTCCCGCGCATCAGCCGGCGGCGCCGGCGCGTGATGATGACCAGCTTGCTCGACGCGCCGCGATCGAGCGCCACGCCCGCGCTGCGGCCGACGTCATGCGCATGAACGACCGCAGCTTGCCGGTGCTCGCCCATCAGCGGCGGGCGCTGGAGCAGGCGCGCGAGGCCATGGGGAAGATCGGTCCGCACGCAGCGAAGGATCTGGAGCGGGCCTATGTCCGCGATCCGGCCTTGGCCGGCGAGACCGCCTCTGGGCGCGCCCAGCGGGCAATCCGCGTCCTTCAGCTTGAGGCCGAGGTCAGGGCCGATCCGCGTCTGCGCGCCGATCGCTTCGTCGAGCGCTGGCAGGGTCTGGAACATCAACGCTCAGCGCTGCATCGCGTGGGCGACATGACCGGCGCTGGCCAGGTCAAGGATCGCATGGGCGCCATGGCCAAGAGCCTGGAGCGCGATCCGCAGGTGGACTCGCTGCTGCGCGGGCGGCGGGCCGAGCTTGGCCTGCCTCCGAACATGGGACGCAGCGTCGGGCAGGGGCTTTCGGAATACCTCGGCATTGGCCGTGGCTGGGGACTTGGCTTGTAGGAGGAAGGGATGGATCAGGACATCGGATCAGAAGCGCCGGTCGATCCGGCGGCGGTGGCGTTCGAGGCGTTGCGGCGCGAGGTGGCCTTGCTGAACGTCGCTCTGGCAGGCCTAGCCGCCGAACGCGCGTCGGCGCCTGACTACAGCGA
>CBINOL010000140.1:0-12116 GCA_966252285.1 uncultured Caulobacter sp.
CACGCCGCGCTCGGCGAGATACCGATCGACGGCATCATCCACGTGGTCGTGTCCGTGGTCATGCGCTCGCTGCCGAGTGGTCATGCCGGCCCTCTCGCGGTGTCAGTGGGCGCGCATCGCCTGCCGCCGCCTTCTCCAGTTCCTGCACCATGATCGCCTTCAGGCTGGCGGGCGAGACGATCTCGATCGCGTCGCCCCAGGTGAACAGGTGCCAGGCCAGCTCAAGCATGCCGCTGGCCCGGAAGGCCACGGTCACCACGCCACCCGGCCCCTGCGTCACGATCTGGTTGGAGTGGAAACGCCAGCGCAGGGCGTCCTCGGCCCGCTCGGGCTTGATGCGCAGCACCACGTCCTCGATCTCGCCGTGATAGATGCCGAAGCTCTCGTCGGCGAAGGCCTGCAGCGAGAAGTCGGCCGGCGGCGAGGCCGGCTTGTCTAGCGCCTCGACATCGCTCATCCGGTCCAGGCGGAAGGTGCGAGGGCGCGGGCTCTGTCCCTCCAGCGAGACCAGGTAGTTGCTGCGGCCGAACAGGATGCCCAGCGGCGTCACCGTGCGCGTGCGCCCCGGCTGGCTGCCGCCCTCGTAGCGGAACGACAGGGCCGTCAGCCCCTTCACGGCCGAGCGGATCTCGGCCAGCACGCCCTGGTCCTCGAACGGGCGCGGACCGGCGTGGACGGCGATGGTCTCGGCCTGGACCAGGGCTTCGACGTCGGGGGCCACGCGCCGACGGGCTGATCCCTTCAGTGCGGACAGCAGCTTGCCTTCCAGGGCGTACAGCGCCGCGGCCCGCGCCTCCGCCCCCGCGGCGGCGTTGGAATCGGCCGCCGTGCGCAGCGCCGCGAGCTCCTCGGCGGTCGGGGTCTGGAACAGGCTGTCGAGCCCCGACGGAATGCGGAAGCGGCGGGTGGGCGGATCCTCGATCGCCTCCATCTGCGGAAAGGCCGACCACACCGCGTCGCGCATGCGCTCGGCGGTCCGCCGCCCCACCTCCATCGCCTGGGCCATCTCGTCCAGGGTCAGCCCCTCGGAAGAACTGGCCAGCCGCCGGGCCAGATCGAGCAGCTTCGTCGCCTTCTCGTGTCTCATTCCGGATCATTACGTCCGTTTTTGACGCAACGCACGTGGAAAAGAGAGCCATCGCAATCGTTCGGAGAAACCGACATGAGCCGCCTCGCCTGCCAGCCCTGGCACGTCCGTCCGGTCAGCGCCGCGATGATTTCGGCCGTGCTGGCCTTCGCCGACATTCACCGCGACCTGGGCGGCGGCCGCACCTTGATGCGCCTGAGCGCCGAGCGCGCGGCCAAGGCCGACGTGATCCTGCTGCTGGGCGGCGACGCCGAACGAGCCACCGATGTCGGCCTGGTCTGGAACGACCGCGAGGACCAGCTGATGCGGGTGATCGACGACGCGGCCCTGCGAGAAACCCGCCTCGCCGCCTGGGAGGAGGCCTTCGACCTCTTCGACGCCGATGACGCCGCGCCCGAGCCCGCGCGTCTGTGCGCATGACGCCGCCCGACGCTCAGAGGACGGCTTCAATCTTCGAACAGGAAAGCCGGGCCGCCAGCCCGGCTTTCCGCGTTTCGGGCAAGGCTTCCCGAGACTAGCCGCCCCGTCCGAGAGTCTACGGGAGGCACGCTCGCCCGCCTCTCGATTCAGCCGCAATGGCTGCGTCAATCTCGGTTAACAAACGGCTACAGTAAACGCGCCAGTAACCGCGACATTTTCACTCAATGTCAAGAAGATTACGAAACATTGCAGTGGGGCAAAAAGCCCTCCGACCGTCAAAATGACGTCGGACACCTCAAGAAGGAGTCTTCGTAATGGCGCTGAACAGCATCAACACGAACTCGGGGGCGATGATCGCCCTGCAGAACCTGAACTCGACCAACAGCGAACTGCAGATCTCGCAACAGCGGATCAACACCGGCAAGAAGATCGGCTCCGCCAAGGACAACGGCGCGATCTGGGCCACCGCCAAGAACCAGTCGGCCACCTCGTCCTCGATCAACGCCGTGAAGGACTCGCTGCAACGCGGTCAGTCCACGATCGACGTCGCTCTGGCCGCCGGCGACACCGTCACCGACCTGCTCGGCAAGATGAAGGAAAAGGCTCTGGCCGCTTCCGACACCTCGCTGAACACCGCGTCGTTCAACGCGCTGAAGGCTGACTTCAACTCGCTGCGCGACCAGATCACCAAGGCCGTCTCGAACGCCAAGTTCAACGGCGCCAGCATCATCGACGGCAAGACCACCAAGCTGACCTACCTGGCCAACTCGGACGGCTCGGGCATCACCGTCAACTCCAAGACCCTGTCGCTGGCCGGCATCGGTCTGTCGACCACGACCACCTTCACGACCGCCGCCGCGGCCAAGACGATGATCACCACCATCGACACGGCCCTGCAGACGGCGACCAACAAGCTGGCTTCGCTGGGCACCAGCTCGACGGGCCTGGACACCCACCTGAACTTCGTCGGCAAGCTGCAAGACAGCCTCGACGCCGGTGTGGGCAACCTGGTCGACGCCGACCTGGCCAAGGAAAGCGCCAAGCTCCAAGCCCTGCAGACCAAGCAGCAGCTGGGCATCCAGGCGCTCTCGATCGCCAACCAGTCGTCGAGCTCGATCCTGAGCCTGTTCCGCTAAGCGGAACCGACTGCCGAGACTACGAGGGCGGGCCGCAAGGTCCGCCCTTTTTCGTTTCCGGTCGGCGAGCGGCTATCGCGCGACTAACACACGACCTAAGCTCCACCGGAAAGTGTGACTGGAGGGACTTCATGCTGATCGGCGTCGCGCGACGGATCGCCTGCGCGCTCTTCATCGGCTTTGGCATCCTTCTCGTGAGCTCGACGGTGGACAGGACCCCCGCTGTCGGCTCGCCCCAGTTCTGCGGCACGGGCGTCTTCATCGACCGCGACGCGCCGTTCTGGAGCCAGTTCGCGCTCTACGCCCTGCTTCTGGCCGGTGGCGGCGCCGCCGTGGCCGCCATCGCCCTGCACGCCTGGAGCAACCGCCCGGTGGTCGGCCCGAGGTGGCGACGGGCCTTGATGGTCGCGATGATCACAGCCCCCTGCGTCGGCGCTCTGATGTTCGCGCAGTTTCTGGCCTGGGGAACCCAAGGCCCGATTGGACAGCCCCAGCCCATCCTGCGCTTCGCGGCGATCAACGGCGTAATCAGCGGCCTGCTGCTGGGCATGGCCTATGCCGCCGTCGACATGGCGCCCAGCAGCCGGAGCAGGCTCGGCGCTTTCCTGACCTGGGGTCTGGGCGCCGCCGCGGCGATGGCGACGGTGATCGTCGTCATGGCCTTGGCGGGAGACATCGATCTCGAACTCGCCCTTCGCTTCCACGGCTCCGGCGTCCTGATCCTCGCCGTCCTTGCAGGCCTGGCGGCGGCCTTGAAGCGCCCTGCGTCGAAAGCCGCCGCCTAGCGCGCCGGCGCCGGCCCAAGAGCCTTGCCCATCCGCGCCAGCGGCACGTCGTAGCCCTTGGAGGTCGGCGCGGTGAACGGCTCGATCAGCGTGTAGCCGCAGGCCTCGTACAAGGGCACGCCGCCCATGGTCGCGGCCATCTCGGCGCGGGTGAAGCCCTCGCCGGCCGCGGCCTGCTCGCAGGCCGCCAGGATCATTCGCCCCACGCCTTTGCGCACATGATCAGGGTGGGTGTACATCGCCCGCACCCGCGCCGCGTCGCGCGCCGGGTCCAGCATGGCCGCGTCGCGTCCGGCCGAATGGTCGCCGCCGAACAGCGTGGCCCGCCGGCTCCAGCCGCCGCAGCCGGCGATCTCGCTTCCATCCTCGACCACGAAATAGGTGCCGTCGGCGATCAGCTGGCTGTCCAGGCCCATCACCTCGAACGAGGCCTCGACGCCTTCCGGCGGCAAGAACGGCGTCAGCAGCTCGGCGATCGCCGCGTTCATCAGGGCCGTCAGGGCGGGGATGTCTTCCGGGCGGGCGAGACGCAGGGTCAGATCGGGCATGTGACCGACATAGCCCCCTGGCGCGCGGGCGCAAGACCGCCCCTCCCCGCGAACGCTATCTCCAGGCGGGCCGCCTCGGCTAACCTGCCCTCGACGGAGCCGACGCCGTCGAGTCGCCGAGAAGACCTGATGTTTCGCAACACCGCTTTCGCCGCCCTGGTCCTGACCGGGGGCCTGTTTTCGGCCGGCCAGGCCCTCGCCGCGCCGCCGCCGGGCCAGACGCTCTATGCCGACAACTGCGCCGCCTGCCACCAGGCGAGCGGCAAGGGCGTCAAGGGCGCCTATCCGGCCCTCGCCGGCACGCCGCTGATCCAGGGCGACGCCAAGCCCCTGCTCTCGATCGTGCTGCACGGCAAGAATGAGATGCCCGGCTTCAAGGACGACCTCACCGACGCCGACCTGGCGGGTCTGCTGACCTATGTGCGCACCTCGTGGGGCAACAAGGGCAAGGCTGTCACGCCCGCCGAGGTCGCCGCCGCGCGCCGGCGGAAATAGCGACGCGGCTGTCCGAGAACTTTTTTCGGAAACAAGCGATGACAACGTTGTCACGAGCGACGGAAGCCGCTATATAGGTCCTGCCCTTCCTGGGCGTTTCCTCCCAATTCACTGGGCCGCCTTCTTCTCCTGGAGGGCGGCTTTTCTTTTGGGCTCGGCTCAGGCCGTCCGGATCCTGCCGTCCTCGACGGCCACCGGCCAGGGCGTCAGGCGTCCGCCCGCGCACGGCCCGCCCAGGCAGGCGCCATCCTCGATGGCGAACACCGCGCCGTGCCACGAACAGGCGATCATGCCGCCGTCCGGCGTCAGGTACTGGTCAAGCTGCTGCGCCAGCGGCAGGCCGGCGTGCGGGCAGCGGTCGACATAGCCGAACACCGCCTGCCCCCGCCGCACCACGAAGCCGTGGAAGCGGTTCTCGCCGATCTGCAGCACGTAGTTGCGCGCCGCCCCGTCGGCGATCAGGTCCAGCGGGCCAAGATTGATCCCGGCCCGCGTCGACCAGACGCGTCCAACCGCTGCGGCTTCCTGCGTCAAACCCGCTCGACCGTCTGCTCGATGGCGCCGAAGATGGTGTGGCCCTTGGCGTCCTTCATCTCGATGCGCACGGTGTCGTCGCCCAGAAGGAACGGCGTCTGCGGCGCGCCATTCAGGATGGTCTCGACGGTGCGCACCTCGGCCAGGCACGAATAGCCCAGGCCGCCCTGCGCGATCGGCTTGCCCGGACCGCCGTCGGCGTCGCGGTTCGAAACCGTGCCCGAGCCGACGATGGTGCCGGCGCTCAGCGCCCTGGTCTTGGCCGCGTGCGCCACCAGCGTGCCGAAGTCGAAGGTCATGTCGACGCCGGCGTCGGCCTTGCCGAAGTCCTTGCCGTTCAGTTCGATCAGCAGCGCGCCATGCAGCTTGCCGTCATTCCAGCCCGGCAGGGCGTCGGGCGACACCGCCACCGGCGAAAAGGCGCTGGCCGGCTTGGACTGCACGAAGCCGAAGCCCTTGGCCAATTCGGCCGGGATCAGGTTGCGCAGGGAAACGTCGTTGCACAGCATGACCAGGCGGATGGCGGCGAGCGCCTCCTCGCGGCTGGCGCCCAGCGGCACGTCGCCGACGATGACGGCGATCTCGCCCTCCAGGTCGCAACCCCAGGCCGCGTCGGCCAGCGGGATGGTGTCGCGGGGGGCCAGGAAGCCGTCCGACGCGCCCTGGTACATCAGCGGATCGGTCCAGAAGCTTTCCGGCATCTCCGCGCCGCGCGCCTGGCGCACCAGCTGCACGTGATTGACGTAGGCGCTGCCGTCCACCCACTGGTAGGCGCGCGGCAGCGGGCTCAGGGCGTCGTGCTCGTGAAAGCGTTCCTTGGGCACGCCGCCGTGCTCGAGGCTCTCGGCCAGTCCGCGCAGCAAGGGCTCACAACGCTCCCAGTCGTCGAGCGCGGCCTGCAGCGTCGGCGCGATCGTCCCGGCGTCTGAGCACCAGGCCACGTCGTTGGACACCACGACCAGCCGGCCGTCGCGGCCGCCCTTCAGAGACGCGAGCTTCATTCGGCGCTTCCTCTTCTTGTTCTGGTTACGGCAGGCGGGCCTTGGGGAACCCGTCCCAGCACGCATCATAGTCGGCCTGAAGCGCGCGATGCTCCAGCGCGAACTTCGTCGGGGCGATCACCCAGCGGCTCTCGAACATGAAGGCCAGGGTGTTGTCGATCTTGTGCGGCCCAAGCTCGGCCTCGGTGGCCTTGCGGTGGCTGGCTACGTCCGGCCCGTGGTCGCTCATGCAGTTGTGCAACGACGCGCCTCCCGGGGCGAAGCCGCCCTCCTTGGCGTCATAGGCGCCGTGCACCAGCCCCATGAACTCACTCATCACGTTGCGATGGAACCAGGGCGGGCGGAAGGTGTGCTCGGCCACCATCCAGCGCGGCGGGAAGATCACGAAGTCCACGTTGGCCGTCCCCGGCGTGTCGCTGGGCGAAGTCAGCACCGTGAAGATCGACGGGTCAGGGTGGTCGTAGCTGACCGTGTTGATGGTGTTGAACCGCGCCAGGTCATAGCGATAGGGCGCGAGGTTGCCGTGCCAGGCGACGACGTCGAGCGGGCTGTGGTCCCACGGCGCACTCCAGAGCTTGCCCTGGAACTTCTGGATCACCTGGGTGGGCGCATCGACGTCCTCGAAGGCCGCCACCGGCGTTTCGAAGTCGCGCGGATTGGCCAGGCCGTTGGAGCCGATCGGCCCCAGTTCCGGCAGGCGCAGGGCCGCGCCGTAGTTTTCGCAGACATAGCCGCGCGAGGGCCCGTCCACCTCGACCCGGAAACGCACGCCGCGCGGGATCACCGCGATGTGGCCGGGACCGGCTTTCAGGCGGCCCATCTCGGTGACCAGGGTCAGCACGCCCTGCTGCGGCACGATCAGGAGCTCGCCGTCCGCGTCATAGAAGACGCGGTCCTTCATCGACGTGTTGGCGAGATACAGGTGCACGCCCATGCCGGCCTGGGCCGCCACGTCGCCATTGCCGGCCAGCGTCATCAGGCCGTCGACGAAGTCGGTCGGCTCGGCGGGGATTTCGATCGGGTCCCAGCGCAGGCGATTGGGCGTGACCGGACCGTCGAAGGCGCTGATCAGGCGCGGCTGGTCGTAGGGCTTGTAGGCGCCGTGCCCGGCGCTGGGCCGCAGGCGATAGAGCCAGCTCCTGCGGTTCTCGTGTCGGGGCGCGGTGAAGGCCGTGCCGGAGATCTGCTCGGCATAGAGGCCGAACGGCACGTGCTGTGGCGAGTTCTGCCCGACCGGCAAGGCGCCGGTCACGGCCTCGGTGGCGAAGTGAGCGCCGAAGCCGGTCTGGTAGCGGAGGTCCATCGACGCCCCTCTCGAACTTTCAGGTGCAACTAGATCGTCATCCCGGACGGCCTGCAAGGCCGATCCGGGACCCAGGTGCGGTGCGCACGGCCCCTGGGTCCCGGCTCTTCGCGCTACGCGCTACGGCCGGGATGACGGGCGTGGGATATTCGCGCGCCTTACGCGTCGACCGTGATCACGCCGCGGCGGATCTGGTCCAGCTCGATGCTCTCGAACAGGGCCTGGAAGTTGCCGTTGCCGAAACCCTCGTTGCCCTTGCGCTGGATGATCTCGAAGAAGATCGGCCCGAACAGGTTCTCGGTGAAGATCTGCAGCAACAGGCCCTCGTCGCCGACATTGCCGTCGATGAGGATGCGGTTCTTGCGCAGGCGCTCCAGGTCCTCGCCGTGGCCGGGCACGCGCTTGTCGACCAGCTCGTAGTAGGTCTCGATGGTGTCCTGCAGCTTCACGCCACGGGCGCGCAGGCGCTCGACGGTGTCGTAGATATTCTCCGTCGTCAGGGCCAGATGCTGGATGCCCTCGCCGTTGTACTGGCGAATGAACTCCTCGATCTGGCTCTTGTCGTCCTGGCTTTCGTTCAGCGGAATGCGGATGGCCTTGTCGGGCGCGATCATCGCCTGGCTGAACAGGCCCGTCGCCTGGCCCTTGATGTCGAAGTACTTCTGCTCCTCGAAGCCGAAGACCTGATTGTAGAAGGTCGACCAGGTGCGCATCTGGCCGCGCTTGACGTTGTGGGTCAGGTGGTCGAGCAGATCCAGGCCCACCGAATTGGCCGCTTCGGCCTCGGCCGCGCCGGGAACGGCGGTCCAGGCGTCGTAGATGCTCCCCTCGCCTTCGACGAGATAGAGCAAGCTGCCGCCGATGCCTTCCAGCACCTTGGCGCCGTCGCCCAGCACCGAACGCGACGCGTCGGCGGCCTTGGCGCCGCGCTTCAGGGCGTCGGCGAAAGCCTGCTCGGCGTTGTCGACGCGGAAGGCCATGCCGTTGGCCGACGGGCCGTGGGCGGCGCGGAAGTCGGCGACCTGGCCGGCGGCTTCCTCGTTGACCAGCAGGTTGATGCGGCCCTGCTTGTAGCGGGTCACGGCCTTGGTCGGATGGGTGCTGGCGGGCACGAAGCCCAGTTGCTCGATGATCGCCTTCATCGCCGCCGGATCGGGGCTGGTGAATTCGACGAACTCGAAGCCGTTGAGGCCGAGGGGGTTGTCGGTCGTGACGGGCATGGAAGCCTCCCTAGGACTTGTTCTTATGGAACCAGCGCAGCCGGCAGGCCGGCGATCAGGCGGTCGTTGTCGGCCGGTCGGCCGATGGTGATGCGCACCCAGCCGCCCTTGACGGGCGTCGGGCGGACGATGAGCCCTTCGTGCAACAAACGCATGGCGGTGGCTTCGGGCCCCGCGGGCGTGCGCAGGAAGACGAAATTGGCTTCCGAGCGGGTGTATTCGACGCCCATCTCGTCCAGCGCCGCCTCGACGCGGGCACGCTCGGCCAAGGTCAGGGCAACCGTCGAAGCCAGGTGCTCGCGGTCCTCCCAAGCGGCCAAGGCGGCGGCCTGGCTGACGGCGGTGACGTTGAAAGGCGGGCGCAGGCGGTCGAGATAAGCGATCAGCTCTTCAGAGGAAGCGATGCCGTAGCCCACCCGCATGCCGGCCAAGCCATAGGCCTTGGAGAAGGTGCGCGCGGCGATCCAGGGGCCGCCCCAGGCCTCCAGCACGGCCAGCATGTCGTAGGCCTCGTAGTACTCGCGATAAGCCTCGTCGACGAACACCAGGGTGGTCTTGGGGGTGGCGGCCAGCACCGTCTCGACGGCTTCCTTGGAGAGGGCGTTGCCGGTCGGGTTGTTGGGCGTGCAGAGGATCAGCAGCTTGGGACCCTTGGCGGCCGCGGCGGCCACCGCCGGGACGTCGAGGTCGAAATTGGCCAGGCGCGGCACGTCGACGATCGTCGCCTCGGCGCACCTGGCGAAGATGTCGTAGGCCGGGAAGGTCGGCGAGGAGAGCAGGATCTCGTCGCCCGGCGCCAGCACGGCGCGGAACACGTAGTCGATCAGGGCCTCGGAGCCCGGCGAGACCACGAGGCGGTCCGACGACACGCCCAGGCGCTGGCCGATGGCCGCGCGCAGAGTCTCGCAATAGGGGTCGGGATAGATCTGCGGCTCGGCCACGGCGGCCATCACCGCGTCGGCGACCTTGGAGCTGGCGCCCAGCAGGTTCTCGTTGCTGGCCAGCTTGGCGAAGTCCGACAGGCCCGTGCGACGACCGGCCTCGGCCAGGGTCATGCCCGCCTTGTAGGCCACGACGCCGTCGAGGGCGGCGCGCATCGGCGTCTGGGCGACGGCTTGAGGCTTGCGATCGAGAACCAGCATGACGGCCGCTCCGGGAGTCGGGGATACGGACGTCAGGATAGGTCAGGCGCGGAGACGCGTTGTGGCGATGATGACCTACACAGAGGGCGAATGGGTCATTTTATGACCCAAAAGTCCGCCGGACCCCTCTCCCCTTGCGGGAGAGGGTGGCCTCCCGGAGGGAGGTCGGGTGAGGGGCCTCTCAGAACTCGAAGCCGCGTGCGGCTCTTCGACTAGGCGACGCGTCCAACGCCTGAGAGACCCCTCATCCGTCGGCCGGAGTTTACCCTCGGGCCGGCTTCGCCGGACCCGGGGGGCCGCCACCTTCTCCCGCGAGGGGAGAAGGATTATTCCAGATAATCCAGCGGCAGGGCGGTGGAGTCCTTGATGGTCTCCAGGACGAAGCTCGACTGGATGTCCTTCACCGCCGGCATCTTCAGCAGGCGCTTCATCGTGAATTCGGCATAGGCGTCGAGGTTGGGCGCCACCACGCGCAACAGATAGTCGTAGCTGCCGGTCATGGCGTGGCAGCCCACCACCAGGGGCTCGCGCAGGATCGCCTCCTTGAAGGCCTCGGCGGCCGCCTCGTTGTGGCGATCGACGGCGACCTCGACATAGGCCAGCAGGTCCAGCTTGGCCTTGCGCCGATCCAGCACCGCCACATAGCCGCTGATCAGGCCGGCCGCCTCCAGCTGCTTGACGCGACGCAGGCAGGGGCTGGGCGACAGCCCCACCCGATCGGCCAACTCCACGTTCGTGACCCCGCTGTCGCGCTGCAGGACATCGAGGATCTTCTTGTCGGTGCGCGTGAGCTTCATCGTGACCGGATCTATGCACCCAACGGTCAGATCATGCCAGCGAAGGGCGCGACACCCCTAACCAAAACACATCCTTTGGCGGTAACAGCCACGCTTGCAGCGGAGCCCCTCGAGCCCGCGTCGATCTAGGGAAAGACATGACACTACGCCGCCTTTGCACCGCGCTCCTGGCCGCCATGGCGCTCGCCGTCGCCGGCCCCGCCAGCGCAGCTACCGAGCTGCCCTGGGCCAAGATCACCATGCTGACCGGAGGCTGGAGCGTTCCGCTGCTGGGCATCCAGACCACGGGCCCCTTCAACAACCCCAACAGCTGCGCCAATGGCGGCATCTACGTCGTGCCGCCCGACGCCGCCTCGCATCAGCTGTTCACCTCCATGCTGGTGACCGCCTACGCTCGCGGCGACGAGGTGAAGCTCGTTATTGAGGGCTGCTCGGGTTGGCCGGTTATCATCGGCGTCCAGGTACGCCCCAGCATCTGAGCCTGAGGTCCAGACAGCAAAACGCCCGGGCCAGAGGACCCGGGCGCTTCGACTTACGCTTTACGCTTACTGGTACTAACTCGGTGTTCAGTTGGCCAGGCGACGCAGGAACGACGGGATCTCCAGATCCTCGCCGTCGTCGGCCTGGGGCGGATCGATCGGCTGCAGTTGCGGACGGGCCGAACCGGTCTGGCGGGCCTGCGGCTGCGGGGCCGGCTCGTAGCGTTGCTGGCGACCGCCGCCGAACAGGCTCATCCAGCCGCCGCTCTTCTGCTGACGGCGATCCTCGTAGTGATCGCTGTACAGCGGCTCGTCGTCGGCCTCGGCGACCATCGGGTCGACGATGCGGGTGACGCGCGGCGCGGGGGCCGGCTCATAGACCGGTTCCGGCTCGTAGGCGGCTTCCGGCTGGGCGTAGAGGTCGGCCTGGGCGTGCGGCTGCGGGGCCGGCTCGTAAGCCGGTTCCGGATAGGCCGTGGCGGTCGGGCGCTCGATCGGACGGGCCTCGTAGCGCGAACCCGGGCGGATTTCCGGCTGGGCCGGAGCCTGGGCGACCGGCTGCGGGGCCGGGGCGGGTTGCGGCGCCGGTTGCGGAGCGGGACGCGAGGTCTCGGCCAGCAGCGGGGCGGCGTGGGTGTTGCGGGCGGCCGGCTTGGGCTCGATCTGCTGGATCGAGGCGCCGTCCATGCCGGTGGCGACCACCGACACGCGGATCACGCCGTCCAGCGACGGGTCGAAGGCCGCGCCGAAGATGATGTTGGCTTCCGCGTCGACCTGGTCCGAGATCGCGTTGGCGGCCTCGTCCACTTCGAGCAGGGTCATGTCCATGCCGCCGGTCACGTTGACCAGCACGGCCTTGGCGCCCTTCAGCGACACTTCGTCGAGCAGCGGGTTGGCGATGGCGTTCTGAGCGGCCATCAGGGCGCGGTCTTCGCCGGTGCCCTCGCCGGTGCCCATCATCGCCTTGCCCATCTCGGTCATGACCGTGCGGACGTCGGCGAAGTCGAGGTTGATTAGGCCCGGCAGAACCATCAGGTCGGTGATCGAGCGAACGCCCGAGTGCAGCACCTGGTCGGCCATGCCGAAGGCTTCGGCGAAGGTCGTGCGTTCGTTGGCGACGCGGAACAGGTTCTGGTTCGGGATGACGATCAGGGTGTCGACGTAGCGCT
>CBINOL010000141.1:0-12098 GCA_966252285.1 uncultured Caulobacter sp.
TCCGAGCCGGCGCGGATGCCGCCGGTGGCGCCGTTGGTGCCGCGCAGGGCGTCCTGCAGGCGGCCGGCGGCGGCGTTGAAGTCGGTCTTCAGCTGCTGGGCCTTGGGGGCGAACTCGGCGTTGATGCGGTAGGTCAGGTCGCCGTCGGCCAGCGAGCCCAGCGCTTCGGCGAGAGCGGTGATGGCGATGCGGTCGACCTCGGCCTCGGCGGCCTTTTCGGCCTCGCGTTCGGCGCGTTCGCGCTCGGTGCGGGCGCCGGCGGCGGTGGCTTCCTCTTCCAGGCGCAGCTTGTGGATTGCGGCGTCCTTGAAGGTGGCGACGGCGCCGGCCATCTCGCCGATCTCGTCCTTGCGGCCCGAGGCCGGCACGGCGACGCTGTTGTCGCCCGAGGCCAGGCGGCGCATGGCGGTGGTCATGGCCGCGACCGGGGCGGCGATGCCGCCGGTCAGCATCAGGCCGCCGCCGACGGCGACCGCCAGGGTGACGGCGATGCCGATGGCCAGGACCAGGGTGCTGCGCAGCGAGGCGGCGGCCTGGGCGGCGGTCTCGGCGGCGACGACGGCTTCGGCGTCGGTGGTGATGGCTTCGATGGCTTCTTCCACCGGCTCGACGGCCTTGTCGGCGACGCCGTCGTGCTTGACCAGGTCGATGGCCTGGGCGCGGGTCGCCGGATCGGCGCCGAGCTTCTCGGCCGGCTCGATGGCCTGGGCGCGATAGTTGGCGTAGGCGGCGTCGACCGCAGCGATGCGGGCCAGGTCGGCCTCGTCCTTGCCGGCCAGCTTGCGCAGCTCGTCCAGGGCGGCCACGAACTTGGGCTTGTGGGCGTTTTCCAGGCGGTCGACGTAGTAGGCGTCGCCCGACAGCAGGAAGCCGCGCAGCGAGTTTTCCTGTCGGGTCAGGCGGAAGGCGGCGGTGTCGGCGGCGCGCAGGCTGGCGTGCGCCACGGCCGTGCGCTGCACCGAGCCCTTGTAGGCCTGCTGGTTGATGAACAGCGTAACGCCCATGGCCACGATCGTGGCCAGCATCGCGCCGAACACGACCATCAGCTTCTGGGGAATCTTCAAATCACCAAAACGCACGACCCGCCTCCGGATATCTGCCCCGACGATGTGCGCAACAGCACACGTCCTCGCTGCAAGCTCTGGCGAGATCGCGGTTTCCACGGGATTAACCGTAGTGTGGCGGAACGTCGCACCCGGCGACCCCGGTTATATGCCGGTGATCGGCGACGGAGCGCTCCCAACTGCCAAAGGTTGCGCTGTGTAAGGGGTTACCGCTGATAAGGCGACGCCCGCTCCACCTGTGGCGGAGCGGGCGTGCGACAAAAAATCGATCGAAAATATTTCTGCCCGAGGGCGGATTTAGTGCGCCTCGTCCCAGTTCAGCGCCGCGCGGGCCTCGACCGTCAGCGGCACCGACAGCGACACGGCCGGCTCGGCCGCGCCTTCCATCACCTGCCGGGCGACCGTGCAGACCGCGTCGGCCTCGTCCTGCGGGGCCTCGAACACCAGTTCGTCGTGCACCTGCAGCAGCATGCGCGCCTTCAGGCCCGCTTCTTCGAGGGCCGCCGGCATGCGCACCATCGCCCGCCGCATGACGTCGGCCGCCGCGCCCTGGATCGGGGCGTTGATGGCCGCGCGTTCGGAGAACTGCCGCTGACCCACCGACTTGGCGTGGATGTCGGGGATGTTGATCTTGCGGCCGAAGATCGTGGTGACGTAGCCGTGCTCGCGCACGAAGGCCCGGGTGGCGTCCATATAGGCCTGGATGCCGGGGAAGCGCTCGAAATAGGTCTTGATGTAGGCCCCGGCCTCGCCCTGGCCGATGCCCAGCTGGTTGGCGAGACCAAAGGCCGAGATGCCGTAGACGATGCCGAAATTGATGGCCTTGGCCCGGCGACGGATCATCGGGTCCATGCCCTCGATCGGCGTGTCGAACATCTCCGAGGCCGTCATGGCGTGGATGTCGAGGCCGTCGCGGAAGGCCTGCTGCAGCTGCGGGATCTGGCCGATGTGGGCCAAGAGGCGCAGCTCGATCTGGCTGTAGTCGGCGCTGATCAGCACCTTGCCCGGTTCGGCCACGAAGGCCTTGCGGATCTTGCGGCCTTCCTCGGTGCGGACCGGGATGTTCTGCAGGTTGGGGTCGGACGACGACAGCCGGCCCGTGGTGGTGGCGGCCAGGGCGTAGGAGGTGTGCACCCGGCCCGTGCGCTCGCTGATCGCGGCGATCAGGTTCTCGGTATAGGTGCCCTTGAGCTTGGAAAGCTGACGCCAGTCGAGCAGCACGCGCGGCAGCTCGTGCTCGTTGGCCAGGCTTTCCAGCACGTCGCTGTCGGTCGACCACTGGCCGGTGGCGGTCTTCTTGCCGCCCTTCAGGTTCAGCTCGCCGAACAGCACGTCGCCGATCTGCTTGGGGCTGCCCAGGTTGAACGGACGGCCTGCCAGCTTTTGCGCCTGCTCCTCGAACTCGGCCATGCGCAGCGAGAACTCGTTGGAGAGCCGGCGCAGGGTCTCGGGATCGACGCGGACGCCGTCGTTCTCCATGGTCGCCAGCACGGCGGGCAGGGGGCGCTCCAGGGTCTCGTAAACGGTCAGCAGGCCCTCGGCCGCCAGGCGCGGGCGCAGGACGTCGTAGAGCCTCAGGGTGACGTCGGCGTCCTCGGCGGCGTAGGCCGTGGCCTTGTCCAGGGCCACGTGCTTGAAGCTGATCTGGCTCTTGCCCGTGCCGGCCACCTCCTTGAAGGGGATGGGCTTGTGGCCCAGCCACAGCTCCGACAGCTCGTCCATGCCGTGGCCATGCAGGCCCGCTTCCAGCACGTAGCTGATCAGCATGGTGTCCTCGATCGGGGCGACGGCGATCCCGCGCCGGGCCATGACGGCGATGTCGTACTTGGCGTTCTGGGCGACCTTCAGCACCGCCGGGTCTTCCAGCAGCGGCTTCAGCGCGGCCAGTGCTTCTTGCTCGGTGAGCTGCTCCAGCTTGGCCGGCGCCTCGAAGGCCAGGCCGCCGTCCTGGGCCTTCTCCTCGTGGCCGACGGGGATGTAGCAGGCCTCGCCGGGCGCGATGGCCAGCGATACGCCGCACAGGCCGGCATTGGCCGAGGACAGGGCGTCGGTCTCGGTGTCGAAGGCCACCACGCCTTTGGCCCGGGCCTTGTCGATCCACACCTGCAGCGTCGGCAGGTCGCGCACGCAGACGTAGGACGCGGTGTCGATGGCGACCGGCTCGGCCACCGGATTGGCCGCGGCGCGGGCGGCGGCCGAGACGTAGGAGACGCTGGTCACCGGCGCGGTGACGGCCCTGTCCGACGGGCGGGCGTCCAGCGTGCGCGGGGCGGCCGCGGCGTTGCCGTCGCCCACCCGGCGGGCGAGCGTCCTGAACTCCATCTCCTCGAGGAAGGCGGCCAGCACGGCCTTGTCGGGCTCGCGCACCACCAGGTCGTCGAGCGGCTCGGGCAGGGGAGTGTTGCAGTCCAGCGTGACCAGGGCCTTGGACAGGCGGATCTGGTCGGCGAAGTTGATCAGGGTCTCGCGGCGCTTGGGCTGCTTGATCTCGCCGGCGCGGGCCAGCAGCGTGTCGAGGTCGCCGTACTCGGTGATCAGCTGGGCGGCGGTCTTGATGCCGATGCCGGGGGCGCCGGGCACGTTGTCGACGCTGTCGCCGCACAGCGACTGCACGTCGACCACCTGCTCGGGATAGACGCCGAACTTCTCGAACACCTCGTTGCGGCCGATGCGCACCCCCTTCATGGGGTCGAACATCGAGACGCTGTCGCCTACCAGCTGCATCAGGTCCTTGTCGGACGAGACGATGACGGCCTCGCCGCCGGCGTCGCGGGCGGCGCAGGCATAGGCGGCGATCAGGTCGTCGGCTTCGTAGCCCGGCAGCTCGATGGCCGGCACGCCGAAGGCCCGGGTGGCGTCGCGCACCAGCGGGAACTGCGGGATCAGGTCTTCCGGGGCCGGCGGGCGGTGGGCCTTGTACTGGTCGTACAGCGTGTTGCGGAACGTCTTTTCCGAGTGATCCCAGATCACCGCCAGGTGCGTGGGCGCGTCGCCCTGCATGTCGCGCATCAGCTTCCACAGCATGTTGCAGAAGCCCTGCACCGCGCCGACGGGCAGGCCGTCGCTCTTGCGGGTCAGGGGCGGCAGGGCGTGATAGGCGCGGAACAGGTAGGCCGAGCCGTCCACCAGGAAGAGGCGCAGGGCGGGGCCGTCCTGGGTGAGGGGACGGGTCTGGGCGGATTCGGGCGCGGCGGCGTCGGTCATGGCGGCGAACATAAGGGGATCGGGCGCGCGCCGGAACCCTTGCCGAGCGCGCCTCGAACGGTTGCTGACGCCGGGTGACTGGGCTATGGCTCAGCCCTGGGTCGAGTATGCGGGCGGGGGCCCGAGACCCGAGGGGGCGTCGTGTCTTTCATTCGTTTCGGTTCGGTCGCGGCCCTGCTGGTGCTGGCGGGTCTTCCCACGTCTTCGAACGCGGCCGAGGAGGGGCGCCTGGTGTTCGCCGCCCGGCCCAAGGCGTTCGAGATCAAGGCCGCGTTTCCGGCCGGGGCGACGGTCACCGGCGACGCCGAGGTCGAGTGCGAGGTCGCCGACAAGGGCGCGCTGGCCGACTGCAAGGTGCTGAGCGAATACCCGATGAACCGCGGCTTCGGCGCGGCGGCCCTCGGCCTGTCGGATCGCTACAAGGTCAAGGTGAAGGACGAGGCCGGCGCCTCGGCCATCGGCCGCAAGATCTCCTATTCCCTCGAGTTCCTGGCGCCCGGCGACGCCAATCCCGACTGGGTGCGCAAGCCGACGGGCCAGGACCTGGCGGGCGTCTTCCCGGTCGCCGCCGTGAAGGCCGGCAAGGACGGCCGGGCCGTCATCCGCTGCCGGGTCACGACCGAGGGCTTCCTGGACCGTTGCAAGGTGCTGTCGGAAACGCCCGAGGGTCTGGGCTTTGGCCATTCGGCCCTGGCGCTGGCCCCGCAGTTCCTGATGAGCCCCAAGATCCGCGCCGGCCAGCGCGTCGAGACCGAGGTGACGGTGCCGATCAACTGGGCGGGCCTGGCCGAGGGCGGTTTCGCGTCGGTGGGCAAGGAGCGGCTGATAATCGATCCGCCGTGGAAGTCGGCGCCCAGCCTGGCGCAGGTCGACGCCGCCTGGCCCAAGGCCGCCGCGGGCGTGGACAGCGGCCAGGCCGCCCTGCGCTGCGGGATCAAGGAAAGCGGCGCGCTGGACGACTGCGAGGTGATCTCCGAACTGCCCAAGGGCAGGGGGTTCGGCAAGGCCGCCCTCGGGCTGGCCGATCACTTCAAGGTGTCGATGGGGCCGGGCGACGCCAAGATGGTCAAGCTGATCCACGTGGACGTGCCGTTCCGCTTCCGGCCGCCGGGCGCGACCGGCCGCCAGCTGACCAAGCCGCGCTGGATCCAGATGGCCGACGCCGAAGGCCTGGCCATGGCCTTCCCCCAGGCCGCCCGCAAGGCGGGCGTGAAGAACGGCCTGGGCGTGGTGTCCTGCGCGGTGACCACCGAGGGGCGATTGGCCGACTGCGAGGCCGCGCGCGAGGAGCCGGCGGGTCTGGACTTCGCCGCTTCGGCGATGATCGTGGCGGGTTCCATGCGGATGAACCCGTGGACCAAGGAAGGCGACCCGGTGGACGGCCAGCGCATCCGCCTGCCGATCCGCTTCGAAGGCGTCGAGCTGGAAGAGGAAGAGGCGGCCGCCGAGGCCCCGGCGGCGCCGGCCAAGCCCTGAGGCGTGGCCCCCGCCAAGGCGGCGCTTTGCAACCGCTGTTCGCCCAAATGAGGCGAGATCGCCCTTAAGGCGCCCCATGCTGGACCTGTGGACGGTTTACAGGCAAAAGCACGTCCGCCCGTGAGGCGGATGTGATCCGTCTGGCGGACCTTGGGAACCTCAGGGCACGTCAGAGGCTTGGTTCCCTACGAGTAAAAGCGCCCTCCCCGACGCGGATACTGTTTGAGCATGACCTTGAAGAAGACCATCGCCCTGGGCCTTGGCCTGGGAAGTTGCAGCCTCGTGGTCGCCGGCGTGCTGGCGACCGGCGTCCTGGCCCCGCCGCCCGCTCCCGACACGCTGACCAGCGAGCCCGTCGAGCTGCGCGCGCCGCTCGCGCCCGCCGAACAGGGCGCGCCCCTGCCCAGGCAGTACGAAGTCTGATCCAGCCCTGCAGTTGCGCCAGGCGCTTCGACCGATCGTAAAAAGTGCGTATGCTCGACGCATGGGTCACGGGTTGCATCGTCGCGCCCGGATGGATCGAGGCGAGGGGGCGTGGTCGGGCATGAGGGCGTTGGTGAACGTGCTTTCGGCTTTGTTGCCGATCATCGTTCTATTCTTATTTGAGTATTTTTATGGGGACGTGGAAAATCAGTTCGATATTTCCCGTTTAATGCGGGTCGCGACCAAGCTTCCAGCTTATGTCGCGTGCCTATTTATTTTCTACGCTATTCGGCATTTCGTGCGGAATCTGCTCCGTTTGGACGAAAACTATAGGCGCGTGCGGAGCGGTCAGGGCGGAGCCTGCTGAACAGCGGCGATCAGACAAGCTGTTTCTCGGGATCGCCAGCCCGCAAGCACGGTGGCGACAGCGAGGCCCGCTAGGGCTTCGACTTGGCCGGTTCGCCCTCTTCGGGCGCCGGGGCGGGTTCGGGAGCGCCGGCCAGGGTCAGGTCGAACACCGAGCCGCCGGGGCCGGTCTCCACCAACGCCAGATCCCCGCCGTGGCCCTGGGCCAGCTCGCGGGCGATGGCCAGGCCAAGGCCCGTGCCGCCGCGACGCACCGAACCCACGAACGGCTGGAACAGGTTGGCGCGCGCCCGCGCCGGCACGCCGGGGCCGTCGTCCGACAGCCGAAGATGGCTCATGCCGTCGGCGCGGCGCAGTTCGACGAACACCCGGCCCTTGCCGCTGCGGTCGGGCGCGCCCTCGATGGCCTCGCGGGCGTTGCGCAGCAGGTTGGTCAGGATGCGGTGCAGCTGGTCGGGATCGGCCTGGATCTGCTCGCGCGGGTCGATCACCGTCTCGAGGGCCACGCCCTGCGGGGTCAGGCCGGAATCCTCGGCCGCCATCTCCAGGGCCGCGCGCAGGCCCACCGTGCGGACCACCGGGGCCGGCTCCTTGGACTTGCCGTAGGCCATGACGTCGCTGGCCAGGGTGATGGCGCGGTCCAGAGCCCGTTCGAGGCGCGGCAGGGCCTGGGCCACCTTGGGATCGCCCAGCGCGGCCAGGCGGTCCGAAGCCATCTGGGCGCTGGTCAGCATGTTGCGCAGGTCGTGATTGATCTTGGCCACCGCCTCGCCCAGC
Source organism: uncultured Caulobacter sp. (assembly GCA_966252285.1). Lineage (GTDB taxonomy): Bacteria > Pseudomonadota > Alphaproteobacteria > Caulobacterales > Caulobacteraceae > Caulobacter. The sequence continues at coordinate 7,311 of CBINOL010000141.1, forward strand.
GCGGCCAGGCGGGCCTTGGCCTGCAGGGCGGTGCGCAGGTCGGTCTGCATGGCGTCGAGCTCGGCCTCGGCGCGGCCGATCTCGTCGCGGCGGCGCGACACCACCACCCGGGCCTCGGGATCCTCGGGATCGGCGCGGAAGCGTTCCATGGCCTTGGTGATGCGCTGCATGGGCCGCACCAGCAGGAAGTTCAGCGACAGGTAGATCAGGCCGCCGGCCAGGCCCGCGGCGAACAGGGTCACGCCCGCCAGCCGCCAGAAGTTGGAGATCAGGTGGGCCTTCAGCGGGGCGTCGGGCAGCACGATCTCGACGAACTCGGCCTCCTGGCGGAAGCGCGGCTCGGCCATCACCCGCACCAGGCTGCCGGGCTTGCTCTTCAGGGTGAAGAACGGGGCGGCCAGCCACGAGCCGGGGTTCTGGCCGCGCAGGTCGACGAGGTAGGGCTGCTCGATGGCGCGCGGCTCGGTCGGCAGGACGAGGCGGCGCGCCCCGTCCACCTGCAGGGCCACGATCACCACGCCGGCCTGGTCGAGCAGGCGCTGCGAGACCTGGTCGGTGACCCGGCGCTCGGGGTCGGCGTCGGCGATGGTCGAGGCCAGTTCGGCGGCCCGCACCCGATCGAGCAGCCACTGCTTTTCGAGGTCGGCCAGGGCCGGCGGCAGGATGAAGGCGCCGGCCAGGAACACGAAGAGGGCGGTCAAGAGCAGCAGGCGCGCCGACAGGCCGCCGGGCCACGGAAGGCGTCTTCCGGGCGGCTTTAGGGGAGCGGCGGGCGGCGTGACCGGTTCGGCCATTCGTCTGGGTTACTTCACGTCGGCGGCGGGGGCAACGCGGCGCCTGCGCGCGGCCTTCCAAAGCGGCGGCAGCAGGGCCAGCACGCCCAGGCCGATGATCGGCATGTAGATGCGCGGCGAGGCCAGGGTGGCCAGCGTCACCGGGTCGCCTTCCGCGAACAGGTGGCCCAGGCCCGAGCCGATCCCGGCATAGACGAACGAACTGGGCGCCATGCCCAGCACCGAGGCCAGCAGGTAGGTGCGCAGCGGGATCTTCATCAGGCCCGAGGCGACATTGACCAGCAGCAGCGGGAAGGCCGGGATCAGCCGCAGGGTCAAAAGGTATGAGAAGGCGTCGGCCTTGAACCCGTCCTCGATCCTCGTCAGCAGGGCGCCGGGCTTGCGGCGCAGGAAGTCGCCGAAGGCGGTGCGGCAGGCCGCATAGACCACGGTCGAGCCGCCGGTCACCCCGGTCAGGGCCAGGAACCCGCCCAGCGGTCCGAACAGGAAGCCCGCGCTGAGCGACAGGATCAGCGCCCCGGGCAGCGAGACCGACACCGTGGCGACGTAGACCGCCACATAGATCAGCGCGCACTGCAGCGGGTGAAGGTGGGCGAAGGCCTGCAGCGCCTCGCCCTCGGCCTGCAGGGTCTCGAGCGAAAGTTTCCCGGCCACGCCCGACGCCAGAGCCGCCACGAGCAGCAGCGCCAGGACCGCCAGCGGTCCGAAGCGTCGCAGCCAGGCCAGGCTCTGGTCGGGGGTCATGCGGCGCCGATCGCGTCCGAGACGCTGGTGAAGCCCTCGGCCCGCAGGCGGGCGGCCAGGTCCTTCTTGATCCGCACCACGAGGCCCGGGCCGCCATAGACGAGGGCCGAATAGAGCTGCACCGCGCAGGCGCCGGCCTTGATCTTGGCCAGGGCGTCGGCGCCGCTGGCGATGCCGCCGGCCCCGATCAGCGCCACCCGATCCTTGGCGGCGGCGTGGAACTCGGCGAGCACCCGGGTCGAGGCGACCAGCAGCGGCGCGCCCGAAAGCCCGCCGCCCTCGCCCTTCTGCGCCGACTTCAGGCTGTCGGGGCGGGCGATGGTGGTGTTGGAGACGATGATGCCGTTCAGGCCGCAGGCCAGCACGGTCTCGACGATGGCCTCGACCTCGCCCTCCTCCAGGTCGGGAGCGACCTTGAGGAAGATCGGATAGTCGGCGCCGCCCTTCTTCAGGTCCGCCCGCGCCTGCGCCAGACGGCCCAGCAGTTCCTCCAGCGCCGCCTTGGTCTGCAGGGCGCGCAGGCCCGGCGTGTTGGGCGAGGAGATGTTGACGGTGAAGTAGTCCGACAGGCCCCACAGGCGGGTGAGGCCCGTGACGTAGTCGCCGATGCGGTCTTCGGCGTCCTTGTTGGCGCCGATGTTGGCGCCGAACACGCCAAGGCGGTCGGCGTGGGCGTGCTTGCGGGCCTTAAGGCGCGCGGCGAAGGGCTCGAGGCCTTCGTTGTTGAAGCCCATGCGGTTGATCACCGCCTGGTCTTCGGTGAGGCGGAACAGGCGCGGGCGCGGATTGCCGGCCTGCGCCAGCGGCGTCACCGTGCCGGCCTCTACGAAGCCGAAGCCGGCGGCCAGCATGGCGTCGGGAACCTCGGCGTTCTTGTCGAAGCCGGCGGCCAGGCCCACGCAGTTGGAAAGCTGCAGGCCCGCGACGCTGGTGGCCAGGATCGGGTCGTCGACGCCGCCGTCGCGCGGGCCAAGGCCCCACTTCAGGCCGCGGATCGCCCAGCCGTGGGCGTCTTCGGGATCGAACGCATGCAGGGCGCGGGCGGCGATGTCGTGCAGGGCCATCAGGAAAGACCCAGCTGCGGCACGCCGTCGGCGTCGAGCGCCAGCGGCTTTTCCGAGATCGCCTCATCGGGCGACAGGCTGCGGAAGAGGTGCGGGAACAGGGCCCCGCCGCGCGAGGCCTCCCACTTCAGCTCGGGACCGAGCGCGTCGGCGTCGAAGCCGACCAGCAGCAGGTCTTCCTGGCCCTTGAAATAGAGGGCGGCGGTTTCCTGGGCCTGGTCGGCGCCGGAGAGGTGGATGTAGCCGTCGGCGTGGTCGATGGGCGCGCCGGTGAACTCGCCGGCCGCCTTGGCCTCGTCCCAGAGCGTCTTCGGAAGGATCTTGTAGACCAGGGTCATTCGCCGCCGTGCCCGCCGTGTTCGGATGCGTAGAAGACGCGCGCCAGCCGCGGGGCGCCGGACGCGTCGATGTCGAAGACCGCCGCCGTGGCGGTGGGAAAGCGCGAGCGCAGCTTGGCCATCTCGCCGGCCTCGGCCGGACCGCCCATGGCCAGGCGCAGCGAAAGATCGTGCAGGCCCGGATTGTGGCCGACCACCATCACCGTGCCGGCCGGGGCGTCGGCTTCGCGCACGGCGGCCAGCACCTCTTGCGCCTCGGCGTGATAGAGATTGCGCAGCACCTCGGCGGTGGCGCCCGGAAAGGCGCCGGCCGCGGCGTCCCAGGTTTCGCGGGTGCGGCGGGCGGCCGAGACCAGGACGAGGTCGGGCGAAAGGTCTTCCGCAGCCAGGGCCGAGGCGATCAGCGCCACGTCCTGGCGGCCGCGCTCGGCGAGCGCGCGCTCGAAGTCGCCGCCCTGGGCGGCGTGCCGCTCGGCCTTGCCGTGGCGCATCAGGATCAGACGGTCCATGGCGCACTCCATAAAGCGGTTTTAAAGCGGGGCAAATGGCGAGAAACGCCGTCGCGACGATCTCCTCTTAAGCGGCGCGCGTCCGGGCGCAAAGCGTATGGTTGACACCTTCGTCGACAGGCGGTCCAAGGCGACATGGCCGACCTTGATCTGGACGTTTCCGCGCCGCTCGGCGGCGGTGTCTGGCGCTTCCCCGCCGACCGGCCGCTGGTGCTGGATTCCGGCGCGAAGATCAGCGGGCTGGAAGTGGCCTATCAGACCTATGGCTCGCTGAACGAGGACGGGACCAACGCGGTCCTGATCTGTCACGCCCTGACCGGCGACCAGTATGTGGCTTCGACCCATCCGACCACCGGCAAGCCCGGCTGGTGGACGCGTCTGGTCGGCCCCGGCCGGCCGATCGACCCGGCCCGCCACTTCGTCATCTGCGCCAACGTCATCGGCGGCTGCATGGGCTCCACCGGTCCGGCCTCGACCAATCCGGCCACCGGCGAGCCCTACGGCCTGTCGTTCCCGATCATCACCATCGCCGACATGGTGCGGGCTCAGGCCATGCTGATCGACGCCCTGGGAGTCGACACCCTGCTGGCGGTGGTCGGCGGCTCGATGGGCGGCATGCAGGTTCAGCAGTGGGCGGTGGACTATCCCCACAAGCTGTTCAGCGCCGTGGTCGTGGCCTCGACCTCGCGCCACTCGGCCCAGAACATCGCCTTCCACGAGGTGGGCCGCCAAGCGATCATGGCCGATCCCGAATGGCGCGGCGGGGCCTATGCCAGCCAGGGCGCGCGGCCCGAGAAGGGTCTGGCGGTGGCCCGCATGGCCGCGCACATCACCTACGTCTCCGAGCCGGCCCTGCAGCGCAAGTTCGGCCGCGAGCTCCAGCGCGACGGCCTGTCGTGGGGCTTCGACGCCGACTTCCAGGTCGAGAGCTACCTGCGCCACCAGGGGGCCAGTTTCGTCGACCGGTTCGACGCCAACTCCTATCTCTACATCACCCGGGCCATGGACTATTTCGACCTGGCCGCGCCGCACGGCGGGGTGCTGGCCAACGCCTTCAAGGCCGCGCGCGACGTGCGGTTCTGCGTGCTCAGCTTCACCAGCGACTGGCTGTATCCGACCTCGGAAAGCCGCCACATCGTCCGCGCCCTGACCGCCGCCGGCTGCCGCGCGGCCTTCGCCGAGATCGACAGCGACAAGGGCCACGACGCCTTCCTGCTGGACGAGCCGGTGATGGACGCGGCGCTTACGGGGTTCATGGCGTCGGTGGAACGCGAGCGGGGGATCGGGCGATGAACTTGATCTACGCCACACATCTCCTCCCCCGCATGGCGGGGGAGTG
>CBINOL010000142.1:0-12044 GCA_966252285.1 uncultured Caulobacter sp.
AGGGTGGCCTCGCGGAGCGAGGTCGGGTGAGGGGTCTCTCAGAACCGTCCGCGCGCCTCCTCATCCGTCGCCTTTGGCGACACCTTCTCCCGCAAGGGGAGAAGGATCCAAGCGGAGAACCCCATGCCGAAGTCGAAACCCCCGCGCAGGCGTCTGCGCCGCACCGCTCGCAGCCCGAAGCACGAGGCGGCCTATCGCGGGATGATCGCCGCCTGCGAGCAGAACATCGCCCTGCTCCAGAGAACGATCCGCGACGTCGAGAGCGTCGCCCACGACGCGCCGCCGGAGGAAATGCAGAGCTTTCGCGAGGAGATGGCGGAAGGCGTGCGCTGCTGGACCAGCATCCGCAACATCCACCTCGCCGGCCTCAACAGGCCCAAGGAGGCCAGTTGGCCCGGCATCGAGAAGGCCCTGAAGAAGGCCGGAATCACCAGGCCCGGGCGCGGCTAGCGCTTGCCCAGGCCCGGGAACATCGCCGCCTCGCCGTCGAAGACGCCCAGATAGCCCAACTCGCCGAGCAGCGGCGTCAGGTCTTCCAGCTTGTCGGCCTGGGCCCGCGCCGTCGCCAGTTCGCTGGGGCGGCCGGTCTGGTCGTGCAGGCGATAGACCGTCCACATCTTGCCCTTGGGGGCCGCGGCGCCCGGGGCGAGATAGCGGTGCTCCCAGCCCACCAGGGCGGGCGTGCGGCCGATCTCGACGTCGAACGGGCGGTCGCGGAAGGCGAGATCCATCTCCAGCCGGGTGGCCTCGGCCAGACGCTGGTCGAGCCAGGTCGCGAAGGCTTCCAGCACGGCGGCGGCCGACAACCCTTCGGGGTTGGCGACGACGTGGTTGCGGCTGGAAAGGGCTGCGGTCATGGCCGCATTGATAGGCCCGAAGGTCTGTCGGAACGGCTAAATCTCTTGGTTTACTGGCGTTTACCGAGAGTTGTTGTCCTGAAGCAGGTCGACATGCATCCGCCTCCAGATCCGTTCTTCCCCGCGAAGGCGGGGACCCAAGCTGAGGCTACGGGTTGATCACGGCCCGAGCGTCATCTGGAAGCGCAGCTTGGATCCCCGCCTTCGCGGGGATGCTCGGTGAGAAACGGTCGGAACTGCAGAATGCCTGTCCGATCTAACCCTCGGCCTCGGCCAGCTGTTCGGCCAGCTCCATCCACGCCGCCTCGGCCTCTTCGAGCTTGGCCTTGGCGTTGTCGCGGCGCTTTTCCAGCTCGGGCACCTTGGCCGGCGTCTTCACATAGAGCTGCGGGTCGGCCAGCTGGGCTTCCAGTTCGGCGAGATCCCGGGTCTTGCGGTTCATCACCTGCTCGGCGGCCTCGACCTTGCGGCGCAGCGGCTCGACGGCGACCTTCTTCGGCGCGGCCGGAGAAGCGGCCTCGGCCTTGGCCGGCTCGCGGGCCACCTGGGTGGGCTTCACGGCCTGCTTGGCGCGCTCGAGCACGAACTTGGCGTAGTCGTCCATGTCGCCGTCGAACGGCACCACCTTGCCGTCGGCCGCCAGCCACAGGCGGTCGGCCACCAGCTCCATCAGCGAGCGGTCGTGGGTGATCAGCAGCACCGCCCCCTCGTAGTCGTTCAGCGCGTCCAGCAGGGCCCGGCGGCTGTCGATGTCGAGGTGGTTGGTCGGCTCGTCGAGGATCAGGACGTGCGGGGCGTCCATGGCCACCAGGTTCAGCAGCAGGCGGGCGCGTTCGCCGCCCGACAGGTTGGCCACCGTGGTGTCCTGCTTGTCGAAGTTCAGGCCCCACTGGGCCAGGCGCGAGCGACGCGAGGATTCGCTGGCGTCCGGCATGGCCCGGCGGACGATCTCCAGCGGGGTGTCCTTGGGATCCATCGCCTCGATCTGGTGCTGGTGGAACCAGCCGACCTTCATCTTCTTGTCGCGGTGCAGCTCGCCCTTCTGGATGTCCAGCGCGCCGGCGATCATCTTGGCGAAGGTCGACTTGCCCGCGCCGTTGACGCCCAGCAGACCGATGCGGTCGTCCAGGTCCATGCGCAGGTTGAGACTCTTGAGGATCGCGCGGCCGGCCTCGTAGCCGACGTCGGCCTTCTCCAGCCGGATCAGCGGCGGGGCCAGCGGCTTGGGCGGCGAGGGCAGGGTGAAGGGCGCGACGCGCTCCTCGATCGTCGTCGCCACCGGCTCCATCTTGGCCAGGCGCTTCATCCGCGACTGGGCCTGGGCGGCCTTGGAGGCCTTGGCCTTGAAGCGGTCGACGAAGGCCTGAAGGTGAGCGCGCTCGGCGTCCTGCTTGGCTTTCGCCGACAGTTGCAGGCGGGCCTTCTCGGCGCGGCGCTTTTCGAAGTCGTCGTAGCCGCCGGTGTAGAGCTCCAGCTTGCCGCCGGCCAGGTGCAGCATGTGCGTGCAGCTGTTGTTGAGCAGTTCGCGGTCGTGGCTGACGATCAGGGCGGTGTGCGGATACTTCTTCAGCCGCGCTTCCAGCCAGAGGGCGCCTTCCAGGTCGAGATAGTTGGTCGGTTCGTCGAGCAGCAGCATGTCGGGCTCGGCGAACAGCGCCGCGGCCAGGGCCACGCGCATCCGCCAGCCGCCCGAGAACTCGCTCATCGGTCGCTGCAGGTCATCCTGCGAGAAGCCCAGGCCGGCGAGGATTTCCGAGGCGCGAGACGGAGCCGAGTCGGAATCGATCTCGATCAGCCGGCCCCAGATCTCGCCCATATCCTCCGGATCGGCGGTCTCCAGGCGGGTCAGCAGGGCGTGGCGCTCCTCGTCGGCCTCCAGCACGGTGTCGAGCAGGGTGACCGGCGTGGCCGGGTGCTCCTGGTCGACCGAGCCGATGCGGGCGTTCTTGGGCAGGCTGATTTCGTCGCCGGCGGCGACCAGGTGCCCCAGGATCAGCTTGAACAGCGTCGACTTACCCACGCCGTTGCGGCCGATCAGGCCGACCTTCGCGCCAGGCGGCAGGCTGACGGTCGCCTTTTCGAAGAACCGGCGTCCCCAGGCGTCGAAAGTAAGGTCGTTGATCTGAAGCATCTGGGAACGCGGGGTTGGCGGCGAGGAGGCGCACGGCTATAAGCCCGCAACCTCCCAATTCACAAACTTTCTCTGTGAGATTTTCGGAATGACCGAACGTACCTTCTCGATCCTGAAGCCCGACGCGACCCGCCGCAACATCACCGGCAAGATCAACGCCGTGATCGAGGAAGCTGGTCTGCGCATCGTCGCCCAGCGTCGCGTCCACCTGACCGAAGCTCAGGCCAAGAAGTTCTACGAAGTCCACGCCGAGCGCCCGTTCTACGGTGAACTCGTCGCCCAGATGACCGCCGAGCCGGTCGTCGTGCAGGTCCTGGAAGCCGAAGGCGCCGTGGCCAAGTACCGCGAAGTCATGGGCGCCACGAACCCGGACAACGCCGCCGAAGGCACGATCCGCAAGCTGTTCGCCCTGTCGATCGGCGAAAACTCGGTCCACGGTTCGGACAGCCTCGAGAACGCGGGCATCGAAATCGCCCAGTTCTTCACCGACGCCGACATCGTCGGCTAAGGCTTTCGAGCTTTAGAACGTGAAAAGGCCGGCGGGGCGACCCGCCGGCCTTTTTGTTTGGAAAAGCGACTGGCGAGCAGGGCTTGGACGCAATCTTGACGTCAGCGAGCGAAGCGTGGCTGTAGGGCCGTGACGCGCCCGCCGCGGGCGATCGTCCGCAGGCGACGGCGGTTCGTTGCCAAGGCACAATGGCAAACTCGATGCGTCAGTTTCTTTCGCGCTCCAACCGTATGCTCGCGACCGTCGGCGCGGGACTCGGCCTCGCCCTGGCGGCGGTGTCGCCCAGCCACGCCGGCGACTATTGCTGGAACGAGAAGATCACCCAGCTGATCCTGACCGGCGACGACATCTTCTTCACCAGCGAAAAGTCGTGCCTGTCGTGGTGTCGCGTCAATCCGGCGTGGTCCGCCGACGCCAAGAACCGCGCCTATGCCACGCTGCTTACGGCGCGTTCCACCGACAGGCGGGTCGGCTTCTACTTCGACAGTGCGACCGTGTCTTGCGCGGCGCAGGTCGTCAGCGCCTGGCCGTCGCAGATCCTGTTGACGGATTGAGGCGCGGCGGGGGCTCACAGCCCCCGCACGTACTCCGCCAGCACGGCCGGATAGAGCTTGTGCTCTTCCACCAGCACCCGCGCGGCCAGGGCGTGATCGTCGTCGCCGGCCTCGATGGCTACCCGGGCCTGGCCCAGGATCGGGCCCTCGTCGACGCCCGCCGTGACCAGGTGAACCGTGCAGCCGGCCTCTGCCTCGCCGGCCGCGATGGCGCGGGCGTGGGTGTCGAGGCCTGGATACTTGGGCAGCAGGGACGGGTGGATGTTCAGCATCCGGCCTTCCCAGGCGTCGACCAGGAAGGGCGTCAGGATCCGCATGTAGCCGGCCAGGGCGATGATCTCGATCCCGCGTTCGCGCAGGGCCGCGTCGACCGCGCGCTCGTGGGCCTCGCGGTCCTTGCCGAAGGGCTTGCTCTCGACGCACAGCGCCTCGATCCCGGCGGCCTGCGCCGTGGCCAGACCGCCCGCGTCGGCCTTGTTGGCCAGGACGAGCGCGATCTCGAACGGGCAGGCCGGGTCCTGGGCGGCGCCGACCAGAGCTTCCATGTTGGAGCCCCGGCCCGAGATCAGGGCGGCGACTTTTGTTCTGGTGGTCACGCGGCGGCTTTCGTGGAACCGCCCTCGTCCTTCGACGGGCTCAGGATGAGGGCTACTGAGGCGCTTGAACTGAAATCCTCATCCTGAGCTTGTCGAAGGACGAGGATTTCACTCAGCCGATCAGGCCTTGGCCAGCTGGCCGCAGACGAAGGCGTCTTCGCCGGCGTTGAGCAGAGCCGCCAGCACCGGCTCGACGTCCGACTGCGCGACGATCAGGATGAAGCCGACGCCGCAGTTGAAGGTGCGGCGCAGCTCGTGAGCGTCGATCTGGCCGACATCCTGCAGCCATTCGAACACGGGCGGCAGGGGCCAGGCGTTCCAGTCGAACTCGGGAACCAGGCCCTCGGCGATACAGCGCGGCGGGTTCTCGATCAGGCCGCCGCCGGTGATGTGGGCGCCGCCCTTGACGCGACCCGACTGCAGAAGCGGCAGGATCGACTTCACGTAGATGCGGGTCGGGGCCATCAGGGCCTCGGCCAGCGTCTTGCCTTCCTCGAAGGGGCAGGGGGCGTCCCAGGCCAGGCCCGAGCGCTCGACCACGCGGCGCACCAGCGAATAGCCGTTCGAGTGCGGGCCCGACGAGCCGATGCCGATGATCACGTCGCCGGCGCGCTGCTTGTCCAGCTTGGGCAGGACGCCGTCGCGCTCGACCGCGCCGACCGAGAAGCCGGCCAGGTCGTATTCGCCGTCGCCGTACATGCCCGGCATTTCGGCGGTCTCGCCGCCCACCAGGGCCGCGCCGGCCAGCTTGCAGCCCTCGGCGATGCCGGCGACCACGCTCTTGGCGGTCTCGACGTCCAGCTTGCCGGTGGCGAAGTAGTCCAGGAACATCAGCGGCTCGGCGCCTTGCGCCAGCAGGTCGTTGACGCACATGGCGACGAGATCGATGCCGACCGTGGCGTGCATGCCCGCGTCGATGGCGATGCGCAGCTTGGTGCCGACGCCGTCGGTGGTGGTCACCAGCAGGGCGTCCTCGTAGCCGGCGGCCTTGAGGTCGAACAGCGCGCCGAAGCCGCCGAGGCTGGCTTCAGCGCCGGGCCGGCGAGTCGCCTTGGCCAGCGGCTTGATTGCGTCGACGAGGGCGTTGCCGGCATCGATGTCCACGCCCGCCTGGGCGTAGGTCAGGCCGCCGGCTTGGTCGGTCTTCGGATCGCTCATCGGGTCGCTCATCTGTGGTTCCAGGCCCTCGGCGACCCTTGTTCGGCGCTTTGGGACAGAAAAGTGGCTGCTCCGCAACGCTTGACGCTTGCAGACTCGGGGGTGCGCGAGGCTATTAGCAGCCGATGACGCCGATCACCACCACCGCCGAGCTGGCGGAGTTCTGTAATGGTTTGAAGGGGCAGCCCTTCATCGCCGTGGACACCGAGTTCATGCGCGAGACCACCTATTGGCCCAAGCTCTGCCTGATCCAGGTCGCTTCGCCCGTTTCCGACGCGGTGATCGATCCGCTGGCGGAGGGGCTCGACCTTGAGCCGCTGCTCGAGCTGATGCGCGACGAGACCCTCTTGAAGGTGTTCCACGCCGCCCGTCAGGATGTCGAAATCTTCAATAATCTGAAGGCGATGCCCACGCCTCTGTTCGATACCCAGGTGGCCGGCATGGCCGCGGGTTTCGGCGAGCAGATCGCCTATGACGCCCTTGTGCGCCAGATGCTGAAGATCGAGATCGACAAGTCGAGCCGCTTCACCGACTGGGCGCGCCGTCCGCTGACCGACGCCCAGCTGGCCTACGCCCTGGCCGACGTGACGCACCTGGCGCGCCTGTTCCCGGTGCTGCGCGATCGCCTCCAGGAATCAGGCCGTCTGGCCTGGGTCGAGGAGGAGATGAAGGCGCTGAGCGATCCGGCCGCCTACGATGTCGATCCCGAGAAGGCTTGGCGCCGCCTGCGTCCGCGCAAGACGCAAGCCAAGTACCTGGCCGTCTTCAAGTCGGTCTCGGCTTGGCGCGAGCGCACTGCTCAGCAGCGCGACCAGCCGCGCGGCCGCATCCTCAAGGACGAGGCCATCGACGAGCTGGCCACGCAGGCCCCGACCTCGCTGGAAGGCCTGAACACCCTGCGCGGCGTGCCCAAGGGCTTCGGCGGCAGCAAGTTCGGTCCCGACCTGATCGCCGCGATCAAGGCCGCCCTGGCCGACCCGGAGGGCTACGCCCCGGTGGTCGACAAGCCCGGCCCGCCGCCGCCGCCTTCGGCCGGCGCCGTGGTCGAGCTGCTGAAGGTGCTGCTCAAGGCGCGCGCCGAGGAAGCCGGCGTGGCGTCCAAGCTGATCGCCACCGTCTCGGACCTGGAAAAGATCGCCGCCGACGACGAGGCCGACACGCCCGCCCTGCAAGGCTGGCGTCGCGAGGCCTTCGGCAGCGACGCCCTGAAGATCAAGCGGGGCGAACTGGCCCTGGTGCTCGACGGGATCAAGGTCCGCGTCGTGGAAGTCCGCCGGACCCCGCGTCCGGCCTGATCGGGACCTGTCGGCGGCGCGACTCAAAAGAGGGTTGCGCCGCCGGCGTCTCCGGCGCGAAGTGCAAGCGACGTCTTTGTGCAAGACGCCACAGCTGCCTCATGGCCGACATGCTTTGAAAAACGATTGTTGACCTCCGGGCGCTATAAGCGTCGCGGGGGCAGTCGGCTGTGGGGACGGCCGAAGACTGGGGAACTAGGTCGAGTTGGCGTACGCGGAACCGGATCCGTGGCTGGTCAGGGCCGCGCGTAATTATGCAAGGCCAGCCAAGGCCCTGCGGCAGCAGATTCCACTGCGCCTGTTCGTCATCGCGATGGTCTGCGCGGCGATCGGCATCCAGCCGCGTTTCGCCTTCATGCTGCCCTGGACGCTGGCCTGCCTGACGGCTCAGGGCCTGCAAGCATTCGTCCTGCACGCCTTCGACCGCAATCCGCGCGTCTGGATCCTGCCTTGTCTGGGCGCCGACTTCCTGCTGGCCGTCGCGTTCGGCTGGCTGGCGGTGCCGCTGTGGCGGACCGGCCTTCCCGCCGGGGCGGCAGGCGCGGCCCTGTTGCTGGCCGGCTCGGTGATGACCGCCCTGATGGGCGCCAAGGGCTCGCGGCTGGCCTTCGCGGCCACCGCCACGCCGCACCTGAGCTATCTGTTCGCGGCCCCGATCCTGGCCGCCAACCACGAAGACGTGGGCGTGAAGGCGTTTCTGATCGGCAGCGGGCTGATGGTGCTGGTCACCTCGCTCGTCTTCGGCTGGTCGCGCCAGACCCTGCTGGCCGAGCGCGAAGCCCGCGCCGCCGCCGAAATCCGTCGCGAACAGGCCGTGGCCGCCGACGCCGCCAAGAGCGCCTTCGTCGCCATGGTCAGCCATGAACTGCGCACGCCGCTCAGCGCCATCCTGGCCGGCGCGGGCGAGCTCGCCCGGGGCGCGGGCGGTCCCGCCAAGGCCAAGGCCGAGCTGATTGCCGACGCCGGGGTGATGATGCGCGCCCTGCTCAACGACCTGCTCGACCTGTCGAAGATCGAGGCCGGCCGCATGACCGTCGAGGCCATCGATTTCGCGCCGCGCACCCTGATCTGCGACACCTTGCGGTTCTGGCGCGCCGAGGCCCGGCAGAAGGGCCTGGCTCTGCGTTTCAGGGGCGGCCGGCGGCTGCCGCGCTGGATCAAGGGCGACCCGGTGCGTCTGCGCCAGGTGCTCAACAACCTGCTGTCCAACGCCATCAAGTTCACGCCCGAGGGACGGGTCTGCATCGAGCTCGAAATGGCGGCCCGCGCCGAAGGCGGGCTGATGCTGACGCTGTCGGTGACCGACACCGGGCCGGGTCTTGGTCCGGAGCAGCTGGCGCGCCTGTTCACGGCCTATGACCAGCTTGGCGCCGACACCACGCGGACCTTCGGCGGCACAGGCCTGGGCCTGGCCATCAGTCGCGATCTGTCCCGCTTGATGGGCGGCGACCTGACGGCGGCGTCGGCCGAGGGGCGCGGAGCGCGCTTCGTGCTGACCCTGCCGGCCCCGGAAGGCGCGGAGCCGCCGACGCCCGAACCGCTCGACGCGCCCGCCGACGGCTTTTCCGACGCCCCGACGGTGCTGGTCGTCGACGATCACGAAATCAACCGCCGCACGCTGGCCCAGGTGCTCGAAGCCTTCGGCCTGGAGGTGGTTCTCGCGGCCGATGGCGAGACGGCGCTGCTGCTGGCCGGCGAGACCCGTTTCGACGCCATCCTCATGGACGTCAACATGCCGGGTCTCGACGGCCTGGACACCACGCGCCGATTGCGCGCCGAGGGGCTGAACCGCCTGACGCCGGTGATCGCCGTCACCGGCGCGGTGGCCGAGGGCGACATCGCCGCCTGCCGGGCCGCCGGCATGCAGGACTTCGTCGAGAAGCCGTTCGAAGTGACCGCGCTCTACGCCGTCCTGCTGCGCGTGCTTGGCGGCGAGGAGGCCGCCTAGCTGGCGACGTGGCTGAAGGTCTCGAAGGCCGCCATGACGAGGGCCGACAGGACCACGCCGTGATAGGCCGCGCCGAGCACGACGGTTCGCCGCACCGACCATCCACGTTTGGCCCCGAAGGCGGCCGCGACGTCGCGCTGCAGCTGCCTGGCCGGACTGTCGACGGGCTTGGCGGCCGCGCCCGCCAATCGAACAACCTCGGGCCTCGCCGGCGCTTGCCGGGCCGTGGCGATCTCGTCTTGAACGTCGTAGGCGACCTGCTTCTGCATGTCGGTTTTCTCCCCGTGCTGAGGGGGAGAAGCTTCGGCGTGGCGTGGCTAACAAACCATGCTGGAAGAACGCTGTTCGGCTGCGGCGCGCTGTCGCGGACCCAAGGCGGCTAAAGCGGCAGGACCTTCAGCTTCAGGCCCAGCACCTGGGCCAGGGTGCTGGCGCGCTTGGCGGTCTGTTCGCCCAGCAGCAGGGCCGCATAGCCGGGCTCGGCCGAGAGCTGCACGTCCGTGTCGATCGCAAGCCGCGAGCGCGACAGCAGAGCGGGGCTGCGGCCCGACAGGTCGCAACCCAGGCGGATCGCTGCGCCCAGGGCCCGGGCGCGCTTCAGGCGGGCCGGGGTCAGCAGCCGTTCCAGCACGTCCATTTCGGGCGGGGTGAACGGCGTCGAGTGGCGGGCGAAGGCGGCGGCGGCCAGGAAGGCGCGCTCCACGTGGGTCTGGCCGGCGATCGGCGCGCGCAGCACCTGCTCGAACACCAGATCGGCGCGATGGTCCGGATGCAGGCGCGCGCCCAGGTCGGCCAGGCGGCAGGCGGCCGCGGTCAGAACCGCGTCGCGGCCGTGGAACAGGGGCTCCAGCTTGGCGAAGGCCGGTTCCAGCCAGGCCTGCAGCGCCACGCCCAGGTCGTCGGCCACGCCCTGGCGGGCCGTCAGCGAGGCGCAGCCCTCGATCAGCGGATCCAGGCCCCGCACGCGCGGCGGCATGGCTTCGAACAGCAGGCCCTCGCGCACGCCGAAGGCCGAGATCTCGATGCGCTTGAGGTCCAGCCGCTCGATCAGGCTTTCCAGCACCACGGCCGCGTAGGGCAGGGTCTCGATGCGCTTCTTGGACATGCCCTCGATGCGCTCGAGCGAACTCTTGGACTGGTGAGAGACCAGGCGGGCGGCCTCCAGGGCCTCGCTGCGGCCGATCTCGTACTGGTGCACCACCTGCAGCGGATAGCCGGACAGGCGCATGTGCAGCAGGGCGAGGTTGCGCCAGGCGCCGCCGACGGCGTGGAAGGCGTCGGCCTTGAACACTTCGGCCACCGGCGCCAGGCGCTGGGCGGCCAGGCGCCGCACGCGGTCGGCGTCGAAGCCTTCGGTCAGGCCCAGGCTGAACGGGCCCAGCGGCAGGGTCACGCCCTGGCCGGCGCCGGTCGGCTCCAGCCGCACCAGTTCCAGGCTCGCGCCGCCCAGGTCGCCGACCACGCCGGTGGCGTCGGGCGCGCCGGCCAGCACGCCGAGCGCGGCGTAGCGGGCTTCTTCCTCGCCCGAGAGTACGCGGATGGTCAGGCCGGTCTCCTCGGCCACGCGCTTGACGAAGGCGGCGCCGTCGCTGGCTTCGCGCACGGCGGCGGTGGCGGCCACGAAGGTCTCGGCCGGCTGGACAGCTTCCAGCACGGCCTTGAAGCGCTTCAGCGCGGCCAAGGTCTGGGAGACGCCGTCGGGCGCCAGGCGGCCCTTGGAGCCGAGTTCACGGCCAAGGCCGGCCAGCACCTTCTCGTTGAAGACGGTCCAGATGGCGCGACCTTCCAGCCGGTACACCACCAGGCGGACCGAGTTGGAGCCGATATCGATCACGGCCGCGTCGCGCGGCGCCGAGAGAGGCATGAGGCTGGTTTAACGTATTCGTCGCGCAGGGGAAGCGGCGGCCTTGGACGAAACCGTCACGAAAGCCGTCGTTCCCCAGTTTTTCAGCGCTTCCGCTTGGGTCCGACGTGGTCGAAGGCGCGCGGCAGGTCCTGCACGTGATGACCGCGGCCAGACAGGCTGGGATTGGTCATGAAGTACTCGTGCGCCGAGAAGGCGCCCTTGCTGTCCCAGGCCGGATCACGGGCGTAGTGCCCTTCGCTGTCGAGACGCCAGCTCTGGGCCTCGTCGTTGAGGTTGGCGACCATGATCTGGCTCAGCACCTGCTGGTGCACGGTCGGGTTCTCGATCGGCACCAGGCTTTCGACGCGGCGATCCAGATTGCGCGGCATCCAGTCGGCCGAGCTGATGAAGGCGCGGGTCTGGGCGCTGGGCATGTCGGCGCCGTTGGCGAAGGCCACGACGCGGGCGTGCTCCAGGAATCGACCGACGATCGATTTGACGCGGATGTTCTCCGACAGGCCTGGAATGCCCGGGCGCAGGCAGCAGATCCCGCGCACCACCAGGTCGATCTGTACGCCGTCCTGGCTGGCGGCGTACAGGGCGTCGATGATCTGCGGGTCGACCACTGCGTTCATCTTGGCCCAGATGCCGGCCGGCTTGCCGGCGCGGGCGTTGGCTGCCTCGGCCGCGATCATGGCCAGAAGGTCGGGCTTCAGCGTCTGGGGCGAGAACGACAGCTTCTCCAGCGCGCCGGGCTGAGCGTAGCCGGTGATGAAGTTGAACAGCTTGCCGCCGTCGCGGCCCATGGCCGGATCGCAGGTGAACAGGGAAAGGTCGGTGTAAACCCGCGCCGTCTGCGGGTGATAGTTGCCGGTGCCGAAGTGGCAGTAGGTGCGCAAGGCGTCGCCCTCGCGGCGCACCACCACCGACAGCTTGGCGTGGGTCTTCCAGTCGACGAAGCCGAACACGACGTGCACGCCGGCCCGCTCCAGATCTCGAGCCCACTTCAGGTTATTTTCTTCGTCGAACCTGGCCTTGATCTCGACCAGGGCGGTGACGTTCTTGCCGTTGTCGGCCGCCTCGATCAGGGCCGCCACGATCGGGCTGTCCTTGGAGGTGCGGTACAGGGTCTGCTTGATGGCGACGACGTG
>CBINOL010000143.1:0-11880 GCA_966252285.1 uncultured Caulobacter sp.
GGGGCGAAGGCGGCGACATAGACCAGCGCCTTGACGTTGGCCGCGCCGTCGGCGGCGGCGGAGATCACCGTGCCGCCGTAGGAGTGGCCGACCAGCACCACGGGGCCGGGGATGGCGTTGATCACCGTGCGCACGGCGGCGGCGTCGCTGGCCGCGCCGCGCAGCGGATTGGCGGCTGAAACCACGCGATAGCCGTCGCGGCGCAGGTCGGCGACCACGCCGTCCCAGCTGCTGGAGTCGGCGAAGGCGCCGTGCACCAGGACGACCGTCGGCTTGACGGCGGGCGGCGTAGCGGCTTGGGCGGCGGCGAAGCCGGTCAGGGCGAAGGCGACCGAAAAGACGAGGGCTTTCTTGGACATGGGAGGTTTCCTTGGGGACGTGCGGACGGGGTCGGCCGCGAGGGCCGGTCGGGTTGGCGTTCTGGGGAAGGTGGTCGGGCTAGCCGAAGGTGAAGGCGTAGGCGCGGACGCCGGGATCTAGGAACTCGATCGAAAAACCGCGATCGCCTACGGGCCGCGACTGGCGGACGAGCTGATACATGCGGGGGCGGTCGATCACGCCGGTTCCGCCGGACGCCACGTCCCAGCCGTGGTCCGCGCCCGGCGCCTGGCCGTCGAGCCGGACGCGGTAGCGAACGGGGCGGCCCGGCTGGTCGGGCGCGAGCACCATGTGCAGGTCGCGGGCGTGGAAGCGGCTGGCGATCACCGCGCCGGGCGCGAGGCTGGTGGTGAATTCCTCGCCCGCCCGCCAGTCGCCGGAGAGGCCCCAGCGGTTGAGGTCGAGGGCGGCGGGCAGGCGGTAGGCCTTGGCGGCGTCTTGGCGCAGGCCACCGGGCGAGGCGAAGGCGTCGGCCTTTCCCCAGCCGATGTAGCTCTCGGGCGAGCCCAGTTCGGCGAAGTCCGGCGCGGCTTCGGGGCCGATCGCTTTGATCGGCGACAGGTTGTAGGCGATCACCGGACCGGGGACCTGCGCCAGCAGGGCCTGGATGCGCCGCTCGTGGCGATCGTAGTCGCCTTCGCCCGCCGCATGGCCGTGCACCCTGCCGTCGGCGCCGACGAAGTAGAAGGCCGGCCAGGCGTTGTTGCCGTAGGCCCGCCAGATCCGCCAGTCGCTGTCGAGCACCACAGGAAACGGAACGTCCAGGTCGGTCAGGGCCTGGCGCACGTTGGCGAGGTCCTTCTCGAAGGCGAATTCTGGCGTGTGGACGCCGATCACCACCAGGCCCCGGTCGCGATAGCGGGCGTGCCAGGCGCGCAGATAGGGCAGGACTCGCAAGCTGTTGATGCAGGAATAGGTCCAGAAGGCGACCAGCACGACCTTGCCGGCCAGGGCCTTGGGCGTCGGCGCCGGGCCGTTCAGCCACTGCGGCGACAGGGAAAGGGCGTCCAGCGCCGACGAGGACCCTGAGGCCCAGGCCAGGGCCTTGCGGGCCGGCGGCAGGCCGATGGCGGCGGCGACCGACAGCGGGACGAGGCCGACGGCCGCGCCCTTCATCCAGTCTCGGCGGGAAAGATGTTCGGATCGGGTCACGATGACCGCTCCTTGAAACGGAGGCTTCAGGCCGCCCAGCGGGCGACGTCCAGGATGGCGCGGGCGAAGTCGCGCGGCGCTTCCTGGGGCAGGTTGTGGCCGACGCCGCCGCCGACGTCGCGGTGCTCGTAGCGGCCCTTGAACTTGCCGGCATAGGCGGCCGGCGGCGGGTGCGGGGCGGCGTTGCCGTCGCCTTCCATGGTGATGGTCGGCACGGTGATGACGGGGCCTTGGGCCAGCTTGGCCTCCAGGGCGTCGAAGCGGGTCTCGCCTTGGGCCAGGCCCAGCCGCCAGCGGTAGTTGTGGATGGTGATGGCCACGTGGTCGGGATTGGCCAGCGAGGCGGCCGAGCGGGTGAAGGTCGCGTCGTCGAACGCCCACCTGGGCGAGGCCGTCTTCCAGATCAGCCGGGCGAAGGCGTCGCGGTTCTGGGCGTAGCCCTTCGCGCCGCGCTCAGTGGCGAAATAGAACTGGTACCACCAGGAAAGCTCGGCCTCGGGCGGCAGGGGGGCGGCGTTGGCCGCCTGGCTGCCGATCAGGTAGCCGCTGACGCTGACCAGGGCCGAGCAGCGGTCGGGCCACAGGGCCGCGACGATGCAGGCGGTGCGCGCGCCCCAGTCGAAACCGCCGATGACGGCGCGCTTGATGTTCAGCGCATCCATCAGGGCGATGACGTCGACGGCCAGGGCGGCCTGCTGGCCGTTGCGCGGGGCGGCGTCGGAGACGAAGCGGGTGGTTCCGTAGCCGCGCAGGTGCGGGACGATGACCCGCTTGCCGGCCGCCGCCAGGATCGGGGCGACCTCGGCGAAGGCATGGATGTCGTAGGGCCAGCCGTGCAGCAGGATCACCGGCGCGCCGTCGGCCGGACCGGCCTCGGCGTAGCCGATGACCAGGTCGGGCGTCGTGACCTGGCGCAGGGTCCAGGCGGGGGCGGCCGACGAGGGAGCGGCCGAAGCGCGCGAGGCCAGGGCGCCGGCCGCGCCGGCGATGACGGCCGCCTGCAGCAGGCGGCGGCGGGGAAGGTCGAACTTCGAGGTCATGGGGCGTGCCTAGTGCTGGTGGCCGGCGGGGGCGGCCGGAACGACGAAGCGGATCGTGGCGCTGTCGAGCGGGCGATGATTGGCGTCGGCGAGCGTGATTTGAACGCTGTGCGACCCGGGCGTCAGGCCGACCAGGATGATCGGCTCGCCGCTGGCGTCGGCCCAGTGCCAGGGGGCGTCGTCGACGGTGACGTGCACGTGGCCGATGCGGGGCGTGACGGCCAGGGCGGCGGGGCCGAACACCGGCTCGATGCGCAGGTTCTCGGCGCGGTACTGGATGAACACCCGGCCCTGCGACAGGGGACCCGGCAAGGGCGGATCGACGACCAGGCGCGCGGGCGGCTGGGGCGTCGTCAGCGGCACGACGCCGGCGGGACCCAGGACCTCTGCGGCCGACAGGTTCGGCAGGTTCTGTGCGAGGGCGGGGCCGGCCAGCAGAGCGGCGGCGAGGGCGAGGAAGAAGGGCTTACGCATGGCGGACCTCGCCGGCGCGGGTCACGGCGTCCTGGGCGAAGGCGGCGACCGCGCAGGCCGCGCCGCCGATGACCGCCGAGGTCCCCAGCACCGCCAGGGTCGAGGCCGAGGGGGCCAGGCCCGAATAGAAGAAGCTGGTCAGGCCCAGGAAGTAGGCCAGCGGATTGTTGATCGGCGCCACCTCGCGCAGCGACAGCACGACGATGACGACGCCGATCACCGCCACCGGCGTGGCCAGCAGGCCGAGGGCGGGCGTCATGGCCCCGATCACCAGGGCGGTTCCGGCGCCCAGCGCCAGGCCCAGCAGGTGCGAGACGGTGTTGGCCAGGCCGCCGCGCAGGTCGTCGCCCGCCAGGTTGAAGGCGGCCCAGCCCAGGAACATGGCCGGCGGCGGAAGCATGACCGAGGTCACGCCCAGGGTGGCGACCCCCGCGACGGCGGCGACGCTGAGCGAGACGGCGTGGAACTGCGCGGACTTCGGCGTGGCGAAGGCGGTGAGGGCGGGCAAGGCGGACATGGGGCGTTTCCTTGGGTTCGGGGAGGGCGGATGGAGGCGCTGCATTTCGCAGCGCCTCGGGTCGTCCAGGTCAGATCAGGCGGGTCAGATCAGGTTCAGGGTCACGCCGATGTTGCCGCGCGTGGCCTTGGAGTAGGGGCAGGTCTGGTGGGCGGCCTCGACCAGGGCGCGGGCGACGTCGGCGGGCAGGCCCGGCAGGCTGACGTTCAGGCGGGCCTGCAATTGGTAGCCCTCGCCCGACTTGCCGAGGTCCACTTCGGCGTCGACGGCGACGTCGGCGGGCAGGGCCACGCCTTGGGCGCGGGCGGCCAGGCCCATGGCCCCGATGAAGCAGGCCGACCAGCCGGCGGCGAACAGCTGCTCCGGATTGGTCCCGGGGGCGGCGCTGCCGGGCGGCGACAGGCGGACGTCCAGCTTGCCGTCGTCGCTGCGGGCCGAGCCGTCGCGGCCGCCGGTGACGTGGGTGCGGCCGGTGTAGAGGACGGTGTCGATAGCGGTGGTCATGTCGATTTCCTTTTCAATCGGATCCGATGTAATCGGTACCGACTTCATAGATCGAAGTTTCGCATATCGTCAACCTTCCGATTTGATCGGATCCGATTTATATTTGTCTCGAACCGCCGCGAACCGCCCGCGGCCCCAATACGCAAGGCCCCGATGACGACCTCCGACCCGCCTGTCGCCCCTTTGGGCAAAGCCCCCAGGCTCGCCGACTTCCTGTGCTTCGCCGTCTATTCGGCCAACCTCGCCTATGGCCGCGCCTACAAGCCGATCCTCGACGAGCTGGGCGTGACCTACACCCAGTGGATCATCATTGTGGCGCTGTGGGAGGAGGACGGTCAGAGCGTGAAGAGCCTGGGCGACAAGCTCTTCCTGGAGAGCAACACCCTCACCCCGATCCTCAAGAAGCTGGAGAGCCTGGGCTTCCTGCAGCGCCGCCGCGATCCGTCCGACGAGCGCCAGGTGATCATCAGCCTTACGGACGCCGGCCGCGCGCTGCGCGAGAAGGGCGGCCAGCGGACGCTGGTGAAGGCCACGGGCCTGGAGCCCGACGAGTTCCGCCAGGTGCAGAAGACCATCACCCGCGTGCGCGACAACCTGATCGCCCACGTCGCCAACGACGCGTAAGGGGTAGGTTCAGGGCGCGGGCTGACGCGCGGCCCGGGCTTCCGTTGGCGAGACGCCGAAGCGGCCTCGGAAGGCCCGCGAGAACTGGCCGCTGCTGGAGAAGCCGAAGTCCAGGGCGATCTCGGTGACGCTGGGGGCCTGGGTCCCGACCAGTGCGCGCCGGGCCGCGTCGAGCCGCCGGTCGCGGATGGCGCTGGCCACGCCGCCGTCCTCGGCGAACAGGCGGTAGAGGTTGGCGCGCGAGACGCCGAAGCGCAGCATCAGGGTCTCGGCGTTGAGGGCGGGGTCGGCGAGGCGGGAATCGATGAATTCCAGCATCCTCTCGCGAAAGCGCCGGCCCAGGCGCGAGGCGCCGGCCGGGGGCGTTTCCGGCCGCCGGCGGGCCAGGGCCATGGTCAGCACCTCGATCAGGGCGGCCTCGGCGGCGTCGGAATCGTCGGCCTGCAGGCCCTGAGCCACGGCGTGGACGTCGACGATGAAGTTGCGCAGCAGCCGGGCCAGAGGATCGGCCGCGCGCAGCACCAAGCCGTGCAGGCTGTGGCCGCCGGCGACACGGTCGATCGGCTGGCGCGGCGCGATCACCGTCAGCCGCGCGCCGCTGGAGGCGTAGGACACGTAGGGAAGGGTCAGGTCGAAGATGCAGATGTCGCCGCTGGCCGCGGTGATCGCCGTTCCATCGCAGTCGCCGCGCAGATCGCCCGAGGTCAGCAGCATGACGCAGTACTGGTCGAGGCCGCCGGCGCGAATCCGCTGGCGCTCGTGATCATCGCGCCGGGGCTCTTTCGCAGAGTTTTTAACATTGATGTTGGTGGGAATGCGCGGCGCTTCATAGAGCTCTTGCCAAAACATGCTGCGAGAACATGGTTCTTCGAGGTCTGTCGACAGAAGCAGGCCTTGACGCATTAACGAAAGCTCTCGGTGACCAGGCGCGATTACCTGTCTGGTCTGAAACAAGTCCTAATAGCTAATCGAGATTCGCGTGTCAGTTGAGACGTATTGCAGCGTGCTGTGAGACGCCTCGCACAGCAAGCCGTTGCAGAATGTGCAAATGAACCCTCAGCGCTGAAGCCCGGACCAAGGGCCGCGCGCGACGGACTTCCACGTCCGAAAAGGCAAACCGCCGGCGACGGCGGGACGCAAAGCCTCCGGCCTCAAATCCTTGAGGTAGCGGGGCCGCCGAAGGGGAAGACGCCGTCGCCGCCCGCGCCGTCGCGTCATCCCCCTTGTTCGCAATCAGGCCCCGTCAAGGGCCGCAAAGGGGTGAGTGAGCGTCATGAGCAAGGCTGTCGAGCCGGTCGGTTTCCAAGGTGAGTTCAGCGCGGAGCGCGGCGTTATGTCGCGCCGCCGACGGTTGGGCGCCGCCGCCTCGGGCGCGGCGCTGCTGACCGCGCTGTCGATGGCGGGGGCGATGGTCCCGGCCGTGGCCCTGGCCGATGGCGGCAGCTCCAACCGGGTGGTCGCCGGCGCGGGTCCGGGCGGCGCCGGCGGCGTCGACGGCGACGCGGCCAGCGCGGCCGGCAAGGACGGCTCGGCCGGGACCACCGGCGCGGGCTCCGGCGGCGGCGGCGGCGGCGTGAACCTGCAGACGGGCTTCGGCGCCCACGGCGGTTCGGAAGGTGCTTCGGTCAACGGCACGATGGGCGCGGCCTATGGCGCGACCGGGACCATGGGTGCGGCGATCGACACGGCCCAGACGATCACGACCACCATCACCGGCGGAACCGGCGGGCTGGGCGCCGACCCGGTCGGCACGGTAGGTCAGGTCGGCCACGTCTCGGCCTCTGGGCATGGCGGCGGCGGCGTGGGCGTCAGCGCGACGGCGGACGTGATCGTCGGCGCGGGCGGCCTGATCCAGGGCGGCACGGGCGGCGGCGCTTCGCTTGGGCTGATCACCGGTCGCGGCGGCGGCGGCGGCGGCGTGGGCCTCTTCACCAACAGCAATGTGACCATCCTGTCCGGCGGCTCGGTCATCGGCGGTATCGGCGGCGCCAGCAACGCCGGCGGCGGCGGCGGCGGGGCGGCGGCCATCGTGCTGACTGCGCCGGGCGCGGTGGTCAACGGCGGCGTCGTGACCGGCGGTCGCGGCGGCGTGGGCACGCCGGGCAACTTCAGTGGCGACGGCGGCGCCGGGGTGCTGGTGCTGAACGGCGGCGCGGTCACCAACCTGGCCGGCGGCACGCTGACCGGCGGCAATGCCGGAACGGGCTGGCCAACCTTTCTCGGCGCGCCCGGTTCGGCGGTCGAGGGGGGGAACGTCACCCTGGTCAATGCGGGCGCGCTGGTCGGCGGCACGCGGACGGGCGGCTTCCGCGCCAATGCGGTCACCTTCACCGGCGGCGTGAACTCGCTGGAGATCTGGTCGAGCTCGGTGATCACCGGCAACGTCCAGGCCTATAGCGCCGCCGACCGCCTGATCCTGGGCGGGGCGACGGACGCCTCGTTCGACGTCACGCAGATCGGCGCGACGGCCAAGTACCGGGGCTTCGGCATCTTCGAGAAGGCCGGCGCCGCGACCTGGACCCTGACCGAGACCAACACCGGCGTCACGCCCTGGACCCTGCGCGAGGGCCTGTTGCGGATCACCGCCGACGCGGCCCTGGGCGACGCGGCCGGCGCCCTGACCTTCGCCGGCGGCGGTCTCGACACGACGGGCACGTTCGCCATCGCCCGCGACATCGTCGCCGCGAGCACGGGCCGGCTGATCATCGCCACGGCCACCGACATTATCACCCTGGACGGCGACATCACTGGAGCCGGAAGCCTGACCAAGGAGGGTCTCGGCACGCTGGTCCTGACCGGCGACAACGGCGCCTTCACCGGCGTGATCACCAACCAGACGGGCGTGCTGCAGATCGGCGGCGCGACGGCGGGCGACCTCGCCGCCGACGTCGTCAACAATGGGCTGGTGCGGGTCTTCAACGCCGACGACATCACGCTGTCGGGCGACATTTCCGGAACCGGCGACCTGGTGAAGAACGGCTCGGGCCGCGTGATCCTGACCGGAACCAGCGCCCATGCCGGCCTGACCACGATCAGCGACGGCGTGCTGCAGATCGGCGCCGGCGGCGCGGCTGGCGGCTTCTCCGGCGACATCGTCAACGACGCCCTCCTGGCGACCGACCACACCGGCGACCTGCTGCTGAGCGGCGACATCTCGGGCGCGGGCGCCTTCGGCAAGTTCGGCGCGGGCCGGACGATCCTGACGGGCGCGCTGACCTATGCCGGCGGCACGACGATCGACGCGGGGACCCTGCAACTGGGCGACGGCGGCGCGGCCGTGGGCCTGGTCGGCGACGTGGCCAACAACGGTGTGCTGGCGACCAACCATACGGGCGACCTGACCCTGGCCGGGATCATCTCCGGCATCGGCGGCTTCCAGAAGCTGGGCGACGGCCGCACCATCCTGACGGGCGCCAACACCTTCTCCGGCGCGATCCGGGTCGACGCGGGCACGCTGCAGCTGGGCGCGGGCGGCGTCGTGGGCAATCTCGCTGGCGACATCGTCAACAACGGCGTGCTGGCGACCAATCACACCGGCGACCTGACCCTGGCCGGCGACATCTCGGGGACGGGCGCGTTCCTCAAGCAGGGCGCGGGCCGCACGATCCTCACCGGCGACCTAAGCTATACCGGCCTGACGACGATCAGCGCGGGCGTCCTGCAACTGGGCGGCGGCGCGCTGGTCAGTGACTTCGGCGGCGACATCGTCAACAGCGGCGCCCTGTGGTCGTCGCATGACGGCGAGCAGGTGCTGTCGGGCGACATCTCGGGCATGGGCGCGTTCTACAAGTACGGCTCGGGCCGCACGGTGCTGACCGGGACCAACAGCTATCGGGGCTCGACCTTCGTCGAGGCCGGCACGCTGGTGGTGAACGCCGGCCGCACCGGGCTGGGCGCGGCGCTGACCGCCGTCCGCTCGGGCGCGACCCTGGCGGGCAATGGCGTGATCGGCGGCCAGGTGATCGTGCAGGCCGGCGGCACGCTGGCCCCGGGCGACGGCGCGGGCACGCTGACCATCAACGCCGGCCTGCTGCTGCAGAACGGCTCGTTCCTGAGCTACGAACTGGGCCAGGCCAACCTGCCGGGCGGGGCCTTCAACGACCTGGTGGTGGTCAGCGGCAACCTGACCCTCGACGGCACGCTGAACGTCGCCGTCGCGCCGGGCGGCGGCTTCGATCCGGGCCTCTACCGGCTCATCAGCTACACTGGGGCCCTGAACAACAACGGCCTCGACATCGGGATCATCCCGACGCCGGAATTCTTCGTCCAGACCTCGCTGGCCGGGCAGGTGAACCTGGTCAACAGCGCCGGCCTGTCCTTCCGCTTCTGGGACGGCGCGACGGGCGTGCGCAACAACGGCTGGGTCGACGGTGGCGTGGGCCTCTGGCAGCGCTCGACCGGCAACGACAACTGGGTCGACGAGGGCAACGTGCCCAACGGGACCTATGAGGACGGCGCCTTCGCGGTGTTCGGCGCGACCGGCGGCCGGGTGAGCGTCGACGCCAGCCTGGGCGCAGTCGAGACCGCCGGCATGCAGTTCGTCAGCGACGGCTACGTCATTGGCGGCGATACGCTGACCCTGACCGGCTCTGAGGCCTTCATCCGGGTGGGCGACGGGACGGCGGCCGGGGCGGGCCTGACCGCGACCATCGAGGCCGGGCTGACGGGCGCGGCGCGGCTGGTCAAGAGCGACCTGGGCGTGCTCGTGCTGTCGGGCGTCAGCAGCTACACCGGCGGCACGACGCTGCGCGGCGGCGAGACGCGGATTGGCTCCAGCGCTTCGCTGGGCGCAGCCTCGGGCGGGCTTGTCTTCGACGGCGGCAGCCTGACCACGACCGCCGACCTGACGCTGGGCCATGACGTCTCGCTGCTGAAGGACGCCTCGATCCTCGCCATGGCCGGCACGACCGCGACGCTGGACGGCGCGATCGGCGGCGCGGGCGCGCTGGTCAAGAACGGCGCGGGGACCCTGGTGCTGGCCGGCGACACCGCTCACACCGGCGGGACCCGGATCGCGGACGGGACCTTGCGGATCGGCGCCGGCGGCCTGACGGGCGGCCTGTCTGGCGACATCGTCAATGACGGCCAACTGGTGGCCGACCGCGCGGGTCTGCTGACCCTGGCGGGCCAGATCTCCGGCGCGGGCGGCTTCGTCCAGGCCGGACCGGGCGTCACCGTGCTGACCGGAGCCAACACCTATGCCGGCCCGACGGACGTCACGGCAGGGACCCTGTTGGTCAACGGCGATCACTCCGCCGTCACCGGCCTGACCTCGGTTGCCGGCGGGGCGACCTTGGGCGGCTCGGGCGTCATCGGCGGCTCGGTGACCCTCGCCGACGGCGCGACCCTGGCGGCCGGCGGCGCGGCGGGCGCGGCGGGGACCCTGACGATCGCCGGCGACCTTTCGCTGTCGTCGGGCTCGGTCCTCGACTTCCAGCTGGGCCAGGCCGGCCTGGCCGGCGGCGCGCTGAACGACCTGGTGAGCGTGGGCGGCGACCTGAAGCTGGACGGCGTGCTGAACGTCGCGACGGCCGGCGGCGGGACCTTCGGTACCGGCGTCTATCGCCTGTTCGACTATGCCGGCGCCCTGACCGACGACGGCCTGACCATCGGCGCCATGCCCGGTGGCTCCAAGACCTACGTGCTGACCGGCTTCGCGGGCCAGGTGAACCTGGTCAACACCGGCGGCCTGATCCTGAACTTCTGGGACGGCGATACCGGTACGGCCTTCGACGGGACCATCAACGGCGGCAGCGGCGTCTGGCGCTTCAACGCCGGCTCCAACAGCTGGACCGAGGCGTCGGGCGACCTCAACGCCTTCTATGACCAGGCGGCCTATGCGGTGTTCGGCGGCAGCGCCGGCACGGTCAGCATCGACGCCAGCCAGGGCGCGATCAGCGCCGCGGGCCTGCAGTTCCTGACAAGCGGCTATCGTCTGGAGGGCGACGCTCTGGGCCTGACTGGGACGTCGGCGGAAATCCGCGTCGGCGACGGCACGTCGGCGGGCGCGGGCATGATCGCGACCATCGCCTCGGCCCTGACCGGCGCGGGCGGCGTGGTGAAGGCCGACCTCGGTACGCTGATCCTTGGCGGCGCCAACAGCTACGCCGGCGGCACGACGGTCGCGGGCGGGGTTCTGCAGGTCTCTGCCGACGCCAATCTGGGCGACGCGGCGGGCGGCCTCTGGCTAGACGGCGGCGCGCTGCGTACGACGGCCAGCTTCGCCAGCGGACGCGCCGTCACGCTGGACGCCGGTGCGCTGATCGAAACCGCCTCGGGAGCGACCCTGACGCTGAACGGCGACGTCGACGGCGTCGGTGCGCTGACCAAGGACGGCGCGGGCCGGCTGATCATCGCCGGCGACGCGATCTATGCCGGCGGCACGACCATCTCCGGCGGGGCTCTGCAGGTCGGGAATGGTGGGACGACGGGCTCGATCCTCGGCGCGGTGGTCAATGACGGCCTGCTGGCCTTCGACCGATCCGACGTCGCGACCTTCGCCGGGCAGATCTCCGGTTCGGGCGCGGTCGAGATCATCGGCTCGGGCACGACCATCCTGACGGCGGCCAACACCCATGGCGGCGGCACGACGATCCGGTCGGGCGTGTTGCAACTGGGGAGCGGCGGGACCTCGGGCTCGGTGACCGGCGCGGTGGTCAACGACGGCGTGCTGGCGATCGATCGCTCGGACCGGCTGACCCTGGCCGGGGTGATCTCCGGCTCGGGCGACTTCGTGCAGCAAGGCGCGGGCGCCACGGTCCTGACCGGCGCCAACAGCTATCTGGGCGAGACGCGGGTCAATGCGGGCCTGCTGGTGGTCAATGGCGACCAGTCGGCCGCCACGGGCCTGACCTCGGTCGCCGGCGGCGCGGCCCTGGGCGGCTCGGGCGTGATCGGCGGCGACGTGGCGGTGGCCGCGGGCGGCGCGATCGGTCCGGGCAACAGCCCCGGCACGCTGACCATCAACGGCGACCTGGCCCTGGCGCAGGGTTCGGTGCTGAACTTCGAGCTCGGCGCGGCCGGCGTGGCCGGCGGTCCGCTGAACGACCTGATCGTGGTTGGCGGCGACCTGGCGCTGGACGGGACGCTGAACG
This sequence comes from uncultured Caulobacter sp., assembly GCA_966252285.1. GTDB lineage: Bacteria > Pseudomonadota > Alphaproteobacteria > Caulobacterales > Caulobacteraceae > Caulobacter. The sequence continues at coordinate 11,784 of CBINOL010000143.1, forward strand.
TCACGGTCCCGACCGGCGGCGCGTTCGACGCGGGCGTCTATCGCCTGATCAGCTATGGCGGCGCCCTGACCGACAGCGGCCTGGCGCTGGGCGCCAT
>CBINOL010000144.1:0-11811 GCA_966252285.1 uncultured Caulobacter sp.
CGAGGGCGGCTATGATCGCCCGCGAGCCGTCGGTGTCCTTGCCCGGACCGATCGCGGCCATGCCGTAGGCCGGCTGGCCGACGCTGACCCTGGCCTGCAGCGCCTGGGTGCTCGGATAGCCGGCGGCATGCTTGGTGAGGTTGGGCTGGACCTGGCCGTAGGCGGCGATGATCCGGCGCATGGTCTCGGGATGGACCTCGGTGCGCATGTGGGTCGAGGTGATGGCGACCAGCCCCTCGATGTCGATCTCGTTGGCGTAGAGCAGCAGGCGCACCAGCGACTGACTGTCGTCGGGGTCGGCCTCGATGTCGCTGAGTACGATCAGCCGCGCCTTCTGGGTCGGCGCCGGCGTCTCGGCCGCCGGCGCTTGAGCGACGGCGACCGTAGGAGGCAGCACGGCCAGGGCCGCCGCCAGAACCAAGGACCTCATGCCGTCTCCCCGTGCCGTTGCGCTCATGTTAGCGCTCACATGGGTTATGGCGATGGAAGACCCGTGGCCGCAAGCCGCTTTTCGGCGCGGCTCAGGCCTGAACGGGCTCCGGCTTCGGTTCGGGTTTCGGCTCGCTCCCGGCCTTGGGCGGCGCGACCGCCTTCTTCTTCCGCCGCTTGGGCAGGCCTGACGGATTGCCCCAGAAGGTCACCACCGCCAGCGTTCCGAGCAGCGTCAGGGCCAGGCCCGACACCGTCATGACCAGCCGATAGGCCAGGCCGCCGACCTTGGCCGCGTGCAGCGGGAAGTCGGCGTTGGCGATGCGCGACCCCAGCGGCATGGCCTGCGCGTCACGCGAGGCGACCATCTTGCCTGTGGCCGGGTCGAACCAGGCCATGGTCCGGCCGTTGGGCAGCCACTCGGCCTGCTGGCGCAGGCGGATCGCCACCAGTCCGCCGGTCTTGGCCGGCAAGCCGATGGTGCGCACCTCAGCGCCCGGGAAACGGGCCTGGGCCTGGCCGATCACCTGGCCCCAGTCGAGGTCGGCGGCCAGCTTGCCGCCCTTGATCTTCGGCGCGGCCGAGGCCTTGTCCATCGCCGCCGGGGCCGTGAACGGCGCGCGAAGGGCTTGCGAGAACCACTTCAGGTTCATGGTCGCGCCCGTCGTCAGCGACAGGATCAGCAGCGGCGCCACCAGCACCCCGAGGTCGCGATGGTGGTGGACGATGGCCGCCCGCTTCATCATCCGCGGCCAGGCGCGCAGGTGGAACATCCGCCGGGTCGGCCACCACAGGATCAGGCCGGTGACCACGAAGGCCAGGCCCGCCAGGCCGGCGATCCCGCCGACGATGTCGCCCACGTCGCCGGCGAACAGGTGGTGGTGCAGGTCGAACAGCCAGATCTCGGGCCGGGCCCAGTTGCTGGTCCAGGCCTGGACGATGGCGCCGTCCTGGTCGGCATAGGCGCCCTTCTGCGTCTCGCCGGGATAGGACAGCTTGTGCAGTCCCTTGCGCTCGGTCGCCAGCACGATCGAGCGCGGACGCTCCTGGGCCGCGAAGATCCGCGTCGCGGCCGCCGCCAGGGTCGCCGTATCCTGCCGCTGGGCGTCCGCGGCGTGGGGCACGGTGGCGCGCAGAAAGGCGTCCTCGTGCACCAGCAGCGCGCCGGTCAGCCCCAGCACCGCCAGCAGAAGGCCGATCAGACCGCCCGACCAGCGGTGCAGGAGCCGCAGGATCTTCATCAAAAGCGCGCCGTCCAGCCGAGCGTCGCGGTGCGGCCGCGACCGGCGTAGAACTTGTCCTTGGCCGGAGCGACAGTGTCGGAGTTGTAGGTGATGTACTGCTTGTTCAACAGGTTCAGCACGCCCAGCGACAGGTCGCCCACCGGCAGCTGATAGCGGACGAAGGCGTCGGTCAGGGTGTAGCCGTCGAAGTCGTCCTTCACCAGGGCGTTACTCATGTTGCGCTGCAGATAGGCCCGCACCTGCAGGCGCAGCGCCCACTTGCCGGTGGCGTAGTCGGCCGCCAGGTTGATGCGGTCGGGCGAGATGTTGGCGCCGTCGAGATCGGTGTCGACGCGGCCGTCCTTGTCGGTGTCGGTCTCGCCGCGCAGGCGGGCGTAGCCGGCCGTCAGATCCAGGCCCGGGATGGAGGTGCGCGCCTTCACGTTCACTTCCAATCCTTCGATGGCGACCTTCTGGCGCTGCACGTCGAAGATGTCGCCCGAGTTCTTGACCAGCAACTGGCCCAGCTTCGAGGACGACCAGAAATAGGCGACGCTGGCGTCGAACGGCCCGCGCTTCCACTCGCCGCCGATCTCGCGGTTGTTGGAAACCACAGGCTCGATGTTGAGGTAGCTGTCGATGCGGACGTTGTCCGTGTTGATCGACCGCAGGATCCGGCCGACGTCAGGAACCGTGTAGCCCTCGGCGTAGCTGGCGTAGAGGCGCAGGCCCGAGGCCGGCTCGAACACCACCCCGCCGTTGGCCAGGGTCGCCTTGAAGTCGGGGTTGCCGCCCGTGACCTTGCGCGAGCCGTAGGAAGCCAGGGTGACGAAGTCGTCGACCTTAAGCTCGACGTTCTCGAAGCGCACGCCGCCGGCCAGACGCAGCTTGCCATCGAGCAGCGCATAGTTGCCCTGGATGAACGGCGCGAGGCTCTGGAACTTGGTTGGCGGCACCCAGGCGCGGCCGGTGGCGATCAGCATCTGCTCGGTGCGGTCGCTCATGGCGTCCAGGCCGATCGTCGCGGTCAGATTCTCGATGCCCGGCACGGCGCGCTCGTAGTTCATGCGCGCGCCCAGCTTGCGCGAGCGGTTCGACGACTGGTCGAACAGCGTGCCCGAGGGCGCGATGCTGGCGTCCTGGAAAGTGGGGCTGCGGTCGCCGCCAAAGGTGTCGCGCGAGCGGTTGTAGAAGACCTGGGCGGTGAAATCGCCGCCGAACAGGTCGCTGTCGGACAGTTGGGCCGAGACGGTCTCGACACGGTTCGCCGCCGGCACGCCGGGCACGTCGCCGTGGATCGAGGTGGTCGGCAGGCGCGTGGCGCGGACGCCGTCGGTGACGGCCGGCGGCGTGCCGGTGATGGTGACGTAGTCGCCGTCGCCCTTCAGCTCGAAGCGGTTGGCGACGACGTCGAGGCGGACGGTCTCGTTCAGCTGCCAGCCGAAGCGGCCGAAGAACGACAGCGCCTTGGAATCCTGGACGTCGCCCTGGGTGTTGTCCATGCCGATGCGGCGGCCGTTGGCGTCGTAGAAGGCGCCGCGCTTTTCCCAGGCGACGCCGGCGGTGGCGTCGAAAGCGCCCTGGCGCCAGGCGACCAGGCCGCCGACCTTGGCGCCGATGCTGTCGCCCATGTCGTGGCCGATGGTGGTCTGGGTCAGGACCTTGCCCGAGACGCCGTCGCGCTTGGGCGGGCCGACCGTCACCTGGTTGACCACGCCGCCGGTGGCGCCGATGCCCTGCAGGGCGTTCGAGCCGTAGATCAGCTCGACGCGGTCGATGAAGAACGGATCGATGGTGTAGCCGTCACGCGAGCCATCGCGGATCGGCGTCGACTGCGGGATGCCGTTGATGGCGAACAGCGGCGAGCGGCCTCGCAGGCTTTCGCCCGAGCCCGACAGCTTTTCGCGGGTCGGCGAGAACGAGGCCGACAGGTTGGAGATGGCGTCGACCACCGAGCCGCTGACGGCCAGTTGCTGGTCCAGGGCCTGGCTGTCGATCACGTCCACCGTCAGCGGCAGGGCCGTGACCGGCAGCTTGGTGCGGGCGGCGGTGACGACCACGCGCTCGACGTCGTCTGCCTGGCCCTGAGAGGCCTGGGCGTGGGCGGCGGCGCCCGTCGAGAGCGCCGCCAGGCTGAGCGTCGAGAACAGGGCGCGCCGAGCGGCGGCGCGCGAGAAACGGAGTCGCATGACCATCCCCAGAAAAGAGACGGCGGCTATAGGCGCAACTGCGACTGAGTTTCAATCCTGAAATCTGTCCGACAGGCGATCAGCCGCCCTGCTGCATGGCGGCCATGTCCATGTACATTAGCTCCCAGACGTGGCCGTCGGGGTCCTGGAAGCTGGCGCCGTACATCGGGCCCATGTCCATGATCGGCTTCCAGGCCTTGCCGCCGTTGGCCAGCGCCTTGGCCAGCAGGTCGTCGACCTCCTCGCGGCTTTCCGCCGACAGGCAGGTCAGCACCTCGGTGGCGGCATGGGCGTCGCTGATCCCGCCGGTGATGAACTGGCGGAACTTGTCGTGGGTCAGCAGCATCACGAAGATCGTCTCGGACACCACCACGCAGGCGGCGGTCTCGTCGCTGAACTGCGGATTGATCGAGAAGCCCAGGGCCTCGAAGAAGGCCTTGGAACGGTCGAGGTCGGCGACCGGCAGGTTGACGAAGATCATGCGCATGATGGCGGCTCCCTAGTATGATTGTCGGGCCAAGGACGCTGGCGGCGGCCCCGTCCCGACACCCTGCCCGAACTTTTTGTCGGGTTTTTTCTCGTCAGTTCTTCACGCGCGCCGGATTGCCCACCGCCGTCGCGCCGGCCGGCACGTCGCGGGTGACCACCGCGCCGGCTCCGATCACCGCACCGTCGCCAATGGTGACGCCCGGGACGATGATCGCCCCGCCGCCGATCCAGACGTCCTTGCCGATGACCACCGGCCGGCCGAATTCCAGCCCGGTCTTGCGAGTGTCGGCGTCGCGCGGGTGATCGGCGGCGAAGATCTTCACATGCGGTCCGATCATCGTGCGGTCGCCGATGGTCACGGCCACCACGTCGAGGATCACGCAGCCGAAGTTCATGAACACCCCGTCGCCCAGAGTGATGTTGTAGCCGTAGTCGCAGTGGAAGGGCGCGCGGATGTTGACCCCCGCCCCCACGCCGCCGAACAGCTCGGCCAGCAGCGCCTGGCGCTGGGCGATCGTCTGGCCGGGCGCGTTGTAGCGCTCCATCCAGGCCAGGGTCTGCTCCTGGTCGGCGACGATCTCGGCGTCCATCGGATCATAGAGGTCGCCGGCCAGCATGCGCTCTTTGTGGGTGCGATTGTCGGTCAAGGCGGCCTCCGATGGCGAAACAGCCTGGGGGATGGACCGGCGACGGGCTGCAAACAATGAAAAACGCCCCCGCGGCGCCTGATCGCCTGTCGGACGCTCACGCACAGAGACCATCCGGGCCCGGAACGCAGCCGAAAGTTGCTCCTCCGGTTAGCTTGGCTATTGTCCGCGCGAGTACCAAGGGGGCTTTCGATGAGAGTTTGGAGCATCGCCGCGGCGATCCTGGCGGCGGCCGGGAGCGCGCAGGCCGGTTCGCGCACGGTTCTTTACGGCCCGGCGCCGTCATGGGTGGCTCCGCCGCCCGCCCCCACGGGGACGGCGGCTCCCGAAGGCGCGGCCGTGCAGGTGTTCTACACCGACACCCAGACCCACATCGGCCCCGACGCCGACGAGTTCTACACCGCCTACCGGATGAAGATCCTCAAGCCCGAGGCCCTGTCGATCGGCAACGTCTCGGCGGTGTGGAACCCCAGCTCCGACGACCTGAAGGTCCACAAGCTGCGGATCCTGCGCGACGGGCGCGAGATCGACATCCTGGCCAAGACCAAGTTCACCGTGCTCCAGCGCGAAAACAACCTGGAGATGGCGACGCTGTCGGGCGACCTGACCGCCACGCTGCAGGCGCCGGGCCTGCAGGTCGGCGACGAGGTGGAGTTCGCCGCCACCACCAAGCGCCGGGATCCGACGCTGGGCGTGCGGTCGCAGGGCGGCATGGCCCTGCCCGCCTCCGAAGCGCCCGGCGCCTACCGCATGCGTCTGGTCTGGCCCAAGGGCCGGAACCTGGCCTGGCGCGCCACCCCCGACCTCGGCGCGCTGAAGCCGACCGAGCAAGGCTCCGACTACGTGCTCGACGTCGAGATGCGCGATCCCAAGAGCGCCATCGCCACCGACGGCGCGCCCCTGCGCTACAACCTGCGCCGGCTGGTGCAGTTCAGCGGCTTCTCCGACTGGGCCGACGTTTCGCACCTGATGCTGCCGCTTTACGAGCAAGGCTCCACCCTGACGGCCAACTCGCCGATCAAGGGCGAGGCCGCCCGTATCGCCGCGACGACCAACGACCCGCTGGCCCGCGCGACCGCCGCCCTGGCTCTCGTCCAGGAACGCATCCGCTACGTCTTCGTCGGCCTCGACGACGGCGCCTATCGTCCCGCCACCGCCGACGAGACCTGGAACCGGCGCTTCGGCGACTGCAAGGGCAAGACCGTCCTGCTGCTGGCCCTGCTGCGCGAACTGGGCGTCCCGGCCGAGGCGGTGCTCGTCAACTCGCAGGGCGGCGACGGCATCGACGAGCGCCTGCCGATCGCGGCGGCCTTCGACCACGTCCTCGTGCGCGTCGTCATCGACGGCCGGACCTACTGGCTCGACGGCACGCGCATGGGCGACAGCGACCTGACCCGCCTGCCCGAACCGGTCTTCCGCTGGGCCCTGCCGCTACGCGCCGGCGAGGTGAAGCTGGAGCCCGTGGCCGCCGTGCCGCCGGTGCTGGCCGAGGGCGCGATGGCCTTGACCATCGACGCCTCCCAAGGCGTGGACAAGCCGGCCCGGGTCAGCGGCGAGCAGATCTTCCGGGGCGACGCCGCCTTCGGCTTCAAGATCGGCATGTCGCAGCTGTCTAAGGACGACGCCGAGCGGAAGCTGAAGGCCTACTGGGCGCAGTCCTACACCTGGGTCGATCCCGAGACCGTCGCCTGGCGCTATGATGAGCGGCAGAACACGGCCACCCTGACCTTCGAGGGTCAAGGCGAGATGGAGTGGGAAGGCGACGCCCAGGACGGCCGCTACTACTATCTCAACATCGTCGGCTTCGGCGCGCCCGCGCCGATGCGCCGGCCGCGCGAACAGGACCAGACCGCGCCCTGGCTGACCGACTTCCCCGCCTACAACCGCTGGAGCGTCACCGTGCGCCTGCCGCCGGAGACGGACGGCTGGAAGTGGGGCTATGCGATGGAGCCCATCGACGCGCTGATCGGCGGCGTCGCCTACCAACGCCAGATCTTCAGGGAGGACGGCGTGCTGCGCGCGGTCACCAGCCGCCGCACCCTGGTGCCGGAGATCAGCGCCGAGGAAGCCAAGCTGGTCGGCAAGCAGGCGACGAAGTTCGACGACCAGGTGCCGCGGATCTACCAGTACAAGCCGCTGGAGAAGGAAGAGGCCAAGCCCCCCTGGCCGACCGCGATCGCCAAGGCGACGGACGGCACGGTGCTGGCCGGCATCGGCGGCTATCTCTACGCCAAGGGCGAGTACGACAACGCCCTGCTCGCCTATGACCGCGCGCTGGCTGTCAGCCCGGGCTTCCGCCTGGCCGTGCGCGGCAAGGCCGATGTGCTGCGCGAGAAGAGCGGCGACGCCAAGGCGCTGGCCTACATGGACGCCGCGCTGAAGACCGACGACGATCCGGTGCTGGCCATCGACCGCGCGATCCTGCTGATCGGCATGGGCCGGTCGTCCGAGGGCCTGGCCGCCCTGGACACGATCTACGCCGCCAACGCCGACGACGCCGAAGTGGTCGGCGCCTATTCCGACGCGACGCTGCGGCAGAACCTGCTCGAGCGCGCGCTGACCGCGGCCGAGGCCGCCGTGAAGCTGGAGCCCGAAAGCGCCCTCCAGCGGCGCCGCCGCGCCGTCGCCCTGATCAGGATGGACCGGCCGGCCGACGCGCTCGTCGATTTCGACGCCTCGCTGCGCATGGAGCCGACGGTCTTCGAGAACTTGCTCAACCGCGCCGAGGCCTATCGGCGGCTCGGCCGCCTCGAGGACGCCGCGGCGGACCTCGACGAAGCCGACCGCATGTCCCCGATGGAGGACGGCGCCCTTGGCCAGAGGGAGCGACTGCTGCGCCTTTCGGGACGCGGTTCCGAAGCGGCCGCGCTCTACGACGTCCAGATCGCCGCCGACAAGGACGGCGAGATCTTCAACAGCCGTTGCTGGTCGCGTGCGCTGGCGGGGGTGGAACTGGCCAAGGCCGAGGCCGACTGCGCCGAAGCCGTGAAGCGCTCGCCGAAGGCCGCCGCCTTCTGGGACAGCTACGCCCTGGTCGCCCTGCGGGACGGACGGCTCGACGAGGCCGTGCGGCGCTATGATGCGGCGCTGAAGATCGACGCCAAGGCGTCCGCCGCGCTGTTCGGAAGGGGCCTGACCAAGCTGCGCAAGGGCGACGAGGCCGGCGGCCGCAGCGACATCGCCGCCGCCAAGGCCCTCTATCCTCTCGCGGGCCGGGAGCTGGCCGAGGCTGGCCTCAAGCCCTGACCAGCCGCCCCGTTCGTTCGGCCAGGGCCGCCATCAACAGGCGGACCCTGGCCGGCGCCGGCCCCGGCAAGCTGCAGGCGGCGAGGCCCATTCTATCGAATTCCGTTATGCCAGCTTACCGCAAGGCCATACTATAAACAGTGGCGGGATGCTCTATATAGCTCGGCGACTGACACGGAACGCCGCCCCCTCCCCCACCTCTGGGCGGCCTGGAGCCGATCATGAGCACCGCCGCCCTATCATCCCCCAACGACGCCGGCGCCTCGCCCACCCTGGGCCGGGGCCTGACCTTCGCCATGGCCGCCGCCGCCGGCCTGGCCGTGGCCAACATCTATTACAACCAGCCGATGCTGGGCCTGATCGAGCATGATCTGCCTGGCCCGCTGACGGCTTTCGTGCCGACCGCGACCCAGCTGGGCTACGCCGCCGGCCTCTTCCTGCTGACGCCGCTGGGCGACCGCATGGAACGCAAGAGCCTGATCGTCGGCCAGTTCCTGGTGCTGGCGATCGCCCTGGTCGCCGCGGCCCTGGCGCCCAGCACCGTCCTCTTGCTGCTGGCCTCGCTGCTTGTCGGCGCCGGGGCCACCGTGGCCCAGCAGATCGTGCCCTTCGCCGCCCACCTCTCGGCGCCCGAAAAGCGCGGGGCCACCGTCGGCACAGTGATGTCGGGCCTGCTGTGCGGCATCCTGCTTTCACGCACCCTGGCCGGCTTCGTCGCCACCCACGGCGGCTGGCGGGCGATGTTCTGGCTGGGCGCGCCGATCGCCCTGGCCGCCGCCGCGCTGATGGCCCTGGCCCTGCCGCGCAGCAAGCCTGACACCGACCTTTCCTACGCCGAACTCCTGGCCTCGCTGGGCAAGCTGTGGCGCGAGTTCCCGGAACTGCGCCTGGCCGCCCTGACCCAGGCCAGCCTGTTCGCCGCCTTCACCGCCTTCTGGACCATCCTGGCCCTGCAGCTGCAGCAGCGCTTCTCGCTGGGCGCGGACGTCGCCGGCCTGTTCGGGATCGTCGGCGTGGTCGGCGTGCTGGCCGCCCCGGTGGCGGGCCGCATCGCCGACAGGCGCGGCCCGCACTTGACCATCGCGCTGGGCGCGGTGCTGACCCTGGCCTCGTGGATCCTGTTCGGAACCTGGATCTCGATCGTCGGCATGCTGGTGGGCGTGGTGCTGCTGGACTTCGCCGTGCAAGGCTCGCTGGTCTCGAACCAGCACCTCGTCTACGCCCTGCGGCCCGAGGCCCGGGCGCGACTGAACACCCTGTTCATGGGCGGCATGTTCCTCGGCGGCGCGGCCGGCTCGGTCGCCGCCGCGGCGGCCTGGAACCTGGGCGGCTGGAGCAGCGTGGCCCTGATGGGCGCGGGCCTGGCGGCCATCGCCACCGTCCTGCAGGTGGCGAGCCTGAAGCGGCGGCGCTGAAAGGCCGCGCGAGATCCTCGCCCTTCGACAAGCTCAGGGTGAGGATCAATTTCACACGGGTATAGTTGAAACCCTCGTCCTGAGCCTGTCGAAGGACGAGGGTTTCGGCCTCACTCCGTCGAGTGCTCGACCGCCAGCGCCAGGTCGAGCGCCCGGGCGGCTTCCTCGCCCGTCACTACGGGACGCGGGGCCTCGCCACGCACGGCCTTCAGGAAGCCGGCCACGCTCTGGCCCAGCGGGTCCTTGCCGGCCGGGGTCTCGGTGAAGTCCTCGATCAGCGGGAACGGCGTGGTGTTGCGGAAAGTGCGGGCCAGGAAGTCGATCTCGACCTCGCCCGACGGATAGACGACCTTCATCGTCCGCTCGCGGGCCTCGGCGACGCGCGAGCTGTCGAACACGGCGGTGAAGCCATTCGCGAAGGTGGCCTCGACCTTCACCCAATCCAGGCCGTAGCCGCGATCGGCCTCGCCTTCGCCTTCGACGGCCACCGGGTCGGCGGCGCAGAGGGCCAGGGCGAGATCGATGTCGTGGATCATCAGGTCCAGCACCACCGAGACGTCGAGATTGCGGTCCGACGGCGTGCCGCGACGCACAGCTTCCAGGCGCGTGGGCTGCTCGGGAATGTCCAGCAGGCCCATGGCCTGGAACACCACCCGCTCCTGGTGGCCGCAGGCCAGCGGCACGCCGGACTTGGCGGCGGCGGCGATCAGCGCGTCGGCGTCTTCCGGCGACACGGCCAGCGGCTTTTCGGAATAGACCGGCTTGCCGGCCTTCAGCGCCGCCAGCGCGGCCTTGGCGTGGTGCACGGCGGGCGTGGCGACGGTGACGACGTCGACGGCGGCCAGGAAGGCGTCCATGTCGTCATAGGCCGTCGCGCCCAGCGGGCCCGCCAGGGCCTGGGCCCGCGACAAGTCGATATCGAACACCGCGACGAGCTCGACGCCCGGCAGCTCGACATATTTCTTCGCGTGGTAGCCACCGAACACGCCGGCGCCGACAACACCGGCTTTCAGGGCTTGGACTTGCGCTTCTTGGGTCATGGGCCCGTCTCTAGCCGCTTCGGCGCCTTGCGAAAAGCTTTGGCGGCGGACGCGCGCCGGGGCTAAACATTCGTTTGAACGAGAACATGTCAGGGAGGTCGCCATGACCACGTCGCGTGAGATCCGCCTCAAGAGCCGCCCCGTCGGCGTACCGACCGCCGACAACTTCGAACTGGCCAGCGTCGAGCTGCCGCCGCCCGGCGACGGCGAGATCCAGGTGAAGAACCTCTGGATGTCGGTCGACCCCTACATGCGCGGCCGCATGACCGACCGTAAGAGCTACGTGCCGCCATTCGAACTGGGCAAGGCGCTGCAGGGCGGCGCCGTCGGCGAGGTCACCGCTTCCAACGATCCCGACTTCAAGGTCGGCGACATCGTCAGCTCGATGTTCGGCTGGCGCGAGGCCTACAACGCCAATCCCAAGGCCCTGGCCGCCGCGGGCCCGATGGGCGGGATCATGCGCCTCAGCACCCACGGCATGCCGCCCCAGACCTTCCTGGGCGTGGCCGGCATGCCAGGCATGACCGCCTATGCCGGCCTGCTGCGCGTGGCCGCCCTGAAGGAAGGCGACATCGTCTTCGTCTCGGCCGCCGCCGGGGCGGTCGGCTCGGTCGTCTGCCAGATCGCCAAGATCAAGGGCCACACCGTCATCGGCTCGGCCGGCGGTCCCGAGAAGGTCGCCTTCCTCAAGGAGATCGGCGTCGACCACGTGATCGACTACAAGGCCACGCCTGACGTGACCGCCGAGCTGGCCAAGGTCGCCCCCAAGGGCATCGACGTCTATTTCGAGAACGTCGGCGGCGCGCACCTGGAAGCCGCCCTGAACTCGGCCCGGCCGTTCGGCCGCTTCGCCCTGTGCGGGATGATCTCGCAGTACAACGAGACCGGCCGTCCGACCGGCCCAGCCAACATCATCCAGGCGGTGGGCAAGAGTCTTCGCCTGGAGGGCTTCATCGTCTCCAACCACTACGACCTGTTCCCGGCCTTCGTCCGCGACATGGCCGACTGGATCAATTCCGGGAAGCTGAAGTGGAAAGAGACGGTCGTCGAAGGCGTCGACCGCGCCCCCGAGGCCTTCATCAAGCTGTTCTCGGGCGAGAACCTCGGGAAGATGCTGGTGAAGCTGTAGTTTG
>CBINOL010000145.1:0-11645 GCA_966252285.1 uncultured Caulobacter sp.
GGTGGCGGGGGGGGGGGTGTCGTCTCCTTGCCCCCGGGGGGGGGGGGGGGGGGGGGGCGCGGGGGGGGCCCCCCCCCACGTTTTCAGCTTTTCCGAGCGGTGGATGGTCATCAGCCACTCCCCCCTCCGTCCGCTTCGCGGACACCTCCCCCAGAGGGGGAGGATCTCGTCCGGCGGTCCGTCCTTCTCCTCCCCCGTGGAACGGGGGAGGGGGACCACGAAGTGGTGGAGGGGGCGGGACTGGGCTCGGCGCTCTGTCCCTCGCTCCCTCCGTCACGCCGCGTATCCGCAGCGCGCCACCTCCCCCGCTTTGCGAGGGAGGAGCAGACAATCTCCCCATCTCCCGCTAAACCGCGCCCATGCCGTTCACCGCCACCGTCATGACCATGTTCCCCGAGGCCTTTCCCGGCCCGCTCGGCGTCTCGATGATCGGGACCGCCTGGAAGGAGGCCGACCTGTGGCGTTTGGAAACACTGGACATTCGCGCCTTTTCCAAGGATAAGCGCGGCTTCCTCGACGACACCCCCGCGGGTGGCGGCGCGGGAGCCGTGCTCAAAGCGGACGTCATCGCCTCTGCGCTGGATAGCCTGGAGCTCGATGGGCGGCCGCTTTTGTACATGAGCGCCCGGGGCAGGCCCCTGACCCAGGCGCGCGTAAGGGAGTGGTCCAAGGCGCCCGGCATCGTGGTGCTGTGCGGCCGCTTCGAGGGGGTGGACCAGCGGGTGCTCGACGCTCGCGGGTTCGAGGAGGTCTCCGTCGGAGACGCGGTTCTCGCCGGTGGCGAGGCGGCGGCGATGGTGGTGATCGAGGCGTGCGTTCGACTGGCCCCGGGTGTGCTGGGGAACATCGAGAGCACGCTGGAAGAAAGCTTCGAGGACGGTCTCCTCGAGCATCCGCAGTACACGAGACCGCGGACGTTCGAAGGGCTCGACATCCCCGAGGTGCTGCTGTCGGGCGACCACAAGAAGGTCGACCAGTGGCGGCGCAGTATGCGTGAAGAAACGACCCGCGAGCGGCGTCCAGATCTCTGGGAAGCGCATCTCGCCAATCAACAGGCAAAAGGCGGCCCGAAAACGGGTAAGCCCAAGGAGAAATGATCATGGCGATCAACATCATCGCTCAGCTTGAGCAAGAAGAAGCCAAGCGTCTGCTCGACGTCCGCGCGATCCCGGAATTCCGTCCCGGCGACACGCTGCGCGTCAACGTGAAGATCAAGGAAGGCGAGCGCGAGCGCGTTCAGGCCTACGAAGGCGTCTGCATCGCCCGCCAGGGCACGGGCATCCACGAGAGCTTCACCGTCCGCAAGATCTCGTTCGGCGAAGGCGTGGAGCGTCTGTTCCCGATCCTCTCGCCGAGCATCGAAAGCATCGAAGTCAAGCGTCGCGGCGTCGTCCGTCGCGCCAAGCTGTACTACCTGCGCGACCGTCGCGGTAAGTCGGCCCGTATCGCCGAGCGCGTCAACGTCCGCAAGGACGCCGAATAAGCAGCTCGCTCGCTACGGCGAAGTGTTCGAAGGCCCCGGCGGAAACGCCGGGGCCTTTTGCTTTTGCGGTTGCCTCCTCGCCAGGGTTGCGTGCAATCCTGGGCTGAGTTTCGAGGGGAGGGGCCATGCGGCGCATGACGAAGGCGGCCGGTCTGCTGGCGGTGGCGGCGCTGGCGAGCGCCGGGGCGCCCGTGACCCTGCCCGACCTGCCCCAGACCAGGGACGAGCCCGAGCTTCTGGCCCCCAACGGCCGGCGCGGGATGGAGGTCGATCTCAACGAGATCCGCATCTTCTTCGCCGGCGGCTACGACGGCGACTGGATCCGCCGGCCCGACATGAAGCCCGTGCGCCGCGTGCACGGCATGACCTTCTACAAGATCAGGGGGCGGCTCTATGTCGACCGCGACGGCGACCAGGTGATCGACGCCGGCGCCTTCTACGTGCCCAAGACCGGGCTGGTGCTGGCCGACTGGAACTGCGACGGCCAGGGCGACCAGATCCTGCTCAGCATGCGACCCGTACCCAAGGGCTCGTGGGAGGGGCTGCTCAAGCGCGTCCGCGAGGAGGACGCCAGGGGTCCGGCCCGCTGAACGGCCAAGCTTTGTGCATAAGCACGCATCTTGACGGATCGTTGTTCTGTGGCATGATGATTTCACCCTCGCTGTTCAGACACGGCGGGCTTCCAGACCGTCTCCTTTCTAGTGGACGGCCCTCTTCAGGCGGAGCCATCGGCCCCTGGAGTGTACAAACGATGCCAGGGCGCGCCGACAGGTCACTACGACCGGCGCGCCCTTAGTCGTTCGAGGTTGCGTTCAATGGTCCTCGTCCCGCCGGATGGGGACCAAGGCGACTGCTAAAGCCTCGCTTTCAGGACAAGCTTCGGGGCAAGAAATGTGCGCCCGGACGTTGTTTCCGCGCGCCTCGGGGGCAGGATCGATCGCTGCACAGCGGTCACACAGCGGATTTTCGGCGTTTCCTCGCTTTACGCGCCCGCCCATCGGGCCTAGATGCGGATCGCTATGACCCGCGCAACAAAGACCCTCTACGACAAGATCTGGGACGCCCACGTCGTCAACGAAACCGACGGCGAGGCCATCCTCTACATCGACCTGCACCTGATCCACGAGGTGACCACGCCGCAGGCCTTCGCCGGCCTTCGCGCCGCGCGTCGCCCCGTGCGCCGGCCCGACCGCACGCTCGCCGTGGCCGACCACAACGTGCCGACCGAGAACCAGGCCGCCGGCGTCGACGCCGTGCAGGACGAGGAAGCGCGTCTTCAGCTCCAGACGCTGGGCCGCAACGTCGCCGACAACGGGATCGAGTATTTCCCGATGGGCGACATCCGCAACGGCATCGTCCACGTGGTGGGTCCCGAGCAGGGCCGCACCCAGCCGGGCATGACCATCGTCTGCGGCGACAGCCACACCTCGACCCACGGCGCCTTCGGGGCCCTGGCCCACGGCATCGGCACCTCGGAAGTCGAGCACGTGCTGGCCACCCAGACCCTGCGCCAGAAGAAGGCCAAGAACATGCTGGTCCGCGTCGACGGCCAGCTGGCTCCGGGCGTCACGGCCAAGGACATCGCTCTGGCCGTGATCGGCGAGATCGGCACCGCCGGCGGCACCGGCTACGTCATCGAATACGCCGGCGAGGCCGTGCGCGGCCTGACGATGGAGGGCCGCATGACCCTCTGCAACCTGACCATCGAGGGCGGCGCCAAGGCCGGCCTGGTCGCGCCGGACGAGACCACCTTCGCCTATGTGCAGGGCAAGCCCGCCGCGCCGAAGGGCGCGGCCTGGGACATGGCCGTCAGCCACTGGAAGACCTTCTTCTCCGACGAAGGCGCCGTCTTCGACCGCACCGTCGTCATCGACGGCGCGGCCCTCGTGCCGATGGTCACCTGGGGCACGTCCCCCGAGGACGTCGTGCCGATCACCGGCAACGTGCCGGAGCCGGAAAGCTTCGCCACCGCCGACAAGCGCGCCGCCGCCCACCGGGCCCTGGACTATATGGGCCTGACCGCCGGCCAGCCGATCTCGGAAGCGAAGATCGACCGCGTCTTCATCGGTTCGTGCACCAACAGCCGCATCGAGGACATGCGCGCCGCCGCCGCCGTGGTGCAGGAAGCCTTCCTGCACGGCCGCATGGTGGCTCCGCACGTCAAGGCGATGGTCGTGCCGGGCTCGGGCCTCGTTAAGGAACAGGCCGAGTCCGAAGGCCTGGACGCCATCTTCAAGGCCGCCGGCTTCGACTGGCGCGAGCCGGGCTGCTCGATGTGCCTGGGGATGAACCCCGACCGCCTGGAGCCGGGCGAGCGCTGCGCCTCGACCAGCAACCGCAACTTCGAAGGCCGTCAGGGCCGCGGCGGCCGCACCCACCTCGTCTCGCCCGCCATGGCGGCCGCGGCGGCGATCGCGGGCCACCTGGTCGACGTTCGAACCCTGCTGTCGGAATGAGCGCGGTCGTCGCCCTGGCGATGCTGGCCTCGACCTTCTCGGCGCCGCTGAACCTGCCCGCGTCGGCGCGGGTGGAGGTGACGATCGAGCAGTCGAGCCAGGAGCCGCGCCTCATGCTCGAGAACGACGGCAGCCAGGGCTACGACCAGACCTCGTCGTCCGCGCGCTACGAAAGCCTCGTCGAGCGCCAGGGCGAGGGCTACCGCGTCACCCGCACCTTGATCGAGCGCAGGCCGCCGGAGGGGACGTCGCGGCTGCAGGCCGTGACGGACGCGCCGTCGCGCCTGGTCTACGCCGCCGACCGCGACTTCAAGCCGCTGCGCATCGAGGATTGGTCCCGGTTCGTCAGCGACATGCGCGCGGCCCTCAAGGGCGCGGCCAGCAGCGACAGGGACCGCCAGTACGTGGCCATGGCGACGTCGGCGCTGTCGAAGATGCCGCCCGAGGACGCCGCTCATGGCTTCCTGGAAGCCGAGATGACGCTGGCCGCGCCGGTCAACGCCGTGTTCACCGGCGGCGGGCCGGTGACCAGCGAAGAGGTGTTTCCGTCCGCGTCGGGCCAGGACGTCAGGATCCCCGTGGTGCTGACGCTGGAGCGCGTCGACGAGGCGCGCGGCGTGGCCGTGCTGCGCCGCGTCCAGACGTTCGACGCCAAGGCCATGAACGCGCTGCTGGCCCAGGTCCAGGACGTCGTCCAGGAGAGGGTCGGCCCGACGCTCACCACGCCCGAAGAGGCCGGCGTCCGGGTCGAGAGCGCCGAGACCTGCCGCTACGAGATCGACCTCAAGACGGGTCTGCCGACCCGGGCCGAGTGCGAGACCAAGACCGTGACGACGCCGCCGGCGCCCAACGACCCCACCATCCGTACCGAACGCTGGGTCATGACCCAGACCCTGAAAAACTGAGGAGAGGCGCGAAGATGCAAGCCTTCACCCGTCTCGACGGCCGCGCCGCGCCCCTGTCGCTGGCCAATATCGACACCGACCAGATCATCCCCAAGCAGTTCCTCAAGACCGTCGAGCGCGAGGGTCTGGGCAAGGGCCTGTTCTTCGACTTCCGCTTCGATCCGAACGGGAACGAGATCGCCGACTTCGTGCTCAACCGCCCGGAGTACAAGGGCTCGTCCGTGCTGAT
Source organism: uncultured Caulobacter sp. (assembly GCA_966252285.1). Classification (GTDB taxonomy): domain Bacteria; phylum Pseudomonadota; class Alphaproteobacteria; order Caulobacterales; family Caulobacteraceae; genus Caulobacter. Next base: position 5,074 of record CBINOL010000145.1, read on the forward strand.
CGCCGGCGACAACTTCGGCTGCGGCTCCTCGCGCGAGCACGCTCCCTGGGCCCTGATGGACTTCGGGATCATGTGCGTGATCTCCACCAGCTTCGCCGACATCTTCAACAACAACTGCTTCAACAACGGCCTCCTGCCCGTGGTGCTGGCGGCCGACGAGGTCGCGGTGCTGATGGACGAAGCCAAGGGCGGCAACCACATGGTCAGCGTCGACCTGGAAGCCCAGACGGTGGTCTCGCCCTCGGGCAAGACCTTCAGCTTCCAGATCGATCCGGTGCGCAAGGCCAAGATGCTGAAGGGCCTGGACGCCATCGGCGAGACCCTGCAGCACGCCACCGACATCGACGTCTTCGAAAGCAAGCGCGCCATCGGCCAGCCCTGGCTGGAGTCCTGAGGCGTGCTCCCTCCCCCTTGATGGTGGAGGGCTGGGGTGGGGGTGACTGCGGCGGCTGGGTTCGCGCTACATCCTGACAGGCTTCCACCCCCATCCCCGACCCTTCCCCCATCAAGGGGGAAGGGGGAGTGTTTTGAATGACCATCATCCTCGCCGGCTCCATCCGCATCGCGCCCGAGCGCCTCGAAGACCTGCGCCCGCACCTGCTGGCCCAGGTGGCCGGCACGCGCGGCGAGCCGGGCTGCCTGGCCTATGCGCTCACCGAGGATCGGCTCGATCCGGGGCTGATCCAGGTTTTCGAGCACTTCGCCGACGAAGCGGCCTTGGCCTTCCACCGCGCTTCGCCGCATATGGCCGCGTGGCGCGCGGCCTGCGCCGAGCTCGGCGTGTACGAGCGCCGCATGTCCTCCTTCGACGTTTCCGCCTATCGCGAGATCTGAAATGGCTACGCTTCTCCTGCTCCCCGGCGACGGCATCGGTCCGGAAGTCTGCGCGGAGGTGCGCCGCGTGGCGGCCGCCCTCGTGCCTAGCCTGGTGGTCGAGGAAGCCATCTACGGCGGCGCCAGCTACGACGCCCACGGCACGCCGCTGACCGACGAGGTGCGTGATCGCGCGCTCGCCAGCGACGCGGTGCTGATGGGCGCCGTCGGTGGTCCCAAGTGGGCGGACGCCCCGCGCCACCTGCGCCCGGAAGCGGGCCTGCTGAACCTGCGCAAGGCGATGAACGTCTACGCCAACCTGCGCCCGGCCTACTGCTTCGAAGCCCTGGCCGGCGCCTCCAGCCTGAAGACCGAGCTGGTCTCGGGCCTGGACATCATGTTCGTGCGCGAGCTGGTCGGCGGCGTCTATTTCGGCGAGCCGCGCGGCATCGACGTGCTGCCCGACGGCCAGAAGAAGGGCTACGACACCGCCCTCTACACCACCGGCGAGATCGAGCGCGCCGGGCGCGTGGCCTTCGAGCTGGCCCGCGGCCGCAAGAACAAGGTCCACTCGGCCGAGAAGTCGAACGTCATGGAATCGGGCCTGCTGTGGAAGCAGGTGATCACCGAGCTGCACGCCCGCGAATACCCGGACGTCGAGCTGGAGCACATCCTGGCCGACAACTGCGCCATGCAGCTGGTGCGCGCCCCCAAGCAGTTCGACGTCATCGTCACCGACAACCTGTTCGGCGACATCCTGTCGGACGCGGCGGCCATGCTGACCGGCTCGCTGGGCATGCTGCCCTCGGCCGCCATCGGCGACCCGAACAAGCCGGGCCTCTACGAGCCGATCCACGGCTCGGCTCCCGACATCGCCGGCAAGGGCCTGGCCAATCCGCTGGCCGCCATCCTGTCGTTCGAGATGGCCCTGCGCTGGTCGCTGAAGGAAGTCGAAGCCGCCGATCGCCTGCTGGCCGCGGTCAAGGGCGCTCTGGATTCGGGCGCGCGTACCCGTGATCTCGGAGGTGAACTTTCTACTGTTCAGATGGGTGATGCGGTGTTGTGTCGCATCTGATTAAGTAGAATAGCGCTGTTATTCCGGCGTTTTACAATTTCTGCTTAAGTTTTTTCGCTCAGTTCCTGCGCTCATCAAAGAAGAGAGCCAGGGGCTGGGCGAGATGCGTTTCAACGACCTGAAAATTTCGGCGAAGCTGGGGATCGCGTTCAGCGCCCTGATCATCGCCTTCGTGATTTCCTCGGGCGTGGTGTTCACCAGCCTGCAGCGCATCCAGGAGGCCTCGGTCTCCAACCAGCGCAGTCTCTCCCTGGCCACCGAGGCCGAGGTGATGATGACCCTGGTCCTCGAGCAGCAGAACGCCCTGCGCGCCTACGCCCTGCTCGGCGACGACAGCTTCGCCCAGACCTACAAGGAAGGCGTCGGCCAGTTCGACAAGGCGCTGGACGCCTTCGAGGCCAAGACCACGGTTCCCGAGCAGAAGGCCCGCATCCAGCGCCTGCGCGGCGCGATGGGCGAATGGCGCAAGACCATCGCCGAGCCCGCTATGACGGCGATGACCAACGATCCGGTCATGGGCCGCGTCTCCGCCGGCGAACTGATGGGCCGCAAGAGCCTCGACGAGATCCGCGCCGTCCAGGACGAGCTGACCGCCGCCGCCGGCGAGCGCGTGGCCCTGCGCGCCAAGGAAATGAAGGACGCCATGGACATGGCCATCCTGTCGCTGGTGGTCGGCGGGATCGCCGCCCTGGTCATCGCCGGCCTGATGGGCTGGATGCTGTCGGGCACCATCGGCGCCTCGGTGGCCGCCATGACCGCCGCCATGCGCCGCCTGGCCTCGGGCGACAACACCGTCGACGTCCCCGCCGTTGGCCGCAAGGACGAGGTCGGCCAGATGGCCCAGGCCGTGCTGAGCTTCAAGGACGCCGCCATCCACAAGCTGCGCCTGGAAGACGAGGCCGTCGAGCAGCGCCGCCTGACCGAGGCCGAGCGCGCCCGCGTCGAGGCCGACAAGGCCCGCAAGGCCCAGGAAGACGCCGTCGCCGTCTCGGCCCTCGCCGAGGCCCTCGGCCACCTGTCGAACGGCGACCTGACCTTCCGCATCACCGCCGCCTTCGCGCCCGACGCCGAGCAGCTGAAGACCGACTTCAACGCCGCCGCCGCCCGCCTGGAAGAGGCCATGCGCGGCATCAACGGCGCCGCCGGCGGCATCCGCGCCGGTTCGGAAGAGATCGCCCAGGCTTCCGACGACCTGTCGCGCCGCACCGAGCAGCAGGCCGCCAGCCTGGAAGAGACCGCCGCGGCCCTCGACCAGATCACCGCCACGGTGCGCAAGACTGCCTCGGGCGCCAAGGAAGTCTCTAGCCTCGTGGCCGGCGCCCGCACCGGCGCCGAGCGCTCGGGCCGCATCGTCGACCAGGCGGTCGGCGCCATGGCCAGCATCGAGCAGTCCTCGGGCCAGATCGGCAACATCATCGGCGTGATCGACGAGATCGCCTTCCAGACCAACCTCCTGGCCCTGAACGCCGGCGTCGAGGCCGCGCGTGCGGGCGACGCGGGCAAGGGCTTCGCGGTCGTGGCCCAGGAAGTGCGGGCCCTGGCCCAGCGCTCGGCCGAAGCGGCCAAGGAGATCAAGGGCCTGATCTCGACCTCGACCCAGCAGGTCGAGGCGGGCGTGTCCCTGGTCGGCCAGACCGGCGAGGCCCTGCGCGCCATCGTCGACCAGGTGGCCAGCATCGACGCCCTGGTCGGCGAGATCGCCGCCAGCGCCCAGGAGCAGTCCACCGGCCTGCACCAGGTGAACGTCGCGGTGAACCAGATGGACCAGGTCGTCCAGCAGAACGCCGCCATGGTGGAAGAAGCCACCGCCGCCACCCACTCGCTGAAGGGCGAGGCCGGCGAGCTGGCCGTGCAGGTCGGCCGCTTCAAGGTCGCCGGCGCCGCCATGGCCGCCTCGGCCCCGCGAGCCGCCACCCCGGCCTCGCGCCCGGCCGCCAGCCCCGCCCGCGCCGCCCAGGCCCGCGCCGCCGCCTTCGCCACCGAAGGCTCGGCCGCCCTGGCGGTGGACAGCTGGGAAGAGTTCTAAGGGCTTCCCCTCCGGGGGAGGCGATCTAAAAGCCGGAAGGGGGAGCGTCGCAAGGCGCTCCCCTTTTTCGTTCTCCTGATCCCTCTCTCTGAGAGAGAGGGAGGGGCCCGCGCCGCAGGCGCGGGAGGGTGAGAGGTTTCACCGCTTCAAGCAGATCCCCGCCGGCAACCCCCGCTCGTCATCCCGGAAAGCGCGCAGCGCTTGTCCGGGACCCAGGGGGACTGGGCGCCGCGCCAGGGTTCGTCGCCCAGGCTGTAGCCGACGCCCTGCGCCGGCTCCTGGGTCCCGGCTCTCCGCTACGCCGCGGCCGGGATGACGGAAGTGATGGAGTGGAGAGGGCGTACCCTCTCGCCCTCCCATCGCCCGTGGCGATGGGCCCCTCCCTCTCTCCACGAGAGAGGAATTATCAGGCCGCCGCCACCGCGCCAGTGGTGCGGCGCAGGCGCCAGAAGCGGATGGTGCGCAGGGCGCTTTCGCGGGGCAGGGCGGTGTAGAGCTCGCCATACGCCTTGGCCTTGCCCATCACCTCGTCGGACGGATCCAGGATCAGGAGGGCGAAGGTCAGGAACAGGGCGCGGTCGAAGTCGGCGGCCTTGCAGACCACGGCCAGGCCGTCGAGCTCCTTGCGCTCAAGGATCTTGCGGGCGGTGTGGAAGTCGATGTCGGCCATGTCCGACAGGGCGCACAGGAACAGGCTGGTCTGCTTGGCGCGCAGCATGCTGGCCAGGGCCTGGGGCGTGATGCGGCCGCGGGCCTTGATCAGGCCAAGCTCGTGCATGGCGGCGTCGTAGTCGGCCGGCAGGGCCCCGTCGCGGGCGGCCAGGCGGTTGCGGCCGGCGGCCAGGGCCGCCTCCAGCACCGCCGGGTCGACGCTCTCGTTGCGGGCCATGATCCGGTCGCGCAGCCGCGCCTCGGCCACGAAATACATCTCGTTGAGCAGGTCGATCGGCAGGCTCTGGCGGTCGATCACCGCCTCGTGCAGGGCCGGGTTGGCGGCGGCGCGGTCGACCACCGTCTCGTGAGCCTTGCGCGACAACTCCGCGCCCTCGTTGCGGATCAGGACGCCCAGGGTGTCGTCGTCGCCGCGCGCGACGATGGCGTCGGAGACGGCGCTGGGCACGTGGGCCCGGCTGGAGATCGCCCGCAGGTGCTCCTGGCCCTGCGTCTGGGCCACGTGCAGCAGATCGGCGTCCGACAGCGGGGTCGCGCCGGTCAGGATCGGGCGGGCCACGGCGATGCTGTCGGCGGCCAGGTTGCGGGTCAGGCTCGGCGGCGGCGCGGCCGACTGGCCCAGGCGCTCGGCCAGCTCGACGCGCACGGCCTCTTCCATCTCGCCGGCCAGCTGGCCCATCACCTGGTCGAACAGGCCCATCTCCACCGCGCCGTGATCGTCGGCGGTGAAGAACAGGTCGGTCACCCCGCGCAGCAGCTCGCGCCGCTTGGCGCTGGAGGGCTCGTCGGCCAGGGCGATCAGGTCATGCAGCCGCGATTGCAGCATCAGAAATCGCTCTCCTGGGCGGTGGTCTTCTTCTTGCGCGACGCCGAGGTCGAGGTATCGCGGCCGGCGTCCCGGGCGGCCTCCGCCAGCCAGTCGGCCGAGCCGTGCTGGGGCTCGTCGTCCATGGGGGCGGTGGCCACGGCGGCCGGATCGACCGCCATCAGCACCGTGTTGGGCGGGCCGGGGGCGGCGATCTGGTCCGGCGTCAGGCCGAACATCCGGCCCACCGAATAGGTGCGCGGCGCCAGGCCTTCGGCGGCGCGGGGATTGGCGTAGGCCGGCGCGGCGGCGACCTGCGCGGGGGGCAGGGCGGGGCGCGGTTGGGGCTGCGGCGCCTGGACGGGCGTCTGCACGGGAGGAGGCCCGCCGGCCAGTTCGGACGATGGATAGACGCGCGGCGCGGCGGGCCTTGCAGGGGCGATCTGGGCGGCGGCTGCGGCCGGGCTGTAGAGGCTGGTCGGCAGGGCGCCCTGCGGGCGGGGAGCCTGGGTCGCGGCTTGCGGGGCGTAGCGCGGCTGCGGCTGGACCTGCTGGGGAGGCGGCGGCGCGGCCGGGGCGTTGGCGTAGCCGGCCCAGGCGGCGATCGGCGCGGGGCGCTCCACGGCGCGGGCGGCGGTTTCGTCAGGGGCGGGCGCCGTGGGCGCCTCGACCTTGCCGGCCCAGCCCAGCATCGGTCCGCGATAGGCCGAGGCGGCGGCCTGGGCGCGCGGGCTGCGCGGGCCGTAGCGGCTTTCGCGCACGTCGTCGGCGTGCGCCGGAACGGCGACGCTGGCGAGCAGCAGCAGGGGCAGAACGAGGCGCATGCCGGTCCGGACGGAGTCTTGTCAGTCTGCAACCCTTAGCCGAAGCCGCTTAATCGCCGCCTAACGCCGCCGTGCGGAGGGTCGGATTCAAGACAAAGCCCTCCCCCTCGATGGGGGAGGGTTGGGTGGGGGTGGTCACGGCGTCGGCGGCGGAACCGCCGCATCACCCCCATCCCCGACCCTTCCCCCATCAAGGGGGAAGGGAGCTGTTTCCCTACCGCCCCCGCCACCAGGCCAGCAGCCGGGCCTCGGCCGCGGCCAGGGCGGCGTGCAGCGCCACGCCCATGGCGGCCAGCACCGCGAGCGCGGCGAAGCCTCGCGCGGTCTGCAGGCGGTTGAAGCTTTCCAGCATCCGCC
>CBINOL010000146.1:0-11463 GCA_966252285.1 uncultured Caulobacter sp.
TTCCCCCTCAGTCGCTCCGCGACAGCTCCCCCTTCAGGGGGAGCATCTGGGAGGAGGTAGGGCGTTTTCATCCGCCGTAGCGCCCGCAGATCGAGGCTCTCTAGCGCGCCACTTCCCCCAACCGGTCGTCGAAGGCCCGCGTCGCCAGGACGACGGTCGCCACCGAGGCCTTGAAGAAGGACTGCGGGATGGTCTCGAAGTCGTCGGTGGGCTGGTGGTACTCGGGGTGATCCTCGACCCCGAAATAGACCCACGGCACGCCCTTCTCGGCGAAGGCGCCGTGGTCGGACTGGCTGGTCCAGTTGTTTTCCTTGCCGTCGGCGTCGGTGTCGTGGCCGAGCTTCAGCTTGACGGGAGCCGTCTTGGCGACGGCGTCGAGGATCGGCTTCAGGGCCGGCTGCGGCGCGGCGCCGGCGGCGTAGAGCTCGCCCTTGGCGTTCTTGCTGAGCATGTCGAAATTGACGTTCAGGCCGATGGCCGACAGCGGGATCGGCGGCTGGGCGACGAAGGCCTTGGCGCCGCGCAGGCCGCCCTCCTCGGCGTCGAGCGCCACGATCAGCACATCATGCCTGGGCGGCTTTGCCTTGAAGGCCTCGGCCACCGCCAGCAGGCCCGCCACGCCCGAGGCGTTGTCGTCGGCGCCGTTGTAGACTTGGCCGTTCTTGACCCCGACATGGTCGTAGTGGGCGGTGACCACCAGGGCCTTGCCGTCCGGGGCCGTTCCCTTGATGCGGGCCACGAGGTTGACGCCGGTGATCGTCGTCCCGTCCTTGCGGGTGAAGCGGAACGGCTGCTCGAAGCCCTCGCCGATGGGGGCCAGGCCGATCGTCTTGAAGCGTTCGAGGATGTAGGTCCGCGCCAGCTGCGAGCCCGGCGTCCCCGGCGCGCGCCCCTGCATGGCGTCGGCCGACAGGATCTTCACATCATCGAGGGCCAGGTCGCCAGGAGCGGCCATGGCGGGCGCGGCAAGGCCGCTCAGAAGGATCGCCAGCAGGCTGGCCGCGAACGTCGAACGCATTGGAACTCCCTGCCGCGCGGACGGTCTCCGCCGTTACGGAACGCGGCTTTCGCCTGTTTTGATCATCCCGACGACCTGGACGCAACTGGCCGACCGATCGGCGATTGCTTCCGGCCGCGACGCCCGCCATATGCGCGATCTTAAGGTTTATCGGGCATCTAGCCCTTCCAAGGATCGGAGACTCCGCCCCATGCCCATGGCGCCCGACGTGCTCGAAGCCCGCCTGAACGCGGCCTTTCCGGATTCCGAGATCGTGCTGACCGATCTGGCCGGCGACGGCGATCACTACAAGGCGCGCATCGTCTCGCCCGCCTTCCGCGGCCTGACCCGCGTCAAGCAGCACCAGATGGTCAACCGCGCCCTGGCCGACGTGCTGGGCGGCGAGCTCCACGCCCTGGCGCTCGAAACCGCGGCCCCGGCGGAGTAGCGGCCTTGCGCTATCGTCCTTTCGGCAAGGCGGGCATGGCGATCTCGGCGGTGACGCTGCGGCTCGCCGACCACCCGCGCATGAGCGGCAAGGACTGGCGCAATCTGATCTTCACGGCCCTGGAAGCGGGCATCAACAGCTTCGAGGTCCACGGCTCGTCCAACGCCCTGCTGGAGGGCGTGGGCGAGTCCCTGACCACGATCGAGCGCCGGCTGCTGTTCGTCGGCTGGCGCCTGCGCAGCGGCGGCGAGCTTCTCAGCGCCCAGGCGATCCACGACCTGGTGGACACCGCCGTCGAGCGCTGCGGCCTGTCCTATGTGGACCTCGTCACGGTCGACGACCCGGGCTCGGCCTTCCCGCCGACGGCGATGGCCGCGCTGATGGGGCTGCGCCAGTCGGGCCTGATCCGCTCGCTGGGCCTGGCCAGCCGCGGCGAGGGCCAGGACCGCCACCTGGCCGGAGGCATGTTCGACGCCCTGGCCGCGCCGTTCAACCTGTCGTCGGGCTGGGCGGAGCGCAATCGCATCCGCGCCGCCGTGGCCCGCGACGTGGCGGTGATCGGCGAGGATTTCTGGCCCCAGAGCATCCGCGAGCGCGAGGCCAAGCCGATCTTCAAGAAGCCGTCGCTGTGGCGGCGCCGCACCGACCCGCTGGCCAATCTCGGCGGCTACGACTTCCTCGACAACACCGCCGGCTGGACCGGCCAGGAGCTTTGCCTCGGCTACGCCCTGACCGAGCCTTCGCTGGCCACGGTGCAGGTCATCACCACCAAGCGCGACAAGCTCGAGGCCCTGGCCGCCGTGGTTGAGCGCGACCTGCCGACCGGCTGCGCCGCCCAGATCGAGATGGCTCGTTTTTCGGCCGAACAGGCCGCCGGGACCAAGCGCCGCGCTTGACCAGGGGCCCTCCGGCGCCTAGCTGAGGGGTTACCGCCAAGGAATTCCTCCCCATGACCGACGTCGCCGCCTCCCCCGCCATCGAATTCATCGCCAAGACGGTGGCCGAACACCCCGTCGTGCTGTTCATGAAGGGCGTGCCCGACCAGCCGCGCTGCGGCTTCTCGTCGGTGGCCGTGCAGATCCTCGACCACCTGGGCGTCGAGTTCGTCGGCGTCGACGTGCTGCAGGACGACGAGCTGCGCCAGGGCATCAAGACCTTCACCGACTGGCCGACCATTCCCCAGCTCTACGTGAAGGGCGAGTTCGTCGGCGGCAGCGACATCGTCCGCGAGATGTTCCAGTCGGGCGAACTGAAGTCGTTCCTGATCGAGCAGGGCGTCATCGCGGCCTGACCGGGTGAGCCGCCTCTTCGTCCCGCCCAGCGACGCCTTCCCTCTGACCTTCGAGCCGAAGGCGTCGGACATCGACGCCAACGGCCACGTCAACAACGTGGTCTATCTGGGCTGGGCCCAGGACCTGGCGATCGCGCACTGGGAAGCCTGGGCCTCGGAAGAGGAGCGGGCTCCCTGGAGCTGGGTCGCCCGCCGCCACGAGATCGACTACCGCCGCGAACTGCTGCCGCACGAGATCGCCACCGGCTATACCTGGGTGGGCGAGCTGAAGGGGCCGCGCTTCGAGCGCTACGTCCGCATCGACGGCCCCGACGGCGAGATGTGCGCCCAGAGCCGCACCGACTGGGTGCTGATCGACATCGCCGCCAAGCGTCCCGCCCGCGTGCTGCCCTGGATGGTCGAACGCTTTACGCCCAAGGGCTGATCAGCCCCGTCGGTTGACCTTCGCGTCCAGGTCGCCCCAAGCTTCACCGCATGAAACTTTCGCTCGCATTCGCCGCTCTCGCGGTAATCGCCGGCTGCTCCCCCAAGCCGGTCGCCGCGCCGCCCAGCCCTGAACAGCTGGACGCCGTCGCCAAGGCCTGCGACGCGCCGCGCGAGTGGCTGCATATCGGCTCGGACGGATGGCCGCAGCTGATCGCCCCGCAAGACGCCCCCTACGACCTGATCACCTGCCTGCATCGTGAACTGGAAAGGCGGGGCGCGCCCGCCAAGGCCGGCCTGATCCAGAAGCCCTCGCGCTAGCCGGCTTTCCCGATCGGATTGAGCACCCGCACCGCCGTCGCGCCCGCGATGCCCAACTCGCTCCAGCCGAACCTTATCTCCGCCGAGCCTGGCCCCGTCGTCCTGCAGGTCTCCAGCCTCCTGCGCGCAAAGGCGACATCGGGGATCGCATCCTTGCCCTCGACGAAGAACCGCAGATCCTCCTTGCGCAGGCAGCCCTGCGACTTCAGGCGGATCACCAGGGCGTCGGCTTCCGAGCGGACATCGAGCAGCGGCTCAAGCTCTCCATAGAGCTCCGGGTCGCCCGGCAACAGGCGGGGCGGCCGCGACGGAACGGTCGCGCATCCTGAAAGCAGCAGCCCGGCCAGAAGCACGCGGCGGTTGAAAATGACGCCCATGGGCTCCAAGGTCGCCCGGCGCGAGGGTGCGCGCAACCGTGGGGCCTAGGGAAATGCGTGGAAAGTCTTTGGCGTGGGCGGCGGCCGCCGTGTGTCTGGCCGCCGGGTCGGCGCATGCCGAAAATCACAAACTCGACGCCGAGATCGCCCGGCTGATGACCCTGGGCAAGGTCCCCGGCGTGGCCGTCGCCGTGATCGAGGACGGCAAGGTCGCGCATGTGACGGCTCAAGGCGTCCGCAACGAGAAGGGCGATCCGCTCAAGCCCCAGACGGTGATGTACGCCGCCTCGATCACCAAGGCGGTGTTCGCCTACTATGTCATGATGCTGGTCGACGACGGCAAGCTCGACCTCGACACGCCGATCGCGGCCTACCTTCCCAAGCCCCTGCCCGACTACAAGGCCTATGCCGACCTGGCGGGCGACGAGCGCTGGCGGAAGATCACGCCGCGCATCCTGCTCACCCATTCGGCGGGCTTTCCCAACTTCCGCTGGCTGAACCCCGACGAGAAGCTCGACATCAAGTTCGCGCCCGGCAGCCGCTACGCCTATGCCGGCGAAGGCATCAACCTGATGCAGTTCGTCATCGAGCAGGGGCTAGGCGTGAAGGTCGGCGAGGACATGGATAAGCGCCTGTTCAAGCCGCTGGGCATGAGCCGCTCGGGCATGGTCTGGCGCGACGACTTCGCCCCCGACATCGCCGACGGCCGCGAGGAAGGCGGCAAGTGGCAGCCGCACGACGATCGCTCCAGCGTCAAGGCGGCCGGTTCGCTGGACACCACCATCGACGACATGGGCAAGCTGGCGGCGGCCATGGCCAAAGGGTGGGGGCTGTCGAAGAAGGCCCGCGCCGAGTTCACGCGTGGCAGCCTGCCGATCGTCTCGCGCTCGGAGTTCCCGACCCTGTCGGAGGAGACCAACCCCGACAACGCCAGGATCAAGCTGGCGGCGGGCGTCGGCGTGGTCGCCTTCGAAGGTCCGCAGGGCCGGGCCTTCTTCAAGGGCGGGCACAACGACATCACCGACAACATGATGGTCTGCGTCGAAAAGCGCCGACGCTGCGTCGTGGTTCTGACCAACAGCGGCGACGGCCAGCGGATCTTCCCGTCGGTGGTCAAGGCGGCGCTGGGCGAGACCGGCATGCCCTGGGCCTGGGAATACAGCCGCCTGATGCCGGTCGAGGCGCCCTAGGCCCCAGGCCGTTCCAGCGCCTCGGGATCCTCGACCACCGCATTTTCGGGCGTCGTGGTCAGGATGGCGCCGGCCGAGGCTGCGACGATGCAGGCGATGGCGGCCCACTGCTGCAGCGACAGGTGCTCGGACAACACCAGCAGGCCGGCGATGGCCCCGATAGCCGGTTCGACGCTGAGCATCACCCCGAAGGTGCGCTTGGGGATGCGCTTGAGGGCGACCATTTCCAGCGAATAGGGCACGGCGCTGGAGCAGACGGCGACCACCAGGCCCAGCAGCATCAGGTGCGGGTCGAGCAGGGTCGCGCCGGCCGAGGCGACGCCGAACGGCACCACGATCAGGGCCGCCACGCTCATGCCCATGGCCACCGAGCGGCCGCCGTGCAGGTGGCCGATACGCTTGCCGGCGATGATGTAGAGCGCCCAGCAGACCGCCGCCGCCAGGGCGAAGCCCACGCCGACCGGGTCGAGCGCCGGCCCGCCCAGCTTCAGCGGCAGGAGCAGCAACAGGCCGAACGCGGCCAGGCCGATGCACAGGAAATGGCTGACCTTGCGCGCGTGCAGCAGCGACAGGGTCAGCGGGCCGAGGAACTCGATGGCGATGGCCACGCCCAGCGGAATGGTCCGCAGCGCCATGTAGAAGCAGAGGTTCATCACCCCGGTCGCCGCGCCGTAGAACGCGACGCCCAGGAGATCCTGGCGCGTCAGGCGAAACCGCCACGGCCGCCACAGCAGAAGCAGCAGCACCGCCGCAAAGCCGACACGATAGGCCGAGACGCCCTGGGCGCCGATCGCCGGAAACAGGCTCTTGGCGAAGGACGTACCGCCGGCCAGCGTCACCATGCCGCCGAACAGGGCCGCATAGGGCAACAGCGCGTCGAGCGCGGGGCGGCGAATGGCGGCGGCGGACATGAGCGCAACCTAGTCCCGGATGACTGGCGCTTCTCGCCGAAATTCGTCGTATACCGCCTGAAACAGGCGAGATGAGCAGATCAGATGACGAAATCCGTCACCCTCGACAACTTCGACCGTCGCCTGCTCGAACTGGTGCGGCGCGACAACCTGGAGCCGGCCCGCAGCCTGGCCGAAAAGGTCGGGCTTTCCGAGAGCGCCGTGCTGCGCCGCCTGCGGCGGCTGCGCAAGGAAGGCGTGATCGTCGCCGACGTCGCCATCGTCGATCCCGCCCGCCTCAACGCCGGCCTGACCATGCACGTGCTGGTGCAGATGGAGCGCGAGGGCAGCGCGATCTACAACGCCTTCGCCGCCGGGGTGGCCGCCCGCAAGGAGGTGCTCAGCGCCTGGCACGTCACTGGCAGCACCGACTTCGTGCTGCTGGTCACCGTGCCCACCATGGAGGCCTACGAGGCCTTCACCAACGAGGTGCTGAACGACGACCGCCGCGTGCGCTCGTTCACCACCCTGGTCGGCATCCGCGAGATCGTTCGGCAGGACCCCTCGCGCGCGCCGCTGGTGCAGTAATCCCAAAGGTGGAATGCGCAGCGCGACGCCCGCAAAGATTGTTGACGTCTGCTCGCTCGCCTGTCGAAATCCTCCGAAACGCGGGAGGACGCGACATGAAGGCTCAGGTCATCCTGATCGGACTGGCGATGTCATTGGCGGCCGGCGGCGCGGTGGCGTCGAACTGGCACTGGGCCAAGGCCTCCACCCGGGAAGAGGCCATGCGCCTGGCCACCGACAAGGCCCAGGCCAAGGCCAAGCGCAGGGGAACCTGCTTCAAGCCGGCCGTCACGGTCGACGACTGCCAGGCGACCGCCGACGGCTTCCGCTGCCGCGCCGACAGCGCCACAGACTTCCGGGCCTGCGGGGTGCGCGTCGGTTGGGTGTATGAGCCCCCCTTGCCGCCGACCCGGGTCCCGATGCAGCCCCTCAGCCACGGCTACGAGCCGCAGTGGACCCAGCCGTCCCCCTACATGAGCTACTCGCCCTATGCGTCGACGACCTGGGAGCTCGATCAGTTCCCGCCGCCGACGGCGGTGAGACCCTAGCGTCCGACCTTCAGAGCTGGCAGCGGCACGCGGGTGACCTGCACGTCCTCCTTGTTGGCCGCGTAGCCGACCCACAGGGCGCCGTTCCAGACCACGCTCTTGGGATAGTGGTAGCCCGGCCGCTTATACTTGCCCTCGAAACGCAGCGGCTGCAGGTCGCCCTGGCCGCGCAAGCGGAAGCTGCGATCGAAGGTCCGGCCGTCGGCGGACAGGGTCACCGCCAGCGGCAGGCGGGGCCGATCGCTGTTGGGCGCGTTGACCAGATAGGCCGTTCCGTCCGGCAGGTTGCCGGCGCTCTGCTTGGCCCGGGCGTCGGGCATGGCGGTCAGGACCGGCGTCGTCCACGAGACGCCCCGGTCGCAGCTTTCCGACGCCAGTTGGCGAAAACTCAGTTCTTCGTCGCGGAACACCATCACCGCGCAGCCGTCGCCCCGGCGAAAGAGGCTGGGCTCGATCTCGCGGCTGAGGCGACGCTCGTGGGCGGCCGCAGCGTTCGAGGCGTCGCGCGGCAGGTTCTCCATTCTCCCCTGCGTCCAGCCTGACACGCCCAGCGGATCGTCGGTGAAGAACGGCTTGGCGATCATGCCCGGCCGCAGGTGGAAGGCGGTCATCACCCGACCGTCGATCAGGTGCGGGTCCTGCTCGATCACGCCCTCGACCGGCGCGCCGTCGGCGCCCATGACCCGCCTGGGCTCGCTCCAGGTCACGCCGTCGCGGCTGGTGCGATATTCGGCGTATCCGCCCGCGCCTGACTGGAAACCCTCGGGCCAGACATTGGCATAGGCGACCAGGGTCCGCCCGTCCGTCCACCAGCCGCCGCTGGAGCGCATCAACCCGCCCTGCCCGGCCGGCGCCAGAACCCTGGGCGCGCTCCAGGTCCGGCCATCGTCGCTGGCGGCGTAGGCCACCCAGGTGTCGGCGGAATCCTCGTCGCGGGCCGAGCTCTGCCACTGAGCGTAGAGACGGCCCTTGAAGGGGATGAGGACGACCCCGTTGCTGAACTTGTCGGAGCCGTCCGTCGGCGCGAAGACGGTGAAGGTCTCGGTACCCGGCGCGGCCTTCAGGCCCAGATCCGGCTCGCCGGCGCGGAACAGACCTGGAGCCACGGTGTAGGGCGCTGCGCCCGCCGTCAGGGCCAGGGCCGCAAGGGCCGCCGCCAGGTTCCGGATCATCATCGGGCCTCCCACACGAAAGCTTTGGGTCCAGCCTCCACAGTGAACGGTAACATTCAATTCTGACAACGTTGTCCAGAACAGCGTTCGTTGCTAGCGTCGACGCAGGGATGAAACGCGACCGCGTCACGCGGCGGATCGAAGGGGGACGGCCGCATGACGACGGCTGAGTTGAGCGTAGCCTTTTTCCTGCAGATGGCGGTGATCGTGGCGGCCTGCCGCGCGATGGGCTGGGTGGTGAAGCGGTTCTTCGACCAGCCGCAGGTGGTGGGCGAGATGATCGCCGGCGTGATCCTGGGGCCGTCGCTGCTGGGGCTTCTGGCCCCCGACCTCCAGCACATGCTGTTCCCCAAGGAGACCAAGTCGATCCTGTATGTCGGCGCCCAGCTGGGCGTGGGCCTCTACATGTTCCTGGTCGGCATCGGCTTCCGCAGCGACCACTTCAAGGCCAACGCCAAAAGCGCCATGGCCGTGTCGCTGTCGGGCATGACCGCGCCGTTCCTGGTCGCCATCCTGCTGACGCCCTGGCTGATGAACCTGAACCTGTTCGGCAAGGGCGTGCAGCCGTTCCAGGCCACGCTATTCATGGGCGCGGCGATCTCGATCACCGCCTTCCCGGTGCTGGCCCGCATCATTCAGGAGCGCGGCCTCACCCGCACGCCGCTCGGCTCACTGTCGCTGTCGGCGGGCGCCATCGACGACGCCGGCGCCTGGACGGTGCTGGCCATCGTGCTGGCCAGCCTGGGCGGCGGCGCGGCCGTGGCCCTGAAGGCGATCATCGGCGGCGGCCTGTTCGCCCTGTTCATGCTGACCCTGGGTCCCAAGCTCCTGGCCCCGCTGGGCCGCTGGGCCGAGCGCGAGGGCAAGGTCACCCCCACCCTGCTCGGTGTGATCGTGGTGCTGTTCATGCTCAGCGCCTGGGCCATGGACGCGGCCGGCCTGCACTCGGTGTTCGGCGGCTTCATCCTCGGCGCGGCCATGCCGCGCGGCCTCCTGACCCGCGAGCTGAAGAAGCAACTGGAACCCTTCGCCCTGGCCCTGCTGGTGCCAATGTTCTTCACCTTCTCGGGCCTCAACACCCAGCTGACCGTGGTCAACAGCTGGGCCCTGGCCGGCGTCGCCCTGGTCATCCTGGCCGGCTCGATCGCCGCCAAGGGCCTGGCCTGCTGGGCCGCCGCGCGCCTCACCGGCCAGGACAACGCCACGGCCATGGGCATCGGCGCGCTGATGAACGCCCGCGGCCTGATGGAGCTGATCATCATCAACATCGGCCTGCAGAAGGGCATCATCGGCCCGGCGCTGTTCTCGATGCTGGTGGTCATGGCCATCGTCACCACGCTGATGGCCAGCCCGCTGTTCGAGATCGTCTATGGCCGCAAGGCGCGGCTGAGCGGCGAGCTCGGCGCCCTCAACGAGGACGAAGACGAAGAGCCGGCGCGCGGGACGGCCCCGGCGGCGGCGCGATAGGTAGAAGGCGTCCTTCGTGTTCCACCTATTTCGTCATCCCGGAAAGCCCGCAGGGCTTATCCGGGACCCAGGGGCCGACGCACTGCGGTGGCGACCGTTGGGCAGGTGATCCAGGTGCGGAGCCCAGTCTCCGGGCTCCCGGCTCTGCGCTTCGCTCGGCCGGGATGACGAGTTGAAGAGCCAAAAACAAAGGCGGCGGGGAGTGTCCCCGCCGCCTTCCTCGTTTCTAGCTCCAGGGCCCCGGCCGGCGGCTGGGGCCGCTGGTCGGGACGGCCGTCTCCAGCCGCTGACGCGTCCCCTGCCCGATCGCCAGCTTCATCAGGGCCTCGATCCGGTTGTGGGTGGCCGGGTGGGTCGAGAACAGGTTGTCGGCGCCGCGACCGGCCAGCGGGTTGATGATGAACATGTGGGCCGTGGCCGGATTGCGCTCGGCCTCGTGATTGACCACGCCGCCGCGCGCATAGGCGTCGATCTTCTCCAGCGCACGGGCCAGGCCGCGGTTGTCGCCGGCGATCTGCGCGCCCACCCGGTCGGCCTCGTACTCGCGCGAACGGCTGATGGCCATCTGCACCAGCATGGCGGCGATGGGCGCCAGGATGGCCAGGGCGATCGCGCCGATGATCCCGCCCGGACGCTCGTCGTCCTCGCGCGAACCGCCGAAGAAGAAGGCGAAGTTGGCCAGGGCCGAGATCGCGCCGGCGATGGTCGCCGTCACGGTCATGGTCAGGGTGTCGCGGTTCTTCACGTGGGCCAGCTCGTGGGCCATGACGCCGCGGATCTCGTCGCGGTCGAGCATGGCCAGAAGCCCCGTGGTGGCGGCGACGGCGGCGTTCTCGGGATTGCGGCCGGTGGCGAAGGCGTTGGGCTGTTCGCTGTCGATGATGCAGACGCGCGGCATGGGCAGGCCCGCGCGCTGCGCCAGGTCGGCCACGTCGCGGGCGTAGTTGCGCACCAGCGGCTCGGGGTGGCTCTCGTCGACCTCGACGGCGCCGTAGGCCCGCAGCACGATCTTGTCGGCGTTCCAGTACGAGAAGACGTTCATGCCGGCGGCCAGCACGAAGGCGATCAGCATGCCGGTCGGGCCGCCGATCATGTAGCCGGCCCCGACGAACAGGGCCGTCAGGCCGGCCAGCAGGGCGAAGGTCTTGAAGTGGTTCATGGTCCTCTTGCGCGGATCGTCAGTCGAAGATGTCGAAGAGATCGAAGCGCTTCTTCTTGTGGTGGCCGTGGCGGCGATAGTCGTCGTCGCGGTCGTAGTGCTTGCGGTCGTCGTGACGCTTGTGACCGTCACGCCAGTTGTCGTCGTAGCGGCGCGGCTCGGGCCGCTGTTCATAGGTCGGCTGGGGACGGCCGAAGGGCGACGGGCCGGATGGCGGCGCGGCGGCGCCTTGCGCGTCCTCGCGCTCCATCGCCATCAGCTTCTCGAGCTCGCCACGATCGAGCCATACGCCCCGGCACTTGGGGCACATGTCGAACTCGACGCCGGCGCGCTGCACGGCCTGCATGGAGCCATCGCAGTTGGGGCACATCAGAAGAGGCATGGGTCGTTCGGGTCCCTGGTCCAAGAATGGAGACGGGGTTCCCGATGTAGGATCCGGCACGAGGGGGAGGGAAGCCCGGACCCAGACATCGAGAACACCCGATGCGGTCCGACATCACGCGCGTCTTCGGAGGGGATGTGAAGACGCTGCGCCAGAGGGGCCCGGCCCGCTTATTGGAGATAGGAGGGGTTCTGGGGGTTTCAAGCCCCCTCAGTCGCTTCGCGACAGCTC
>CBINOL010000147.1:0-11008 GCA_966252285.1 uncultured Caulobacter sp.
CCTGATAGGCCCCCTCCCCGTCGGTCAGTTCCTCGGCCAGCGCCCGGCACATGTCCCAGATGGGCGCCACCAGGCCGTAGCAGTTGCCGCGGTGCTCGACGCACTCGCCGACCGAGAACACCGCCGGGTCGGAGGTGCGCATGGCGTCATCGACGATGATGCCGCGATTGACCTGAAGCCCCGAAGCCTTGGCCAGGGTAGCGTTCGGGCGGATACCGACGGCCATCACCAGGATGTCGCAAGGCAGGACGCGGCCGTCCTTCAGCTTCAGGCCCGTGACCTTGCCGTCCTCGCCGACGATGGCCTCGGAGTGGGCGCCGAGCACGGTCTCGACGCCGCGCTCCAGCAGAGCCTCGCGCAGCAGGTAGCCGGCGCTCTCGTCGAGTTGGCGCTCCATCAGCACGTCCATCAGGTGGACGACGGTGGCGCCCATGCCGCGACGGGCCAGGCCGTAGGCGGCTTCCAGGCCCAGCAGGCCGCCGCCGATGACCACGGCGCGGGCGCCGGGCTTGGCCGAGGCGGCGATCATGGCGTCGACGTCGTCGAGGTCGCGGAAGGTGACCACGCCCGAAAGGTCGGCGCCCGGCAGCGGCAGGCGGAACGGATCCGAGCCGGTGGCCAGGATCAGCTTGTCGTAGGCGACTTCCAGGCCGCCCTCGGCGATCACCTTGCGGGCATCGAGATCGACCCCGGTGACCCAGCGGCCGGCGTGCAGGGCGATGCCGTTGTCGCGGTACCAGGCCTCGTCGTTGATGACGATGTCGTCGAAGGTCTTCTCGCCCGCCAGCACTGGCGACAGCATGATGCGGTTGTAGTTCACCCGCGGCTCGGCGCCGAAGATGGCGATCTCGTAGCGCTCGGGATCGCGCTTGAGGATTTCCTCGACCGCCCGGCAACCGGCCATGCCGTTGCCGATGACGACCAGCTTTTCCTTGGTCATGGTTCTAGCTCGTTGCGGAGGAATGGGAGGTCAGACGCGGACGGGAGCGGCGTCGCCGTGCAGGGTCGGCCAGACGGCGCGCCAGCGGGCTTTCAGGCCGTGCAGGGCCAAGAGCGCGAAGAGCGCCAGGGCGGCGAAGCCGAGGAAGCCGATCTGGTAGTCGCCGGTCAGTTTCTTGGCGAGGCCGAGGGTCGAGGCCAGGTAGAAGCCGCCGATGCCGCCGGTCATGCCGATCAGGCCAGTCATGACGCCGATCTCCTTGCGGAACCGCTGGGGCGCCAGCTGGAACACCGCGCCGTTGCCGGCGCCCAGGGCCAGCATCGAGAACATCAGGGCCGCCAGGGCGAACCAGGCCGTCGGTAGCTTGAAGCTGGCGACGCCCAGGCCCAGCGCCGCCAGGGCGTAGACGACGCTGAGGGTGCGCACGCCGCCATGACGGTCGGCCAGGGCGCCGCCCACCGGACGGATGAACGAGCCGGCGAAGACGCAGGCGGCGGTGAAGAAGCCGGCGATCACCGGATCCAGGCCATATTCGGCGTTGAAATAGATGGTCAGCGACGAGGCCAGGCCGACGAAGCCGCCGAAGGTGACGCCGTAGAGCAGCATCAGCCACCAGGCGTCCGGGACCTTCAGGACGTCGAGATATTCGGCCAGCTTCTTGGGCGCGGGCTGCTCGGGGGCGTCCTTGGCCAGCAGCATGTAGACGACGAAGGCCACGGCCAGCGGGATGGCGGCCAGGCCGATGACGTTCTGCCAGCCGAAGGTCTTGGCCAGCATCGGCGCGAACAGCGCGGCCAGGGCCGTGCCCGAGTTGCCGGCGCCGGCGATACCCAGGGCCAGGCCCTGGTGCTCCTGCGGATACCAGCGCGAGGCCAGCGGCAGGGCGACCGCGAACGAGGCGCCGGCCACGCCCAGCACCACGCCCAGCGCCAGGATCTGGTGATAATTGTGAACCCCCAGGGTCCAGGCCACGGCCAGGCCCGCCAGCACGATCAGCTGCCCGATCATGCCGGTCTTCTTGGGGCCGATACGGTCGACCAGGATGCCGTTGACCAAGCGTAGCAGCGCGCCGGCCAGGACGGGGATCGCGACCATCAGCCCCTTCTGAGCCGGGTCGAGGCCGAAGTCCTTGGCGATAGCGACGCCCAGCGGGCCCAGGATCACCCAGACCATGAACGACAGGTCGAAATAGAGGAACGCGGCGAACAGGGTCGGCGTATGGCCGGCCTTGAGGAAGTCACGAGAGATCATGATGCGCCTCGGAGTGTTGCGTGTCTGCAAGAGCGAGGCGTCGTCGCCTCGTCGGGTGACCGCATCCGAGCGGTCGTCTCTGGCAGCCACGGACGCCGTTGTCCGAAGGCTTGAACCCACTGAACATCGGTCCGGGGACGGATGTCACGGGCTGTAAAGGCGCCGGGGCCTCACAAGGCCTCCAGCGTATGGTTGCTCAGCAAAAAGGCGCCAGTGGCGCCCTTCAATTGTGCAGATGCGAAGCCGCGACGCGGCGCGACAGCCGGTCAGGCGCGCGCGCGGCCAATCGAAAACGCTGCCGCGTAAGGCCCCGCGCTCTCGGAATCAAAGGCAGGTCCCGCGAACAACGGCGCCAGTTCGCCCGGGGCGTCGGCGAACACCTGGGCCGGATCGAGCATCGGTCCAGCCGACAGGGCGGCGGCGCGGAACATGTCGGGGCGATAGACGGCGTCGGCGACGGCCTCAAGATCCGCGCCGGCCGAGACCTGCCCCCATCGCACCATCTGCGACAGGAACCACAGGGCATGCTCGCGGCGCGGCACGCCGGCGGCGTCGCGGTGGAAGACGATCTCGTCGTTCAGGGCGCGGGCCAGGACCTCGGGCGACACGCCCACATGCTCGGGCCGCGCCAGCAAGGCGATCAGGTCTTCGCGGTTCTCCGCATCGTCGGCCCAGGCCGAAGCTCGGATCAGGGCCCGCAGCGCCGCGCGCAGTTCGTCGGGATAGTGATGAGCCCAGGCTTCGGTGACCCCGAAAACCTTGTCGGGCCCGCCCGGCCAGAAGGCCGAGGCGGTGATGACGATCTCGCCCAGGCCTTCGCGTTCGGCGACCGCGTTCCACGGCGCGCCGACGCAGAAGCCGTCGATCTCGCCCGCGCGCATCTGCTCGACCATGCGCGGCGGCGGGGTGACGACCAGTCGCACGTCCTTGTCGGGATCGATCCCGGCCTGCGCCAGCCAGTAGCGCAGCTCGTAATTGTGCATCGAATACGGGAAGACGACGGCGAAGGTCAGCGGCGCAGCGCCCTGCCCCGCCCTTTCGGCGATGACCTTGGCAAGGGCTGTGGCCGAAACCGGCTGGGCCGTCATGGCCCGCGGATCGGCGGCGCGCATCGCGTCAGCCAACGACTTGGAAACCGTGATGGCGCTGCCGTTGCGGTTCAGGGCCATGGGCGCGATCAGCGATGGGCCGACATCCAGCGTCAGACCGCCCGACGCCCCGGCCGCGGCGGCCAGCGCCATCGGCGCCAGCATGTGAGCGCCGTCCAGCGCGCCAACAGCGACCTTGTCGCGGATCGTCGCCCACGAGGCCTCGCGGCTCAGAGAGACGTCGAGTCCCTCCTCCGCGAAGAAGCCCAGAGACTTGGCCACCACCAGCGGCGCGCAATCGGTCAGCGGGATGAAGCCCAGCTTCAGGTCGGCCAGGCCGCTCACGAGGCGTCTCCCTTCAGCACGCCGGCGAAGGCCAGCAGGTCGGCGGCCACGGCCCCGATCGGCTTGCCCCGGTCCATGGCCAGCTTGCGCAGCAGGCGATAGGCGCCGTCCTCGTCGAGACCGCGCTCCTTCATCAGAAGACCCTTGGCGCGCTCGACCGTCTTGCGGGCCTCCAGGTCGGCCTTCACCTTGGCCAGGTCGCCGCGAAGCTGCTGGGTCAAGGCGAAGCGGCTCATGGCCACGTCGAGGATGGGACGGACCCGGGCCGGGGCCAGACCATCGACCACATAGGCCGCGACGCCGGCGCGCACGGCCTGTTCGGCCAGGCCCGGCTCTGAGCGGTCGACGAACATCACGACGGGGCGCGGATTGGACTGGCTGGCTTCGCGCAGGCTTTCCAGCGTGTCGCGATCGGGGCTTTCGGCGGCGATGACCACAACGTCGGGCGCGAACTCGACCGCCTCACGTTCGTCGAAACGGGCCGACCGGCGCACCTCCAGCGGATGCACGCCCTCGAGCCCTTCCGCCACCAGGGCGGCCCGGGCCGGATCCGGATCAATGACGAGAACGCGCATGCCCAACGCCCTAAGGACCATGGACGCCCCGGGGGAGCGTTTTGCGGCCATGGCCATGCTCGAACACAGTTCCGCTCAATCAGCGGGCGCCGCTGCGTATTGCTAGGGCACATGCAGGCCCAAGGCCCTGCGACCTAGCGCGGCGCCCCGCTAATCGACCGCCAGGATGACGTCGGAAGGAGCGATCAAGGCGTGCACCGGCACGCCAGGCGCCAGGCCCGCAGCGGCCGCGCCCGCAACGGTGGCGACCAGGGTCTTGCCCTCGGTCAGGCCGACCACGACCTCGCTGGCGGTCTCGCCGTCTTCCCGATCGAGGACCTGTCCGGTCAGCAGATTGCCGCCAGCTTCGGTCGGCGGCTCCACGGCCAGACGCACGAAGCTGGACTTGATCAGCGCCACGGCCGGGCTGCCCACGGCCAGGCCCAGTTCTTCGGCGCTGCGGCGGGTGATGACCGAGACGATCTCGAGGCCGCCGCCGATGGCGAGGCGAACCTCAACCGTCACGCCCGAGTGGGTCAGGGCGACGACCGTCCCGCGTAAGGCGTTGCGGGCGCTGGTCCGCAGGCCAAGGCTCCAGAACAGGTCCTCGCCGACCTCCGACGCCAGGCCTGCCTCCAGGCGGGCCAGCGCCGCTCCGACCTCGCGCTCCATGTCGCGGAAAGCCCGCACGACCGCGTGGCCGCGCGGCGTGACCTGTGCCCCGCCGCCCGAGCGCCCGCCGGCGCCGGCGGCGATCAGCGGCGCATCGAACAGATTGTTCAGCGCCTGCACGGCGTCCCAGGCGCCCGTGTAGGACAGGTCCAGGCGCTTGGCGGCGGCGCTGATCGAGCCGAGCTCGGCCACGGCCTCGACCAGGGCGACGCGCTCCAGCCCCACGCGGGCCAGGGCGCCGCGCCGCAGGATCAGGCTGGCGCTGAGATCGCCCGCTCCGCTCATCGATCTTCCTTCCGACTCCGTTCGATCGCTTGTCGCCCGGAGCCGAAGGAAAAAACAGCCTGACAGCATCCCAAAGGTCGTTATGTACTCGCCGTACATATCCGCCTGATACGAGCCGCCGATGTCCCTCGCCCGTCGCCCCCTGATCGCCGCCGCCCTAGCCGCGGCGCTGTCGATGGTCGCCGGTGTCGCCTTCGCGGGCGAGACCAAGGTGGCGGTGGCGGCCAATTTCACCGAGCCGGCCAAGGCGATCGCCGCCCAGTTCGAGAAGGCCACCGGCCACAAGGCGACCTTGAGCTTCGGCTCGTCGGGTCAGTTCTACGCCCAGATCGCCAATGGCGCGCCCTACGAGGTGTTCCTGTCGGCCGACGTCGAGCGACCGCAGAAGGCTGAAACCGACGGCCTGGCCATTGCCGGTTCGCGCTTCACCTACGCCACCGGACGCCTGGTGCTGTGGAGCAAGACCCCCGGCCTGGTCGACGGCCAGGGCGCGGTGCTGGCCAAGGGCAAGTTCCAGAAGCTGTCCATCGCCGATCCCAAAGCCGCGCCCTATGGCCTCGCCGCCGTCGAGACCCTGACCAGGCTGAAGCTCTATGACGGCCTCAAACCGAAGATCGTCACCGGCTCGTCGATCACCCAGGCCTATCAGTACGTCCAGACCGGCGCGGCCGAGCTGGGCTTCGTGGCGCTGTCGCAGGTCATCGACGACAAGGGCGGCTCGCGCTGGGTCGTGCCCAAGACCTATCACACGCCGATCGACCAGCAGGCCGTGCTGCTAAAGACGGGATCGAACAGCGACGCGGCCAAGGCGTTCCTGGCCTTCCTGAAGGGCCGCGAGGCCAAGGCGATCATCCGCCGCTACGGCTACGAGGTGCGCTGACCGCCATGGTCGAAGCCGTCTGGCTGACCCTGAAGCTGGCGACGGTGACCACCGTCCTGCTGCTGCTGCTGGCCACGCCGCTGGCCTGGTGGCTGGCGCGAGGGCGCTCGTCCATCAAGCCGGTCGTGGGCGCTCTGGTCGCCCTCCCGATCGTGCTGCCACCGACGGTGCTGGGCTTCTATCTGCTGATCGCGCTTGGTCCCGAAAGCCCGCTGATGGCGCTCTTCAGGCCGTTCGGGATCCGCACCCTGGCCTTCACCTTCGAGGGGCTGGTGATCGGCTCGCTGGTCTATTCCCTGCCCTTCGCCGTGCAGCCGCTGCGCAACGCCTTCCTGGCCATCGGCGACGAACCGCTGGAGGTCGCCGCGACCCTGGGCGCGGGCAAGGCCGACATCTTCGCCCGCGTCGCCCTGCCGCTGGCCCTGCCCGGCTACGCGGTCGCCGCCCTGCTGGCCTTCGCCCACACCATCGGCGAATTCGGGGTGGTGATGATGCTCGGCGGCGGCATTCCGGGCGAGACCCAGGTGCTGTCGATCGAGATCTATCGCCTGGTCGAGAGCCTGGAATGGGACAAGGCCCATCAGCTGTCGGCCCTGCTGCTGGTGTTCGGCTTCCTGGCGGCCCTGACCCTGCTGCTGCTCGAAAAGCGGCGGAGCGCTCCGGCCTGAACCGGCGTTTCCCCAAATAGAGCTTGTGGGCTGGGCGGTCGCCTCGCCTGTGGTATTGACGCGCCTCGTCTCCCTCGGCGTCCTTTTCGAGTCCCATCGCGCATGTCCGATCCCGCCGCTCCGCAAACCGGTCCCGACGACGCCGAAGACAAGGCCCCCGAGGCCGCGGCCGAGACCGCGCCGGAGGCTCCGTCGAGCACGGCCGGCGAGCCGGTGAAGCCCAAGAAGGTTCCAATCTGGAAGCAGCGTCCCTGGCAGATCGGCGCCGGCGTCGTGCTGCTGGCCATCGTGGCGGTCGTGACCTGGCTTCTGTGGTCGCTGCCGCTGGGCCGGGCGCTGGAGCCGGCCAATAATCCGACCATGGTGCTGCTGGCTTCGGACGGCACGCCGATCGCCCGCCGCGGCTCGTACAAGGAAGCGCCGATCGAGGCCGCCAAGCTGCCGGCCTACGTGCCGGGCGCCTTCATCGCCATCGAGGACCGCCGCTTCTACTCGCACATGGGCATCGATCCGAAGGCCATCGCCCGGGCCCTGGGCGCCAACGCCAAGGCCGGCGGCGTCTCCGAGGGCGGCTCGACCATCACCCAGCAGCTGGCCAAGAACGCCTTCCTGAGCAGCGACCGCAATCTGCGCCGCAAGGCTCAGGAAGCCCTGATCGCGCTCTGGCTGGAGGCGCGGCTTTCCAAGGAAGAGATCCTGTCGCGCTATCTGTCGGCGGTCTATTTCGGCGAAGGCGCGTTCGGCCTGCGCGCCGCGGCCCGGCACTATTTCGACACCACCCCTGAGAAGCTGTCCGTCGGCCAGGCCGCCATGCTGGCCGGCATGGTCAAGGCCCCGTCTCGCCTGGCCCCCACCGAGAACTTCGAAGGCGCGCGAGAGCGCATGGACGTGGTGCTGGGCGCCATGGTCGAGACCGAGGTGATCACGCAGGCCCAGGCCGACCGGGCCAAGCGCGACATGCATCCGATCCCCGAGCGCGAGAAGCTGCCGACCGGCTCGTACTTCGCCGACTGGGTGTTCCCGCAGGCCCGCGCCGCCTATGACGCCCGCTACGGCGAGACCATCGTCAAGACGACGCTGGACGCCAAGCTGCAGGCCAAGGCCGAGAAGATCCTCAACGACGCCATCGCCCGCGACGGCAAGGTGCTGAACGTCACACAAGGCGCGCTGGTGGCCATGCGCACCGACGGCAGCGTCGTGGCCATGGTCGGCGGCCGTGATTACAAGCAGAGCCAGTTCAACCGCGCCGACGCCGGTCGCCAGCCGGGCAGCGCCTTCAAGCTGTTCGTCTACCTGGCCGCCATCCGCCAGGGCATGACCCCGACCTCGCCGATCCTCGATGCGCCGGTCGACGTGCGCGGCTGGAGCCCGAAGAACCACGAGGGCAAGTACGCCGGCCGCGAAGTGCCGCTGATCACCGCCTTCGCCGGCTCGTCGAACGTGGCGGCCGTGCGCTTGGCCCAGCAGGTCGGCCGCAAGGCGATCGTCGACACCGCCCGCGACCTGGGCGTCACCGAGCCGATCCCCGACGACCTGACCCTGGCGCTGGGCACCGGCCCGATGAGCCTGGTGCAACTGACCGGCGCCTACGCCGCCATCGCCGCCGGCGAGACCCCGGTGACGCCGCACGGTCTGGCCGACTGGAAGGCCCCCAAGAAGGCCCGCGCCCTGTCGAAGAGCGAGCTGGCCGGCATGCGCGACCTGCTGCGCTCGGCCGTGCATCGCGGCACCGGCGTCGAGGCCGCCATTCCCGGCGCCTTCGGCAAGACCGGCACGACGCAAGGTTATCGCGACGCGATCTTCGTCGGCTATGTCGGCGATCTGGTGATCGGCGTCTGGGTCGGCAATGACGACAACAGCGCCATGAACGGCGTGGTCGGCGGCGGCCTGCCCGCCAAGATCTGGAAGGCCTTCGCCCTGTCGGCCACCGGCGGCGCGCCCAAGCCGCCCGAGGACGACGCCCTCAGCGCGGCCGAGGACGCCAGCCTGGCCGAGCCGATCCTGGGACCCGACGGCCTGCCGCTGCCGCCCGAAGCCATGCCGGTCGAGGGCGAAGCACCGGCCGATCCGACGGCGCCGGCCCCGGTGGTTCCGGCTCCGGTGGTCCCTGCGGCCCCGGCCCAGCCGGCCGAGCCGCGCGGCCCCACGAACCTGCCGTAATAGTCAGTCGTCATCCCGGACGGCCAAAGGCCGATCCGGGACCCAGGGGGACTAGGCTCAGCCGCAAGTCTGACGCCTCCGCGCTCGCCATCGCATTGCGGCGGCCCCTGGGTCCCGGCTCTACGCGCTACGCGCTTCGGCCGGGATGACGAGGTTTTAGATCCAAACGAAAAGGGCGCCGGCAGACGCCGGCGCCCTTCGTCGTTTCGAAGCCTGAGCTCTCAGTTCAGGTCCAGCACCACCACCGACTTGGCCGGCAGGGTGGCCGTCAGGGTGTCGCCCTTGATGGTCGCGCCCTTGAACTCGGCCGGCTTGACCGCGTCAGGCTTCTCGAAGGTGTTGCGCGAGGCCATTTCCGGCCCCGTCAGCACCCGGCCCTTGGCGGTCTTGGCGGTCGAGCCGGCGAGCTTGACGGTGACCGTGGCCGACTTGTTGGGATCGAGATTGACCAGCGCCACGTGCACGGCGCCGTCGGTCCCCTTGCCCGCCGAGGCGGTCACGGCCGGAACCGACGATTTGCCGACCACATACTGCGGGGTGTCGATCTCGACCGGCAGCAGGGTCGCGCCCTGGAAGGGCTTATAGAGGTCGAACACCCAGTAGGTGGGCGTCAGGACCATCTTTTCCTTGTCGGTCAGGATCATCGCCTGCAGCACGTTGACCATCTGGGCGATGGCGGCCAGGCGCACTCGGTCGGCGTGCTTGTGGAAGATGTTCAGCGTCGCGGCGGCCACCACGGCGTCGCGCATGGTGTTCTGCTGATAGAGGAAGCCCGGCTCGGTGCCCGGCTCGACATCGTACCAGACGCCCCATTCGTCGACATAGAGACCGACCTTCTTCTCGGGGTCGTACTTGTCCATCACCGCGCTGTGCTTGGTGACCAGCTCTTCCATCTTCAGCGCCTGGACCATGGTGTCGCCCCAGCCCTGCTCGTCGAACACGGTGGCCGAACCCTTCTTGGTCCAGTTGCCCGTCGGGATGACGTAGTAGTGCAGGCTGAGCGCGTTCATGTTCTTGGCCGCGCCCTTCATCAGGACCTCGGTCCAGTTGTAGTCCTCGGCGTTGGGACCGGCGGCGACCTTCACGGGGCGATTGCCGCGTGGGGCGCGGACGAACTCGGCGAAGTTACGATAGAGGTTGGTGTAGTGCTCGGCCGTCATCTGGCCGCCGCAGCCCCAGTTCTCGTTGCCGACGCCGAAGAAGTCGACCTTCCAGGGTTTGTCGCGGCCGTTGGCGCGACGCATGTTGGCGATCGAGGAATTGGTCGGCGAGGTCAGGTACTCGACCCACTCCGACATTTCCTGCGGCGTGCCGGTGCCGACATTGCCGGCGACATAGGTCTTGGTGCCGATCAGCTCGGCGAAGTCCATGAACTCGTGGGTGCCGAAGGTGTTGGGCTCCTCGACGCCGCCCCACATGACGTTGACCTTCACGGGACGCTTGTCGCGCGGGCCGATCCCTTCGCGCCAGTGATAGTCGTCGGCGAAGCAGCCGCCCGGCCAGCGCACGACCGGCACCTTCAGGGCCTTCAGGGCGTCGACCACGTCCTTGCGATAGCCTTTGACGTTGGGGATCTTGCTGTCCTCGCCGACCCAGACGCCTTCGTAGATGCCCCGGCCCAGGTGCTCGGCGAACTGGCCGTAGACTTCCGGCTGGATGACGGCGCCCGGCTGGTCGGCGCGCAGGGTCCCGCTGACCTTGGTCTGGGCGACCGCGCCGCCCGCCATCAGCAGCGCCGCGGCGACGCCGCCCATCAGGGCGTGCTTGAGCATCTTGGAATTCACGTCGTTTCTCCCTTGGCTCGCCGTGCGCGCGACGCCGGCTCGGACAGGCGCGCCTCCTGGCGCGTACGACGCGATGGAGGCCCCTTGTTATTTGTCTGAGTATACTTGCGGACGAGGAGCGTCAATCGAGGCGAGGGCTCGGCCGAGGCCAGCAATATAAAGGCACGGTACGGAGTTTGGCGGGGCGGGTTTGTCGGATGATTGGGAGCGGCGCGTCTCCCGCCCGTCCTCCCAGATGCTCCCCCTGAAGGGGGAGCTGTCGCGGAGCGACTGAGGGGGAAGGGACTTCCCACGTCGGCGCTCGGCTCAGGCCCATCAGATACTTCCCCCTCCGGCCCTTCGGGCCACCTCCCCCTTCAGGGGGAGGATCTTTGGGCATGG
>CBINOL010000148.1:0-10980 GCA_966252285.1 uncultured Caulobacter sp.
CCCCCGGGGGGGAGGTGGCCCGGCGGGCGGGCGGGGGGCCGGTTTCAGCCGCAGCGGACTTGGCCGCCCTCAGTCGCTTCGCGATCACCTCCCAGCTCCTCCCCCGTGAAACGGGGGAGGTGGCGCGGCGCTATCAGCGCCGTGACGGAGGGGGCGACGGCCGGCACAGCGCCCCGTCACGCCCCCTCCACCGCTTCGCGGTCCCCCTCCCCCGCAAGCGGGGGAGGAATTAGATCCCGGCGCCCCACGTCAAAACCTGGCAGCAGCCTGTCGGCAGGACGTTCCTTATCGGTCTCAACAGGCCTATCTAGCCGCCATGAGCGATTTCGAGGACGAAGACGAGACCGTCGGCAAGCGCCGGGCGCTGTCCAACGCGCAGGTGCTGGGCTTCCTGGCGCGGTTCTGGCTGCGCCGCAGAGCGATCTTCGCCGCCGGCGTGATCCTGACCCTGGTCGCCGTGGCCTTCGACCTGGCCTTGCCCTGGGCCTCGGGCAAGCTGATCGACGTCGTGGCCGCCGGCCACAAGGACCAGGCCTGGGGCGCCTGGGCGGCCTTCGTCGGCGTCTATCTGGCCTTCTCGCTGATCCGCAACCTGGCCCACCGGCTCTGGATCCCGCTGGCCGCCCGCAACATGGAGGAGATGACCAACGAGGGTTTCGCCCGCGTGCAGGCCTTCTCGTCAGACTGGCACGCCGACAGCTTCGCCGGCGCCACGGTGCGCAAGCTGACCCGCGCCATGTGGGGCTATGACAGCGTCACCGACGCCTTCACCATCTGGCTCGTGCCCAGCCTGATCGTGCTGATCGGCCTGTCGGTGATGATGCTGGTGCGCGAGCCCCTGGCCGGCGCCATCTCGCTGGTCGTGGTGGTGCTGTACCTGGTCGTGAACCTGTGGGTCACCGAGCGCTATGTCCGCCCGTCGAACCTGAAATCCAACGCCCTGGATTCCGCCATCGGCGGGGCCCTGGCCGACGCGGTGACCTCCAACCCCACCGTCAAGGCGTTCGGCGCCGAGGGCCGCGAGACCGAGCGCCTGGCCCAGGTCACGGCCGCCTGGCGCGACGCGGTGATGGTCACCTGGAACCGCTTCA
Source organism: uncultured Caulobacter sp. (assembly GCA_966252285.1). Classification (GTDB taxonomy): domain Bacteria; phylum Pseudomonadota; class Alphaproteobacteria; order Caulobacterales; family Caulobacteraceae; genus Caulobacter. Next base: position 1,092 of record CBINOL010000148.1, read on the forward strand.
CCGACGTCTGGCTGGGCCAGAACCTGCTGCTGGTCGTGCTGCAGGCGGGCCTGTCGGGGGCGATGGTGTGGAGCTGGCTGCAGGGCAAGGCCGGCCCCGGCGACGTGGCCTTCGCCATCACCGCCTTCCTCTTGATGACCGGCTATCTGCGCAACATGGGCGAGAACATCCGCATGCTGCAGAAGGGCCTCGACGACAGCGAGGACGCCGCCGCCTGGTCCACGCTCTCGCCGCAGATCGCCGACCAGGCGGGCGCGCCCGACTTCCTGCCCGGCCCCGGCGAGATAGCCTTCCAGGGCGTGACCTTCGCCTACCGCAACGCCGGCGCGCCGCTGTACGATCGCTTCTCGCTGGACATCGCGCCGGGCGAGAAAGTGGCCCTGGTCGGCCCCACGGGCTCGGGCAAGTCGACCTTCGTCAAGCTGATCCAGCGCCTGCACGACCTGCAGGGCGGACGGATCCTGATCGACGGCCAGGACGTGGCCCGGGTGACGCAAGGCAGCTTGCGCCGCGCCATCGCCGTGGTGCCGCAGGATCCCGCCCTGTTCCACCGCTCCCTGCTCGACAACATCGCCTACGGCCGCCCCGACGCGACCTTCGACCAGGTGGTGGAGGCGGCCAGGAAGGCCCGCGCCCACGACTTCATCCTGAAGCTGCCGCACGGCTACGACACCCTGGTCGGCGAGCGCGGCATCAAGCTGTCGGGCGGCGAGCGCCAGCGCGTGGCCATCGCCCGCGCCTTCCTGACCGACGCCCCGATCCTGGTCCTGGACGAGGCCACCTCGTCGCTCGACGTCGAGACCGAGGCCCTGGTGCAGGAGGCGGCCGAGGCCCTGATGCAGGGCCGCACGACGATCGTCATCGCCCACCGCCTGTCGACCGTGCGCGGCGCCGACCGGATCCTCGTCTTCCAGAACGGCCGCGTCGTCGAGGAGGGCCGCCACGCCGACCTCAAGGCGGCCGGCGGCGTCTATGCGCGGCTGAACGCGGTCAGCGAGGGCGCGGCTTGAGCCCAGGCCCGGGCTCGAGCTTTTCGTCGCTTTCGCACCGCTTCTGCTCCGGCGTGATGCGGAAGCGCTCGCCCGCGAAAGCCAGGTCGGGCATGTCGGGCGTGATCGTCTGCACCTCGCCGCTCAGGAAGCGCTGCATCTCCTCGTCCGGATTGACGCCGCGCGGAACGCAGTCGATCAGGTTGAAGAAGCCGTAGCGGGTCCAGCGCTGGGCGCCGCGCCGATAGACCGCGACGCCTTCGCCGGCCTGGATCAGGACTTCCGGCGTTCCGTCGTTGTCGAGGTCGCGGAGATTGGCGAAGCAGGGCTTGTCGCCCGGGCCGCAGAACGGCGGGTTCAGCTTGTCGGCGAACTGGGCGGTGAAGTCGGCCGGCAGGGCCTGGCCGGCCGGATAGACCCGGATGTCGGACATCGACCGCGGCTTGCGCCGCGCCTCGGAGAGCTCGAAGGGCTTGTCGGCCTTCAGCGCGGTCTTGGCCGGGCCGCTGACCGCCGCGTTCGGATCCTTGGCCAGGTTGGCGAGGGCCTCGCGCCCGAACTTGCCTCCCTCGAAGCGCAGGAAGGCGTAGTCGAAAGCCTCGGGCTTGACCGCGCCGGCCCGTAAGCGAGCGACCTGATCGTTGACCGACAGCCGGGCCGGATCGGCGATCGGGGTGAACAAGGCCAGCAGCACGGCGATGACCACGAAGGCCAGGGCGATGTTGGTCGCCTCCAGCGGCTTCATCCAGGCGCCGGGCTTCAGGGCCGCAGTCGCGTAGCCGACGGCGTATCCGGCCGCGACCACCACGCAGGCGATCCCGTACACCCGCTCGGGCGTCAGGCCGTACTGGTCGATCCGCAGCCAGATAGCGTAGGCCGCCAGGGCCGTGATCGGCGCCAGCAGCACGCCCGCGATCCGCGCCGCCCAGGCCAGCGCCGCGGGCGGCCGCTCGGTCCCGTCCTGATAGGCGGCGTTGGCCAGCACGATCAGGAAGGCCGCCGCCGTCAGCAGCAGGGCCGCGGCCCGCTTGGTGGCCCACAGCGGCGCCAGACCGGTGAACGGCAGGGTCGCCAGGAAGCCGCCGGCGATCAGCACCATCAGCGGCAAGAGCCAGGCCAGCAGGGTCAGAGACACCGTCCGCACCCCGCGCACCAGGCCGGCGCGCACGTCGGTCAGCTGCACGGCGGCGGCGAACATCACCGTCGTCGCCGGCCAGGCGAACCACGGCTGGTCGATCAGCTTGTCGATGGCCGTGATCCCGATCAGCTTGAACAGTTCGCCGGCCAGGTGCAGCAGCAGCCAGAACGCGCCGGTGAACAGGGCCGACAGCGCCAGCTGCACCCCGTGCTTCCAGGTCTCGTCGAAATAGGTGGTGAAGCGCGCGATCGGCCGGCGCTCCATCTCGGCCGGCTGCAGCAGGTGATGGCCGATGAAAAGCAGGGCGGCGATCGCCAGGATCACCGCGCCCTCGGGCAGCACCGAATAGGGCGTCATCCGGATCTGGCCGCTGTCGACCGCATAGGCCGCCAGCCCGGCGGCGACCACCACCGCGACCAGCTTCCAGGCCGCCAGCCGGCTCAGGCGCATCGCCGACAGCCCGGCCAGCACCACGAACGGCACGAACATCACCACCGCGGCGATGGCGGCGAAGGCCATGGGCTGCGTCGACGGCCAGGCCTTGGCCTTGAGCGCGTGGTCCAGGCCAAACAGCAGCAGGCCCTGGGCCAGGCCCGTGACCAGGCGCAGGATCGCCACGCGGCGCACGGCCTTGGGCTCGGCGGTCTCGGACGCGGGATCGGTCATGGCGTCGTTTCGCTCAACTCTGAAAGGCGCCTGCAAGGGAGCACACCCATCAAGGCGCGACTAGGGCGAAGCTTGCCCTGGCGCCCCTCGACGCCTTGCCCCGACGCACCGCCGCTTCTAGGTTCCGCGCCGTTCCAGGAGTTTCCGTACCCATGGCCTATCGCTCGCTTCGCGAATTCATCGACGTGCTGGAGGCCCAGGGCGAGCTGGTGCGGGTCAAGGAGCCGGTGTCGTCCGTGCTCGAGATGACCGAGATCCAGACCCGCCTGCTGGCGACCGGCGGCCCCGCCGTGCTGTTCGAGCACGTGCTGCTGCCCGACGGATCGCGCTCGCCGATGCCGGCCCTGGCCAACCTGTTCGGCACGGTCAAGCGCGTGGCCATGGGCGTGACGCTGGGCGGCGAGCCGCGCACCACCGCCGGCGAACTGCGCGAGGTGGGCGAACTGCTGGCCTTCCTGCGCCAGCCCCAGCCGCCCAAGGGCCTGAAGGACGCCATCGACATGCTGCCGCTGGCCAAGACGGTGCTGTCGATGCGGCCGGGCACGGTGAAGAAGGCGCCGGTGCAGGACGTCGTGCTGACCGGCGACCAGATCGATCTGTCCAAGCTGCCGGTGCAGACCTGCTGGCCGGGCGAGCCGGCGCCGCTGATCACCTGGGGCCTGGTGGTCACCAAGGGTCCCAGCGACGACCGCCAGGACGACTTCAACCTCGGCATCTATCGCATGCAGGTGCTGGGCAAGGACCGCGCGATCATGCGCTGGCTGGCCCACCGCGGCGGGGCCCAGCACTACGCCCGCCACAAGAAGGCCGGCAAGAAGGATCCCCTGCCCTGCGCCGTCGTGCTGGGGGCCGATCCCGGCACGATCCTGGCCGCCGTGACGCCGGTGCCCGACACCTTGAGCGAATACCAGTTCGCCGGCCTGATGCGCGGAGCCAAGCTCGACCTCGTGCCGTGCAAGACCGTGCCGCTGATGGTGCCGGCCCAAGCCGAGATCGTGCTGGAAGGCCACGTCCTGCTCGACGAGTACGAGGACGAGGGCCCTTACGGCGACCACACCGGCTACTACAACAGCGTCGAGAAGTTCCCGGTCTTCCAGGTGACCGCCATCACCATGCGCAAGGACCCGATCTATCTGACCACCTTCACCGGCCGTCCGCCGGACGAGCCCTCGGTGCTGGGCGAGGCGCTGAACGAGGTGTTCATCCCGCTGATCCGCCAGCAGTTCCCCGAGATCGTCGACTTCTGGCTGCCGCCCGAGGGCTGCTCCTACCGCATCGCCGTGGTGTCGATGAAGAAGGCCTATCCGGGCCACGCCAAGCGGGTGATGCTGGGCGTGTGGAGCTACCTGCGCCAGTTCATGTACACCAAGTGGGTGATCGTCGTGGACCACGACATCAACGCCCGCGACTGGAAGGACGTGATGTGGGCGATCAGCACCAAGATGGATCCCGCCCGGGACATCACGGTGATCGAGCACACGCCCATCGACTATCTCGACTTCGCCAGCCCGGTCAGCGGCCTGGGCAGCAAGATCGGCCTCGACGCCACCGACAAGTGGGAGCCCGAGACCAATCGCGAGTGGGGCGAGGAGATCCGCATGGACCAGTCGGTGATCGACGCGGTCAGCGAGAAGTGGTCGCGCCTGGGCCTGCCGGGCGAAGGCAAGCCGATCTGGAAGGGCAAGTAGCTTGGTCCTGCTGGGCGCCGGAGCGCTGGAAGCGGCCTTCACCGCCGCGGCTTCGGGCGGCGGGTCGAGGATGCTCGGACGCGATCCGCTGGTGCAGATGCTCGGCTACGCCTGGGCCCGCGGCTACGTGGTCGACGCCATCGAGGTCTACGAACTGAAGGACGACCTGGAATACCCCCAGGTCGACCTCACCTTGCTGGGCGGCGATCTCGTGCGCGAAACGCAAGGCATGACGCCTGAAGCGATGACGGCCCACATCCTCGGCGCGGTCGAGGAAACCATCACGGCGGCTGACAGGCTGGCGTTCCCGGCCGGCTTCCAGGTCTGGCTCGCGCCGGCGCCCTAGTCTTTTCCGCAGCGTCTGAAATCGGGGGATTTCGTGGACCCGTTCGAGTTCTTTTTCAGCTTCTATGGCCTGCTGCTCGGCTTTTCGGTGGCCGAGCTGGTGGGCGGGTTCGCGCGCCTGCTGCACGAGCGGCGTAACGTGCGGTTCGGCTATCTGACCCCGCTCCTGGCGCTGTTCGTGGCCATCGACATCGCCAGCTTCTGGAACCAGGCCTGGGTGATCTTCCGCCCCGCGCCCTACAACTACGCCCTGCTGATCGTCGGCCTGGTGGTGGCCAGCACCTTCTATGTCGCCGCCACCCAGGTGTTCCCGCGGGAACTGAAGCCGGGCGAGGACCTGGACGACCACTTCTGGACCCGCAAGCGCCTGGTGCTGCTCAGCGTCATGGGCGCCAACCTGCTGATCATGGCGCTGTTCCTGGGCCTGGTGACCCTGAACGGCGAGATCGCCCGGCTGCGGCTGGGGCCGGCCTTCTGGATCGGCACGCCGATGTTCATGGGCCTGACGCTGCTGGCGGCCCTGAACCGCAAGCGGCTGGTGGTGACCGGCGCCCTGGCGGTCCTGCTGGCCTATCAGGCCTGGCAGATCTTCGGCTCGGCCAAGGCGCTGGTCGACAAGGGCGGCTGGTCGCTGTTCGGCGGCTGACGCGGCGCGTGGCCCTCGCCCTTCGACGAGCTCAGGGTGAGGACCACTTCCAAACGCCGGGCAGAAGAAAAACCTCATCCTGAGCCTGTCGAAGGACGAGGTTTTCGCCACCTACGCCGCTTGCTGACAAGACTTGCCCCCTTGCCATCCCCATTCAGAGGCGCGACGAAAGCGACCATGCGCTCGACCGCTCTCCTCACCCTCGCCCTGCTTGCATTGGGAACGCCCGCCATGGCCCATACCCCCGCCGCCAAAGCCCCCTGGGACCAGGCCTTCCTGCCCCCGGCCCCGCATTGGCAGGGCGCCAGCCAGGCGCTGATCCGCGACGCTTCCGATCCCTGGGTCACCGCCTTCGAGGCCGATCCGGACCACGACTTCAGCCCCAACTACGTCGACACCCGCGCCTGGTTCGACAGGCTGGACAAGGCCAGCAAGCTGGTGCGCGTCGAGGACTTCGGCGTCTCGCCCGAGGGCCGGCCGATCTTCGCGGTGATCGCCAGCAAGGACGGCGACAAGCTGGATCCGAAAAAGCCGCTGCTGCTCGTTCAGTGCGGCATCCATCCGGGCGAGATCGACGGCAAGGACGCGGGCATGATGCTGCTGCGCGACATGGCGTTCCACGGCAAGGACAGCCTGCTCGACAAGGTCAATCTGGTGCTGATCCCGATCCTGTCGGTCGACGGCCACGAGCGCTCGGGCCCCTATTCGCGCCCCAACCAGCGCGGGCCGCGCCTCCAGGGCTGGCGCAACACCGCCACCAACCAGAACCTCAACCGCGACTTCATGAAGCTCGACCAGCCCGAGATGCAGGCGCTGAAGCGGCTTCAGGCCAAGTACAGGGCCGATCTTTACGTCGACGTCCACGTCACCGACGGCATGGATTACCAGTACGACGTCACCTACGGCTACAACGGCGAGGACGGCGTCTGGTCGCGCTCGCCGGCCACCGCCAAGTGGCTGGACGACGCCTTCAAGCCGGCGATGAACAAAAGCCTGGAGACCGAGGGCCACATCCCCGGCGAGCTGGTTTTCGGCATCGACGAGCGCAACCCCAAGGCCGGCCTGTCGGACGGCGGGCTTGGCGAGCGGTTCTCCAACGGCTGGGGCAGCGCCGCCCACGTGCCGACCATCCTGATCGAGAACCATAGCCTCAAGCCCCACGCCCAGCGGGTGCTGGGGACCTACGTCTTCATCGAGACGGCGCTGGAGCTGCTGGCGCAGAAAGGCGACAGCCTGCGCACGGCGATCGCCGCCGACAGCGCCCTGCGCCCGGCGACCATCCCGGCCAATTTCGTCGCCGACGACAAGCCGAGCGTGACCCGCGCCTTTAAGGGCATCCGCTACGAGACCTATGACAGCGTCGCCTCGGGCAAGACCGAGATCCGCTGGCTGGGCGAGGCCGACCCGGAGCTGTGGCGGCTGCCGTTCTACAGCTCGCACCCCACGCTGCAACTGGCGCGGCCCAAGGCCTATTGGGTGCCCAGCTATCGCGCCGACATCATCGAGCGGCTGAAGCTGCACGGCGTGAAGGTCGAGACTCTCGATGCGCCCAAGGTCGTCTCCGTCGAGATGCTGCGGCTCGTCGAGCCCAAGCTCGCCCCGCGCGCCAACGAGGGCCACGTGCAGATGAGCGTCGAGCAGGTGACGACGCAACAGCGCGACTGGACCTTCCCCAAGGGCTCGGTGCGGGTCTCGACCGACCAGCCGCTGGGCGACCTCGTCGTGCTGCTGCTCGAGCCGCAGTCGAGCGAGAGCGTCTTCGCCTGGGGCATGGTCCCCGAGGTGCTCAGCCGCGTCGAATATATCGAGCCTTACGCGATCGCCCCGCTGGCCGAAAAGATGATGGCCGCCGATCCGGCCCTGAAAGCCGAGTTCGAGGCCAAGCTGGCCGCCGAGCCCAAGTTCGCCGACGATCCCGACGCGCGCCTGGCCTGGTTCTACAAGCGCACGCCCTTCTACGACGACCGCCACCTGCTCTACCCGATCGCCCGGGAGAAGTGAGCATGCTGGGCGCGGCGGCGGCCGTCATGATCGCGGCCGCCGGGCCGGCGCCGGAACCGTTCTGCGCCGCGCTGGCTGGCCCTGCCGCCCATGCCGCGCCGGTCACCGTGCGGGCCATGCTGGCGGTCGACATGGTCCACGGCTACGCCCTGCTCTCACCGCCGCCAGGGCAGGACTGCGCGTCGTTCGGCGTCGGAGCGGCCAAGGGCTCCCAAGCCGCCGAGGCCCTGAACGAAATCGACCTGACCTTGATGGGCGTCCGCTACGCCGAGCGACACGGTCGGCGTGGGACGACCTATCTTCGTCTCAAAGGCCTGACGGTGACGGCGACCGGAACCGTGGTCTGCGAGCCTGACGCCCGCTGCTGGGTCAAACTGCTGGAGCTGCGCGACGTGGTCTATCCCGACGGCTTCAAGAACAACGACTGACGCTCACCCCTCCCAAGGCCGCTCCGTCCCATACCGCTCGACCAGCGCGTCCACAGCCGCCCGCAGCTTGGCGCTCGGATACGGCGTGCGAGGCCAGACGAGGTTGATCGGCAGGGGGCTGTCGAACACCCCGTCGAGCACCGTCTCCAGCCGGCCGGCCGCCAGGTCGTCGGTCACCAGCCATCGCGGAACCATGGCGATCCCCGCGCCGGCCAGCGCGGCCTGGGCCAGCATCTGCGCATCACCCAGCCGCACACGACCGTCCACGGCCAGGCTGCGAGGCGCACCGCCGGTGTCGACATATGGCCAGGGCGTGGGGCGGCCGTCGCGGGCCTCGACCAGGCAGTCGTGGGCGGCGAGATCCTCGACGGTCCTTGGCCGTCCGCGCGCGTCGAGATAGGCCGGGGTGGCGCAGACCACCCGCCGCTGGGCGCCCCGCGGCCGGGCCCCCAGGCCGGCGCGGTCGTCCAGCGCGCCGATCCGCACCGCCAGGTCGACGCCCGCGCCGGTCAGGTCGACGGGACGAGCGTCGAAGCTCGCTTCCAGCCGCAGGGCCGGCCAGCGGGCCAAAAGCTCCAGCAGCACCGGCATGACGAAGGCCCGGCCCAGCAGCGGCGGCAGGGCCACGCGCAGCAGACCCGACGGCTCGCCCCGGCCCTGCCGCAACTCGGCCTCGGCCTGGGCCAGACCCGCCAGGGCCGCCACGCAGCGGGCGTGATAGAGGCGGCCGTCCTGCGTCAGGGCCACGCTGCGGGTGGTGCGGGCCAGCAGGCGCACGCCCAGCCTGGCCTCCAGCCGCTGCACGGCCTTGCCCACCGCGGATGGTGAAAGCCCCAGCACCGGCGCCGCGGCCGCGAAGCCGCCATGCTCGGCCACGGCCACGAAGGCGCGCACGCCGCTGTATCCGTCGAGGGAAGGGATCGAGACCATTCCCGAACTGACGTCCGCAATGAACCGAATTCAAGTCGTTTCCGTCGCCATGCCTCGCCGCCTAAGCCTTGGGCCATGCGATACGATGACAAGACCCTGGTGGTGATCGGCGGCGGCTCGGGGATCGGGCTGGCCACGGCGAAGGCCTTCGTCGAGGGCGGCGGACGGGTGGTGATCGGCGGGCGGTCGCTGGACCGGCTTGAGGCCGCGCGCGAGCGACTGGGTGCCAACGCCCGGGCGGCGGCGGTCGACCTGTTCGACACCGGCTCGGTGGCGGCCTTCTTCGATCGGCTCGACCGCATCGACCACCTGTTCACCCCGGCCGCGACCTACGCGATCGCCCCCTTCGACCATCCCGACGAGGCGGCTCTGGCCTCGCCGTTCGACGGCAAGTTCTGGGGCCAGGTGCGCTGCGTGCGCGCCGCCGCGCCGAAGCTTTCGCCCGACGGCTCGGTGGTGCTGATGTCGGGCGCGGCCAGCGCCCGGCCGCCGAAGGGCGCGGCCCTCTACGCGGCCGCCAATGGCGCGATCGAGGCCTTGGGGCGCGGCCTGGCGGTGGACCTGGCGCCCGTCCGGGTCAATGTCGTCGCGCCGGGCACGATCGACGGCGACCTCTGGGCCCGCCGCCCCGCCGAGGTCCGCGACGCCGCCTTCGCAGGCCAGGCCGCGGGCTCGCTGGCCGGCCGCCCCGGAACCGAAGCCGAGATCGCCCAGGCGGTGCTGTTCCTGCTGACCAACGGCTTCACCACGGGGACGACGCTATTCGCGGACGGCGGCTACAGTTTGCGCTGAGGATTTGGGCTACGCCCTTTAACATCCCGTCATTCCCGCCCTTGTGGCGGGTGTTGACCGAAACAGACACTTGCTCGCGGCGCCCTCTCTCTTAGAGAGAGGGAGGGGCCCATCGCGTAGCGATGGGAGGGTGAGTGGTTACACCCTCAGCCGGCGTGCCGGCACATTGCCCGCAACAGAGCCAAGATTTTCCAAGGGCTTCGCCTACCCACTCACCCTTGTTTGTGGGCTGGATGCTAGGTTTTGGCGTCCGGAAGGTCCGCCCG
>CBINOL010000149.1:0-10980 GCA_966252285.1 uncultured Caulobacter sp.
CCCACGGTCCTCCGGGCTCCGCCCGGCCGCTCCGCGCCTCCCCGAACTAACGCGTGTGAACGCGGGAGATCGCCTCCCCATGTCCCTTTCCCCGTACGGGAGAGGGTGGCCTCGCGGAGCGAGGTCGGGTGAGGGGTCTCTCAGACCTCAATACAGCGTGCGGCGGATAGACCGGGTGGAGCGTCCCATGTCTGAGAGACCCCTCATCCGACGACTTCGTCGCCACCTTCTCCCGCAAGGGGAGAAGGAACAGATCGCCAGAATCCTTGACATAAACGCCCCCGCATGCGCCTTTCCGCGCCTTGCAAATCAACGCGTTTCGAAGCCTTTCATGACCACGATGCACGCCTATCGCACCCATAACTGCGGCGCTCTTCGGGCCAGCGACACCAACGCCAATGTGCGTCTGTCGGGCTGGATCCACCGCAAGCGCGACCATGGCGGCCTGGTCTTCATCGACCTGCGCGACCACTACGGCCTGACCCAGCTGGTGCTGCACCCCGAAACCCCGGGCTTCGCGATCGTCGAGCGCCTGCGCGCCGAGAGCGTGATCCGCGTCGACGGCGTGGTCATCGCCCGTGACGCCGCCGTGGTGAACGCCAACCTGCCGACCGGCGAGATCGAGATCCGCGTCACCGACGTGGAAGTGCTGTCGACGGCCGACGAGCTGCCGCTGCCGGTCTTCGGCGAGCCGGACTATCCCGAAGAAATCCGTCTCAAGCACCGCTATCTCGACCTGCGCCGCGAGACCCTGCACAAGAACATCGTGCTGCGCTCGCGCGTGATCCAGTCGATCCGCAACCGCATGTTCGCGCAGGGCTTCAACGAGTTCCAGACGCCGATCCTGACGGCGTCGTCGCCGGAAGGAGCGCGCGACTTCCTGGTGCCCTCGCGCCTGCACCCCGAGAAGTTCTACGCGCTTCCCCAGGCGCCCCAGCAGTTCAAGCAGCTGCTGATGGTCTCGGGCTTCGACCGCTACTTCCAGATCGCTCCGTGCTTCCGCGACGAAGACCTGCGCGCCGACCGCAGCCTTGAGTTCTACCAGCTCGACGTCGAGATGAGCTTCGTCACGCAAGAGGACGTGTTCGCGGCCATCGAGCCGGTGATGCACGGCGTCTTCGAGGAGTTCTCGAACGGCAAGCCGGTCTCGCCGATCACCGAGACCCACACCTTCACCAACGATTTCGGCGCGACGCTCGAGCACAAGGGCTTCGAGCGCCTGACCTACGCCCAGTCGATGGCCTGGTACGGCAGCGACAAGCCCGACCTGCGCAACCCGATCAAGATGGCCGACGTCTCCGAGCACTTCCGTGACGGCGGCTTTGGCCTGTTCGCCAAGATCCTCGGCGCCGACGCCAAGAACGCCATCTGGGCCATCCCGGCCCCGACCGGCGGTTCGCGCGCCTTCTGCGACCGCATGAACAGCTGGGCCCAGGGCGAAGGCCAGCCGGGCCTCGGCTACGTGTTCTGGTCGGAAGACCAGGGCGGCTGGGGCGGCCCGATCGCCAAGAACCTGGGTGAACCGACCCAGGCCCTGATGGAAAGCCTCGGCCTGGGCGCCGGCGACGCCGCCTTCTTCGTGGCCGGCGATCCGGCCGTGTTCGCCAAGTTCGCCGGCCTGGCCCGCACCCGCGTCGGCACGGAACTGAAGCTGGTCGCCGAAGAGCAGTTCAAGTTCTGCTGGATCGTCGACTTCCCGATGTTCGAGTGGAACGAGGACGAGAAGCGCGTCGACTTCTCGCACAACCCGTTCTCGATGCCGCAGGGCGGTCTGGACGCCCTGGAAGGCCAGGATCCCCTGACCATCCGCGCCTACCAGTACGACATCGTCTGCAACGGCTACGAGCTGTGCTCGGGCGCGATCCGGAACCACAAGCCCGAGATCATGCTCAAGGCCTTCGAGATCGCCGGCTACGGTCCGGAAGTGGTCGAAGAGCAGTTCGGCGGCATGCTGAACGCCTTCCGCTTCGGCGCCCCGCCGCACGGCGGTCTGGCCCCCGGCATCGACCGCATCGTCATGCTGCTGGCCGAGCAGGTCGCCATCCGCGAAGTCATCGCCTTCCCGCTGAACCAGCAGGGCCAGGACCTCCTGATGAACGCCCCGGCCAACGTGCTCGACAAGCAGCTCAAGGAGCTGCACATCCGCACGGCCCCGCCGATCAAGGTGTAGGCCGGCAAGGTCTAAGGACCTGGCGGCAAGCGCCTGTGAAAGACAAAGCCCTCCGGCCATGCGGCTCGGAGGGCTTTTTCGTGCTATGGTGCCGCTGTCGGGGGTGCGCCCTGGGAGGGTTCCCGATGTTCAGGACCGCGTTCGCAATGTGCCTCTGCCTGTCGGCCGCGACGGGCGCCTACGCCGCTTCCCCGCCGACCATGGCGGACCAGAAAGCCATCGACAGCGCCATGTCGGCCGCGCCGCCGGCGCTGGCCAAGGACGCGGCGATCATGACCTTCGCCGCCGACGGCTCGATGCGCCACCTGCGCGACGGGACCAACGGCTACACCTGCATGCCCGACATCCCGACCACGCCCGGCGTCGACCCGATGTGCGCCGACGCCAACGCCATGGAATGGGCCATGGCCATGTTCGGCCGCAAGCCGCCGCCGGAAGGCAAGCCGGGCTTCATCTACATGCTGATGGGCGGCTCTGATCCCAGCAATCTCGACCCCTACGCCACCAAGCCGATGGACGGCCACGACTGGGTCAAGACCGGTCCGCACGTCATGGTCGTCGGGGCGCCGGGCATGCTGGCGGGCTATCCGGGCGGCGCGCGTCCGGACACCTCAAAGCCCTATGTCATGTTCCCCGACACGCCCTATGCGCACCTGATGCTGCCGGTGCGCTGAGCTTTCGGATCAGCGGCAGCGGGGGATCGACAGGCCACGCGGCAGGGTCGTCGACGGATCGCCGCAGGCCCGGTTCAACTGGGCCTGGGTCAGGCCGCTGGCGCGGTCCATCTCGGCGCCGGAGAAGTTGACGCCCGACAGGTTGGCGCCGGCGAAGCTCGCGCCCTCCAGATAGGCGCCGACGAAGGTCGCGTTGGTCAGGTCCACCTTGGCGAAGCTGGCGCCGCCGAACACGCCGCCATAGGCGTTGACGTCACGCAGGTCGCCGCCGGTGAACCGCGTGCGGCCCATCACCGCCAGCGACAGGTCGGCCTGGCGCAGGCGAGCGCCGGAGAGGTTCTTGCCCCGCAGGGTCAGGCCAGACAGGTCGGCCTGGAACAGGTTGCAGCGCGGGCAGTCGGCGCCGCGACGCACGCTGGCGATCTGGCCGGCGTTCTGCGCCAGGGCGGGACCGGCCAGGGCCAGGGTCGACAGCGCGGCGGCGGCGAGGAGGGCCAGAGGTTTCATTTCGGCACGCGTCCTTGGCGATGGAAAGGGCGGGATACGGGACTTGCGGCCAGCGCAGCAAGTCCCGCGCCGGAAACTCAGCCGCGCGGCGATGGGCGTTCGGCCTGGCCGTTGCAGCTTTCGCAGACCACCAGGCCGCCCTTGCGGCTGAGGGCCACGTCGCCGCAGGCCGGGCAGATATCGGCCTGATCGGCGGGCGCGCCGGCCTTGGCCGCGTCATCCTTGCGGCGGCCGAAGGCGGCGAACACCAGGTTGTCGGGCGTGGTGCCGCGCGAGAAGCCCTTAGAGATAAACTTCGACGCCGGTAGCGGCGCCGGTTCTTCCGCCTCGTCCTCGACGTCGGCCGACTTGCCGCGGCCCAGGCCGTCGGCGTTGAACTCCTGCGGGTCGCCGTTGGCCAGGTCGTCGCGGCCCAGGTACGAGACCCCGAGTTCGCGGAAAATGTAGTCGAGGATCGAGGTCGCCGACTTGATCGAGTCGTTGCCCGTCACCGGCCCGGCGGGCTCGAACTTGGTGAAGACGTAGGCGTCGACGAACTCATCCAGCGGCACGCCGTACTGCAGGCCGATCGAAATCGCGATCGCGAAGTTGTTCATCAACGACCGGAAGGCGGCGCCTTCCTTGTGCATGTCGATGAAGATCTCGCCGACCTCGCCGTCCTCGTACTCGCCGGTGTGCAGATAGACCTTGTGGCCGCCGACGGCCGCCTTCTGGATATAGCCCTTGCGGCGGTCGGGCAGCTTGCGGCGCTCGCGCTGGCGCTCGACGACCTTCTCGACCACGCGTTCGGTGACGATGGCTTCGGGCGGCCTGGCGCGCGGCGTCTCGGCCGGGGGCTCGGGCAGGTCGAGGGCGAAGTCGACCGGGGCCGGAGCGCGGGACAGCTTTAGGGCGCGGACGCCGGCGCGGGCGGCCGAAGCCTGCAACCGCAGCAGGTCGGCGGGGCGGGCGTCGAACGGCGCGACTACGGCCAGCGGCTGCGGCGCGCAGACAAAGGCCTCGACGGCGGCGGTGAAGGCGATGCGGTCGGCCACGACCGGCGCCTCGAAGGCGCGGAACAGGTCTCGGGTTTCGATGGGCAAGGCTGGAGAATCGAACAGCCTGCCGGATCCGACCGCATGGGCCTGGGCCTCGGCGATGGCGTCCGAAGCGAAGCCGGCGAAGGCCAGGGTGTCGAAGGCCGGATCTGCCAGAGCTTCGCGGGAAGCGCCCAGAACGTCGCCGATGAAGTCGGCGCCGACGACCGCCGGGGCGAAGGCGGCGCGCAGGTCGCCATTGGCCCTCAGGGCGGCCTCGGCCAGGGTGATTTCATGACCGGTGAAGCCGACGGCGGCCAGGGCGCGGTGATCAAGGCCCGGAGCCTCTTCCAGCGAGCCGGTCCCCAGCGCGTGCACCCGCACCGCGTCGAGGTCGACATCGATCGACTGCAGGACGGCCTGTGCGGCGGCCGAAAGCTGGGGCACGGCGATCCCGTCGCTGGTCTCGGAGGCCTGGACCAGGCTCCAATTGGCGTCGAGGCCAGGACGGGCGCCCAGACGAAGGGCGGTCTCGGCGTCGTCGAAGGCGCCCACGACGCCCGTTCCGCGCAGGCCGTGGGCCTGGACGGCGGCGAGGGCGGCCTGCAGCGCCGCGGCGGCTTCCGTCGCCAGCGGGCCGCTGAGCGTCGCGGCTGCCGCCGCGCGCTTGGCCAAGTCAGCGATGATCCTGTCGGCCTCGGCCGTGTAGCTCTCGGCCGCTCCCAATGCTTCGGCGACCGAAGCGGAAGCGGTCAGCGCCTCGCCGGCGGCCAGAGCCCAGAGCGCGGCGGCCGCGTTGCGTCCCGCGTCGTCGGCGGGCGACAGGCCTTGGGCCAGCAGCCAGTCGCCGACGCCGGCCAGGCCGAGCGTGACGCCGCGATCCGTGGGGCGTTCGAGCTCGAGGGCGACTGTCCAGAGGCGCACGGCGTGGCGGAAGGCGGCGATGTCGAAGTCATCTGCATCGAGGAAGGCGGCGACGTTGACGGCCGCGAGGGCGCTGGCGCCGGCGGCCAGGGTATCGGCGTCGGCCGGCGAGAGGGCCAGCACCACGCCCCCCGTCTCCCAGCTGGCGCGAGCGGCGAGGGCGGCGAACTCGTCGCCGGCCGCCACGTCGGCCGGCTCGGCCAGCGCCAGCAGCGGCGCGATCGGCGCGGGTTCGGGCGAGGCGGCGAAGAAGCCGGGGGCGCCCGCCGAGGCAACGGCGTCGGCGATGCTGGCGTCGCTGGCGCCGGCGGCGCGGGCCTTCTGGGCTGCGCGGGCAAGGGCGACGTTACGGGCGGGGTCCGAGCAGGCGCGGGCGTCGCCTTCGCAGCGCAGGACCGCGTCGGAAACCGCCGTCAGGGCGGCGTCCAGCCTAATGGCGGCTTCGCGGGCCAAGCGGTCGGCGCGGGCGCGGCCTACGTGCTCGGCGGCGGCGGCGCGGAACTCGATGGCGGAAACGTGCAGCGGCGCGGGCAGGGCGGCTGCGGGCCCCGCGGGCGCGGCATAGCCGGACAGCATGCTGTCGACCAGATCGGCGGCGAAGGCGCGGGCGTCATCCTCGGACGCGAAGAGCCCGGCTTCGCGGCCAGCTCTGGTCAGCCGTGCGGCGTGGCGCTCCAGCGCGCCGTCGAGCGGGCTTTCGGGATCGGGCGCGCCGGGCGCGGCCCAGTCCAGCCAAGCCTCGACACGGGCGTCTGGCCAGCCCAGCGGGGCCAGGGTCTCGACGAAACGGTCGGGCCGTTCGATCTCGCGCAGGTCGGATTCCGGCGCGTGTCCGGCGAAGAGTCGTTCAAAGCGCATGGGCCGATTCCGCGGCGGGTGCTTCGTCATGGTGTCAACCCTAAACCGGAGGTCGGTAACCATCAATAGATGTTGGGTCTGTGGGTGATGCTGTCCACAACATCTTGAAGCGCCGCTCCGTGACGGCTTTGCTGGACGCTGACGGTCTGGCGACCTATAGTCCGCCCGCTTCGCGCCGCGCTTTTTCGGTCGCGAAGGCCTTTGCTAGATTGGGTGCCGCGCAGTGCTGAAAGCGATCTTCACGTGGTGGAACGGGGTGACCATCGGTCAGCGTTTCCACATTTCCCGCCGGGGCGTGTTCGTTGGTCAAGACGAGTTCGGCAACCGCTACTTCGAAGCCCGCGACAACAAGGACAGCTACGACGACCGCAAGCGTCGTTGGGTGATCTACAACGGTTACGCCGAGGCCTCTAAGGTTCCGCCCGATTGGAGCGGCTGGCTGCACTACACCTTCGACGAGCTGCCGACCCAAGCGCCGCTGCCGCGCCGTGCGTGGGAAAAGGACCACCTGCCGAACCTGACCGGCACCGTTCACGCCTGGCGTCCGAAGGGCGCCATCGGTCGTGGCGGCGAACGCGCCGTCGCCACCAGCGACTACCAGTCCTGGTCGCCGGAATAAGATGAGCCTCAAGCGGCGCAGCCTGCAGGGCGCGGCGATCGTGGTCGCCGCGGTTCCGTTCGCCGTCGGCGCCGCCTGGGCGCTGCAGGCCGCTCCGCAACAGGCGCGGCCCGTGCAGCAGGCTCCGGCCGCCGCGACGCCGCCCTCGGCCCAGCCCGCGCCGGTCGCTCCGGCCCCCAAGCCCGTGGTCCAGCAGCCGGCGCCGTCCAACGCCGCGCCGCCGCCTGAGCCGGCCCCTCCGCCCGCGGCCGATCCCGTTCCCGCCAAGCCGGTCGCCACGGCGCCGGCCAAGCCCGCCGAACCCGCCAAGCGCGGCCGCTATGGCGTGGCCATCATCCAGGCGCTGGACAAGGTCACGACCGAGACGATGCGGTTCGAGGTCCCGGTGGGCCAGCCGATCCGCTACAAGACCCTGGTCTTCACGGCCCGGGCCTGCGAGGTAACGGCCGCCGACGAGCTGGCGCCCGACCAGATCGCCTACCTGACCATCGACACCCAGCCCAAGGCTCTGCCGGGTCGCGCCGCACCGGCCGGCCGGCAGGTGTTCAAGGGCTGGATGTACGCGAGCTCGCCGGGCCTGAACCCGCTGGAGCATCCGGTCTATGACGCCTGGCTGATCGCCTGCAAGACGTCGGCCCCGGTAGCCGCCGGCCCCAGCAAGTAGAAATCCGACTCGGCCGTCAGGGCCTTGGCGAGCCGGCGCTTGTAGTCGGCGCGCGAGATCTCGACCGTGCCGAACTGCGCCAGGTGGTCGGTGATGAACTGCGTATCGAGCAGCTTGTAGCCGCCGACGTTCAGGCGGCCCACCAGATGGACCAGCGCCACCTTGCTGGCGTCGCGGGCGGTCGAGAACATGCTCTCGCCGAAGAAGGCGCTGCCCAGCGAGACGCCGTAGAGCCCGCCGACCAGCTCGCCGTCCTTCCAGCACTCGACGCTGTGGGCGCGGCCGGCGGCGTAGAGCATGCCGTACATCTTCTGGATCGGTGCGTTGATCCAGGTCTCCAGGCGACCCGGGCGGGACGAGGCGCAGGCCTCGACCACGGCGTCGAAGGCGGTGTCCACGCGCACCTCGAAGGGCTCTGACCGCACGGTGCGGGCCAGGCGCCTCGGAATGTGCATGGCGTCGAGCGGCAGGACGCCGCGCCATTGCGGATCGATGAGGAAGAGGCGTTCGTCATGGCGCGCGTCGGCCATGGGGAAGACGCCGCGTTCGTAGCAGGCGACGAGATCGTCGAGGCCGAAGGCGTCGTCCATGCGCGTCAGTGGGTTCCGATCGTCTCGATCGGCCCCGGAACGATCCGGGGCCGACCAAGATAAGGCCTTAGCCCTGCGACTTGATCCAGCGTTCCAGCCAGTGGATGTCGTAGTCGCCGGCCAGGATGTCGGGCTGAACCAGCAGGTCCTGGAACAGCGGGATCGTGGTCTCGACGCCGCCGACGACCATTTCGCCCAGGCAGCGCTTGAGGCGCGCGATGCACTCGGCGCGGTCGCGGCCGTGCACGATCAGCTTGCCGATCAGGCTGTCGTAGTAGGGCGGGATCGCATAGCCGGTGTAGATCGCCGAATCGAGGCGCACGCCCAGGCCGCCCGGCGCGTGGAAGTCCGTCACCGTGCCCGGCGAGGGCGTGAAGGTGCGGGCGTTCTCGGCGTTGATGCGGCATTCGATGGCATGGCCCTCGAACACGACGTCTTCCTGGGTGAACGACAGCGGCAGGCCCGCGGCGATGCGGATCTGCTCGCGCACCAGGTCGATGCCGGTGATGGCTTCGGTGACCGGGTGTTCCACCTGCAGGCGGGTGTTCATCTCGATGAAGAAGAACTCGTCGTTCTCCCACAGGAACTCGATGGTGCCGACGCCGAGGTAGCCGATGGCCTTGACCGCATCGACGACGATCTTGCCGATCTTGGCGCGACCTTCGGCCGACAGGGCCGGCGAGGGGGCTTCTTCCAGCACCTTCTGGTGGCGGCGCTGCAGCGAGCAGTCGCGTTCGCCCAGGTGCACCACGTTGCCGTGGCTGTCGGCGATGACCTGCAGCTCGATGTGGCGCGGCTTCTGGAGGTAGCGCTCCATGTAGACCGTGTCGTCGCCGAAGGCGGCGCGGGCTTCGGCGCGGGCGGTGGCCACGGCCTCGGCGAGGTCTTCACGGGTCTGGGCGACCTTCATGCCGCGACCGCCGCCGCCGGCGGCGGCCTTGATCAGGACGGGGAAGCCGATCTTGTCGGCGGCCGCGAAGGCCTCTTCCTCGGTCGACACGCCGCCGTCGGAGCCCGGAACGACCGGGATGCCGGCGTCCTTCACGGCCTGCTTGGCGGTGATCTTGTCGCCCATCATCCGGATGTGCTCGGGCTTGGGGCCGATGAAGGTGAAGCCGTGCGCGCCGACGATCTCGGCGAAGCGGGCGTTCTCCGACAGGAAGCCGTAGCCCGGGTGGATGCCCTGGGCGCCGGTGATCTCGGCCGCGGCGATGATCGACGGGATGTTGAGGTAGCTCTTGGCCGCCGGCGCGGGGCCGATGCAGACGCTCTCGTCGGCCAGGCGCACCCACATCGAGTTGCGGTCGGCCTCGGAGTGGACCGCCACGGTGGCGATGCCCATTTCCTTACAGGCGCGGTGAACCCGGAGCGCGATCTCGCCCCGGTTCGCGATGAGGATCTTGTCGAACATGGCGCGCTTACTCGATGACGACGAGCGGCTCGCCGAACTCGACGGGCTGGGCGTCGGCGACCAGGATCTCGACGATCTTGCCGGCCTTCGGCGCGGCGATCGGGTTCATGGTCTTCATGGCTTCGACGATCAGCAGGGTCTGGCCGGCCGAGACGGTGTCGCCCACCTTGATGAAGGCGTCGGCGCCGGGCTGCGGCGAGAGGTAGGCGGTGCCGACCATCGGCGACTTCACGGCGTCGCCGCGAACGGCGGCCGGGGCCGGAGCAGCGGCTTCGGCGGCGACGGGCGCGGCGGCCGGAGCCGGGGCGGCGATCGGCGCGGCCACGGGGGCCGGAGCGGCGACGTAGGCGGTCGGGGCGACCGTCAGTTCACGGGCGACGCGGATCTTCAGGCCGACGTGCTCGACTTCGATCTCGGAGAGGCCGGTGTCCTTCAGGATGTCGGCCAGCTTGCGGACCAGGCGGGCGTCGATCGACGGGGTTTCGACCGTCTCGGCGGGGGCCTTCGGATTGGACATGGAAACTTACCTTGTATGTTGGGGCCGGGGCGCGAACGTCAGTCGACGCTGATCAGTCCGGCGGCGGCCTCGATGGCCAGTTCATAGCTTGCGGCGCCGAAGCCGGAGACCAGGCCGGTCGCCGCGAGCGAAACGAAGGTGTGGCGGCGGAACTCCTCCCGCGCCGCAGGGTTCGACAGGTGACACTCGATGACCGGGATATTCAAGGTCTTCAGGGCGTCGAGGAGGGCGATGGAGGTATGTCCATAACCCGCCGGATTGATCACGAGCGCGCTGGCCTCGGTGCGGGCTTCCTGCACCCAGTCGATCAGCACGCCTTCGTGATTGCTCTGCCGGAACACGACGGAAAGCCCCCTGGCCGCGGCCCGCGCCTCGCAGCGCACGCGCACGTCATCCAGGGTGTCCTTGCCGTAGATCTCGGGCTCCCGCGTTCCCAACAGGTTGAGATTGGGCCCGCTCAGCACATGGATCGGTTTGACCATTCGGCTCCGCCGTCGATTCCGGAGGTCTTGTATAGCCGGTTCCGCCGCGTCACAAGCAGGGCTCGCTTCGGAGGTGAGATGAGACTTCTACTGAACGGCGAAGACCGCCAATTCGACGGCGTCGCCAGCATCGCGGACCTGGTGGCCGCCCTGGGCCTGGACGCGCGCAAGGTGGCGGTCGAACGCAACCTCGAGATCGCGCCGCGCTCGCTGTACGCCGACACGGCGCTGGCCGATGGGGACCGCATCGAGATCGTGACCTTCATCGGCGGCGGGTGAGCTCTGTGTCCTTCTCCCCTTGCGGGAGAAGGTGGCGGCGATAGCCGTCGGATGAGGGGTCTCTCGGATGCTGGACGCTTCATCCAGCCTGACCGCTGCACGCAGCTTTGAGTTCTGAGAGACCCCTCGCCCGACCTGCTTCGCAGGCCACCCTCTCCCGCAAGGAGAGAGGGAACAGGTTTGCGATCTCACACGGCTTGCCGCTGAGTTGATCGGAGAGGGCGCGGGGCGTCCGGGCCTCGCCCGGATGCTGTGATCTGAATACCGTT
>CBINOL010000150.1:0-10895 GCA_966252285.1 uncultured Caulobacter sp.
CCTCTGGGGGAGGTGGCCCGGAGGGCCGGAGGGGGCCGCCCCGCCAGGGGCGGCCCGGCGGATCAGCTCACCGAGAACTTCAGCAGCTTCACCGCGTCGAAGTTCTGCACGCCACCGCCGACGCGTTTGGTCGTGTAGAACAGCACGTGCGGCTTGGCCGAATAGGGGTCGCGCAGCACCCGCACCCCGGCGCGGTCGACGATCAGGTAGCCCTTCTCGAAGTCGCCGAAGGCCACGGCGATGCTGTTGGCGGCCACGTCCGGCATGGCCTCGATCTCGGTCACCGGAAAGCCGAGCAAGGAAGCCGACTGCCCCGGCTGCAGGGCCGCGTTCCAGATGTAGTTGCCCTGCGCGTCCTTGAACTTGCGCACCGCGCTGACCGTGCGGCGGTTCAGCACGAAGCGGCCGTTCTGGCGGTACTGGGCCTTGGCCGAGTAGATCAGGTCGATCAGCTTGTCGGTCGGGTTGCTGGCCGGCCAGTTCCCCGCCACGCCGGTGGCCACGTAGCCCAGCTGGCCCCACGCGTACGACGCGTCCGGGGCGGCGGTGTAGGCCAAGAGGCCCTTGGGCTTGTTGACCCCGTCGCCGGCCACGAAGGCCGCGGTTTCCTGGGCGGCGAAGGCGTCCTGCACCTCTTCGGCCAGCCACTCGTCGATGCTGACATAGGCGTCGTCGAGCAGCGCCTGGGTGGCGGCCGGGCTGGCGTAGAGCTCGCCGGCCGGGAAGTCGATGACGTCCAGCGTCGGCGCCGTGGTCTCGGGCCGCGCGGCGGTCTCGGCCACCCAGGCCGCGGCCAGGCCCGTCGGCGACACCGGCTTGCGGAAGGTCCCGCCGCCGATGGTGCGCACCTGGCAGATCTCGCGCATCGGGCTGGTGGCGGCCAGGCGGCGCAGGATCTGCCGCTCCAGCTCCGGCGGCGCCACATAGCCGCCGGCCGTGGCCACGCCCTCCGACAGGCCCTTGGCTTCGAGCAGACCCGCCGTCTCGCCGGTCTTCACATAGCGGTCGAAGGCGGCCTTGCGCTCGTCGACCCGCGCGTCCGGCGCCTCGCCGCACAGCGCCGGACGGCGACTGTCGGCCAGCACGCGGTCCAGCCTGTCCTGAGCCGCGTTCAGCGCCGCGTCGATGCGCGAGACCTTGTCCTCCAGCAGCACGTCGGCGCTCTTGGCTTCGATGGCCGCCAGCCGCTGATCGTTGGCCGCCTTGAAGCCGTCGAACGCCGCCAGCACCTCGGCCAGCGCCGAGCGGGCCTCCGGCGAGGCCGGGACCTGTTTGGTTTCCTTCATGGAGTTCTCCGTCACGGATTACCTTCTCCCCTTGCGGGAGAAGGAGGGGCCCGCCGGCCGCAGGCCGGTGGGAGGATGAGGGGTTGCGCGGAATCTCCGGCGAGACCCCTCATCCGGCCGCTTTCGCGGCCACCTTCCCCCGCAAGGGGAGAAGGGAAACTTCAGTCGACCACCGCCAGCCGCGCCTGCGGCAGCATCGGAAACGTCACGATCGACACCTCCCAGAGGTCGACGCGGCTCAGCACCCGCAGGCCCCCGTCACGCCGCGCCTTGACCTGCCGGAAGCCGATCGACAGCCCGTCCAGCGCGCCCGCCTTGACCAGCGCCGCCACCAGCCGGCCACGCGGCGTCGCGCTGATGATCCGTCCACGGACGAACAGGCCGCGCGCGTCCTCGAACGCCTCGTCCCAGACGCCCACCGGCTCGGCCTCGTCGTGCTGGTGCAGCATGCGGATCGGCCCGGCCTCGAGGCTCCGCCTGAAGGCCCCGGCGGCGGTGACGTCGTCGTTGAGGTCGCGGGTCCAGAAGAGGGACGCGTAGCCTTCGATGCGAAGGTCGCTCATCGGCCGCCCCCATCCAGCTTGGCCTCGATCCGCACCAGGGCCGCGCGCGTGGCCTCGGCCTGGGTCTCGAGCCTGGCCAGCCGCTCGGCCACCGGGGCCTGGGCGTCGAGGCGCCGCGTCAGGTCGTCGATCCGCGCGCTGGCCCGCCCGGCCCACATCAGCGCCGCGGCCGCCTGCAGCGTCACCGCCACCAGCACGGCCGCCGAGATCTGGCGGTCCAGCCGCCAGCGGTTGGGGGATGAAGTCATGAAATCTCCTTCCCTCTCCCCTTGCGGGAGAGGGTGGCCCGCGAAGCGGGTCGGGTGAGGGGTCGAAAGTCCGCGCCGCCGCGACGGCGGATCGACAGGGCGAAGCGGTCGAGGCCTGAGAGAGACCCCTCATCCGTCGGCTGACGCCGACACCTTCTCCCGCAAGGGGAGAAGGAAGCTAAAGCTCCAGCCCCGCCAGCCTTCTCCGCTCCGCATCGGTCAGGAAGCTCGCCGCCTCCAGCCGCGCCCACAGCGCGTCGCGTTCGGCGCTCAGCGCCGGCACGGCGTCGAGGTCGCATCCCACCCGCGCGCCGGGGAACTTGCGCCCCAGCCAGGCGGTGATCGCCCGCGCCGCCCGCTCGGCCAGGGGCACCACCGTGTGCCGCCAGAACGCCCCGTTGGCCTCGCGATAGTTGGCGTAGGTGTTGTCGCCCGGGATCCCCAGCAGTTGCGGCGGAACCCCGAAGGCCAGGGCGATCTCGCGGGCCGCCGCGTGCTTGCCCTCGACGAAATCGAGGTCGGCCGGGGTCAGCGACATCGGCTTCCACTCCAGCCCGCCCTCCAGCAACAGCGGCCGGCCGGCGTTGTCGGCGCCGGCGTGGGCGTTGGCCAGCTCGGCCTTCAGCCGCTCGAACTGCTCCTCGGAGAGCCGGTCCCCGTCGCGCCCGCCATAGACCAGCGCCCCCGACGGCCGCGCGGCGTTGTCGAGCAGGCCCTTGTTCCACGCCCCCGAGGCGTTGTGCACGTCGATGGCGAAGGCCGCGGCCTCCAGCGGCGAGGCCCCGTAGTGGTCGCTCGTCGGGTTGAACAGTTTCAGGTGCAGCACCGGCAGCCAGCCGTCGGCGTCGCGTCCGATCCGCGCCGTGCGCCCGCCGGCCTGGTAGTCGTAGGCCGCCGGCCAGCCGCGCGGCCCGGGCACCACCGCCATCCGGTCGGGCCGCAGCGCATAGAGTTCGCTCGGCGCCCCCTGCGGCCCGTCGCCGGCCGCCTCCAGATAGCCGTTCCCCGCCACCTGCAGATGGCCGAAGAACTGCTCCATCAGATCGGCCCCGCCCTGCTCGGGATTGGGCGCGGCCAGCAGCCTCGCCAGCGGATGGTCGTCCGCGCGCCGCCCGCCATGGAACACCGCCAGCGGCGCCGCAGCCGCCGCCTCGGCGATCATCCGCACGCAGCGATAGGCCACCGGGTTCTTGGCGAACCCCTCGGCCGCCAGCGCCCCATAGTCCCTGGGCGTCCACTGCGGCCGCCCGCCGCTGGTCAGCGCCACCAGCCTGGAGGCGCGGGAGTCCTTGATTTCCGGCGGTCGTCTGGAAAAGGAAAACATCGATCCTCCTTTCCTTCTCCCCTTGCGGGAGAAGGTGTCGGCGCAGCCGACGGATGAGGGGTGCGCGCGCAGGCGTTCGCCTGTTCGCACCAGCCTCGCTGAAGACGTGAAAGCTGGAGGGGCGCTGCGCCGACACCCCTCATCCGACCCGCTACGCGGGCCACCTTCTCCCGCAAGGGGAGAAGGAAACTAAACCACCCTCAACCTCGGCGCCTTACCCCCGCCCAGCATCAGCTCGCTCAGCGCCCAGACCAGCGCGTCGGCCCGGTCGGGACTGTGCCCCAGATCGCCCTCGCCCAGGCCCATCAGCTCCTCCTCCAGCGCCGGGAACGCCCCGCAGTGCACGACCCGGCCCTGCTCGTAGAGCGCCGCCACCGGCTCGGCCCGGGCCCGCTTGCCCACCGAGGCCCGCACCAGCTTGATCGGGCACGGCGGCGCGGCCTGGGCCAGAACGGTGCGCACCATGTCGCCGCCCTGGTGGCCGAGGCCAACCAGGGCGTCGGCGGTAAAATCCACGGCCGCCGCCACCGCCAGCCTGGCCCAGCCGTTGGGCGACAGGCCACGCATGGTGCGGTCGGCCAGCACATAGGCGCGGCCGTCGCGGCGGCCGGCGACCACCACGCCGCAGGCGTCGCCCCGCGCTGTGGCCGGCGGGTCGACCGCCACCACCACCCGGTCGAACCTCGCCGGCGGCGCCCCGCGACAGCGGGCCAGGTCCTCGGCGCGGAACAGGCCGCCGTCGGTCTCGACGACGATCCCCTCCAGCTCCTGGGCCGCCAGCCGGGTGCCGCCGTAAAGCGCCTCCAGCGTGGCCAGAAACCGGGGCGCGAGATTGCCGGCGTTGGCCGCCGTCCCCGCCCGCGTCGTCGCCACGCCCGCCTCCGCCATCAGGACCTTCAGCGCCCGGGTCGGACGCGGCGTGGTGGTGACCACCAGCCTGGGATCCTCGCCCAGTCGCAGGCCGAAGCGCAGCATGGCCAGGGTCTCGGCGGCCTTGGGCCAGGCGCAGAACTCGTCGGCCCAGGCGGCATGGAACTGCGGGCCGCGCAGACTGTCGGGATCCTCGGCCGAAAAGGCGTAGGCCTCCGCGCCCGTCTCCCAGACCAGCCGCCGGCGCGAGCCCTCCCAGCGCACGCGGTTGCCGGCCTGGGCCAGCGCGCGCAGGCCGGACGGCCCCTCGATCATCACCTCGCGCACGTCGTGGAAGGTGGGCCCCACCAGGGCCATCCGGCACGGGCGCGCGGCCTGGTCGGTGATCCAGCCGGCCCCGGCGAAGGTCTTGCCCGCGCCCCGCCCGCCCAGCATCAGCCAGGTCGCCCAGGGATCACTCGGCGGCGTCTGGTGATCCGCCGCCTTCCACGACCGCGCCAGCGCCGCCGCCGCCAGATCCAAGTCCGGCACGCAGCTCAACCAGACGCTTAAGTTCCAGGCTTCGCCCAACAGGTCCCAAGCGGCGCTCGAGATCGGCGTGGAATTTCTCCACCCGTTCAGCGGTCCAGGGTTCGTCGTCATTCATCGCCATCTCCTCGCCGGCCGCCTTGGCGACCGACGCCTTGTGTTTGGCGGCCGAGATCTTTCGCGAGCGCAGCGCGGCGGCGTGGAGCATCTCCACCGGCCGCCCGACCAGGGCCACCTGCTTGCTGACGTCCAGACGCGCCTTCGGCGGCTCGTCCTTCACCTGGGTCAGCAGTTCCTTGGCGGCGCCGTGATAGACGTCCACGACCAGGTCGCGGATCTCGTCCAACCGTTCGTCGATGTGCTTGCTTTTCTCGGCCATGACAGAAGTGTACGGCGCCAGCGAGCGCGTCTGATCCAGACCCATGAGAAAGTTGCAAGCGGCTGATATCGCCGGATCTTTTTCCGTCTACGCAGAGGATCGACGCTGCTCTATCCCCGTCCGGGCGGCCGCCTGCTAGGCTCTGGCCATGACCGCCCTCGCCTATCTGCACCTGCCGCCCGACGCCCCGCTGGCCAGGCCGCCAGTCCCGGCGCCGTTCAAGGCCGTGCTGGTGCTGGAGGCGCCCGCCGACCCGGACTGGCGCGCACAGGTTTCAACCTGGCTGGTGGATGGCGGCTGCCTCTACGCCATGGCCTGGGGAACCGACTGCGAGGCCTGGCACGACGCGATCGACGACGCCTTCATCGCGGCCTTTCCGGGCGACCTGCCCGACGACGACCAGCTGATCATGACCACCTGGCACGACGACGAGTCCCTCGACGAGGTCGCCTGGTTCGCCGCCCACGCGGCCGTCCATCCACTGTGCGACCTCGCCGGCGCCCTGGTGCTCCACATCGCCCAAGCCCCGCGCGAAGCCGCCCTGCTGGCGACGTTCCGCGCGACCAGCCCCGCCTAGCCTGCTAGACCTTGACCATGACCGCCGATCCCGGAAACCGGCGCGCCGCCTGGGCCGCCACCCTCGCCGCGGTGGCCGAGGACGACGCCTTGCCGCGCCTGGCCTCCATCGGCTGGCGCTTCCTCGCCGAACCCGGCGAGCGCGAGCGGGCCTTGGCCGGCCTGCATGACCGCTACGGCGCCGATCCGGTGCTGCCGGTCTTCCAGCGCGACGGCGACCTTCTGGTGCTGCAGGCGCCCCGGCTCGCCGATTCCGAGGCCCGCCCGGTGCTGGAAATCCACGCCTTCGCCACGCCGGAATGGACGCGGGCCGGCGCCTGGCGCGATGTCGGCTGCTGGATTCTTCACAGCCTGAAGATCGAACCGCCGCCGGCCCGCGATCCGGTCGCCGACCTGGACGACGTGCTCCGCCTGCTGGGCGGCTTCGACGGCATCCCGATCACCTACGCCTCGACTGACGATATCGTGCGCTGGTCGATCGACCTGCGGCTTTCGCCGGCCGCCCTGCTCGATCGCCTCGCCGCCTATCTGGTCGAGGGCTTCCACCGAGGCGCGCTCGACTACGACTACTGCGACGTCGTGGCCAACATCCTGCACTTTCCGATCCTCGACCTGTGCGCAGGCGACAGCTTCGCCTGGGACACCTACCTCGCCTTCGACGACGGCGAGCATCACCATCACGGCACGAGCCAGGACCCGGTCGAAGACTACACCCGCCCCCAGGTGGCTGCCCTGTTCGCAAGGCTCCAGGCGCGCGGCGCCGAGACCGCCCAGGGTCTCTTCGGGCCGTCGATCGAGTAGGGCCCTAGCGCCCCTCGAACAACGCCCGGCAGTTGGCCCCGTCCAGCGTCTCGCCCGCCGCCGCTCGGCGCAGGCGGTCCATCGCCGCCTCGCCCACGGCCTGGGCCTTGGCCCTACCGGGGCCTTCGAAGGTGAGGGTCACCGGCCGGCGGCCCTTGGCGCGGACCGCCACCTCCAGGCGCGCGGACTGGTCGATCGCGTCCAGCACGCCGGCGGCGTCCATCCGGTAGACGCCGTCGCTCTGCGGCGGCACGGGCAGGGCCTCCAGGCCGCGCAAGGGGGCGGCCGCCGTCCACGTGACCGGCCCGCCGCCGACGAGCACGCCGTCGGCCAGCAGGTCCACGGTCCAGCCGCGCCCGATCTCGCGGGTGAAGGCGACCATCCGCGCCTCGATCGCCCAGGCGCGGGGCGTTCCGTCGGGGGCGGTCGCCGTCGCCAGGTAGCGCACCCAGGGCGTGGCCGGCTCGCCGCGCGGCGCGGTCTCCGGCGGGGCGACCTCGACCCCGACCTGCTCCAGCCGGCCGTCCGGCCAGGCATGCGCATAGGCCTTCGCGTTCCAGCCCAGGGCCGTCCAGTCGGCGTAGCAGGCGCGCGGCTGCGCCATCGCCGTTCCGGCCCAGGCGAGAGCCAGCGCCAGACCGGCCGCCCGCCCGATCAATACGGCAGTTCCTCGGGCGGCGGGACCGGTCCACGGCCGTCGTCGACCGGCGCGTCCGGGGCCGCCTCGCTCTCCAGTTCCGAGGCCGTGCGGGCGAACTCCGAGGCCAGGGTCTCGTAGAAGCCGTTGCGCGGATCGGGCGAGGTGCGCGGGCCCGGGTCGGGCAGCAGCCACGGGAAGTCGCGGATCGCCAGGTTCTGGTGCGCGGCCAGCATGTAGCGCCGCCAGATGCTGGCCGGCATGTCGCCGCCCACCACCTTGTTCATCGGCTTGTCGTTGTCGTTGCCCACCCACACGCCGGTGGCGAAGTCGGGGGTGAAGCCCACGAACCAGGCGTCGCGCCAGTTCTGGCTGGTGCCGGTCTTGCCCGCCGCAGGCCAGCCGAACGCCGCCCGCTTGGCGGTGCCCTGGTCGACCACCTTCTTCATCATCTTGACCATCATGCTGGCCTTGGCGATGTCGTAGACCTGGGCCGGGGCCATCGGGCCGCGGGCATAGATCGGCCGGCCGTCCTGGGCGGTGATGCTCTCGATGACGTAGGGCTCGACGCGCTGGCCGCCCAGCTGGAAGACCTGGAAGCCCGAGGTCATCTGCAGCAGGTTCACCTCATAGGCCCCCAGCGCCACCGACAGGTCGGGACGGTCGGGCAGGCTGGTGACGCCGAACCGGCGGGCCAGGTTCCCCACCTGCGCGCCGCCGGCCTCCTGGGCCAGCTTGACGGCGATGGTGTTGGTGGAATTGACCAGGGCCTGCTCCACCGTCATCGGGCCGCGATAGTCGCCGCCGTAGTTCTCCGGCTTCCAGTCGCCGAACTGCACCGGCCCGTCGACGCGGACGTCGCTTGGCAGCACGCCCTTCTCCAGGGCGGCCGCATAGACGAACGGCTTGAAGGTCGAGCCCGGCTGGCGCCTGGCCTGCACCGCGCGGTTGAAGGGGCTGGCGATGTAGTCCGTGCCGCCCACCATCGCCCGGATCGCTCCGTCGGCCGACAGCGACAGCAGCGCGGCCTGGCTGGCCCCGGCGTGCTGGCCGCCCAGCGCGATGGCCTGGCGCACGATGTCGGCCCCGGCCTTCTGCAGGCGGGTGTCGATGGTCAGGCGCACGACCAGGTCCGGCGCGTTCTGGCCGGCGATGCGGATGGCCTCGGTGGTGGCGTAGTCCAGCACCCAGCCGTAGTCGCCCTCGTCGCTGACCGCGTCGGGCGACAGTTTCGGGGTGTCGTCCAGGGCCGCGGCGTGCTCGGCCGCCGTGATCCAGCCCTCCTTCTCCATATTGGCCAGCACCAGGCGCGAGCGGGCCAGCGCCCCCTCCATGTCGCGGGTCAAGGCCAGGCGCGAGGGCGCCTTGGGCAGCGAGGCCAGCAGAGCGGCTTCCGACAGGGTCAACTGGCTGGCCGGCTTGCCGAAATAGGTCTGGGCCGCGCCGTCGACGCCATAGGTGTTGGCCCCGAAGAACACCCGGTTCAGATAGAGCTCCAGCACCTCGTCCTTGGTCAGCACCTGCTCCAGGCGCCAGGCCATCAGCATTTCCTGCAGCTTGCGCTCGACCGTTCGGTCGGGGGTCAGGAACAGGCCCTTGGCCAGCTGCTGCGACAGGGTCGAGGCGCCCTGCACCGTGCGGCCGGCGCGCCAGTTGACGTAAGCCGCCCGGACGATGCCGTAGAGGTCGATCGGGCCGTGCTTGTAGAAGCGCTTGTCCTCGGCCGCCAGGAAGGCCCGCGGCACATAGCCGGGCACGGTCTTGACCGTCACCCGCTGGCCGTAGCGCGGTCCGCGCGTGGCGATCACCTGGCCGCTGCGGTCCTCGAACCGCACGCCCGGCGCGCGGTTGACGGCGAACAGCGCCTCGCGCGACGGCAGGTCCGGCGTGTCCTTCAGGTACTTGAACCAGACATAGGCCCCAGCCCCGCCCACGGCGAGGAAGCCCAGGATCACGCCGACCAGCAGGGTCAGCCACACCCAGCCCCAGCCGCCCCGCTTGCGCGGCGTCTTCAGGTCGGCGCGGAACGGCTCTTCGGGCGGCCGCTGCGGCGGGCCTTTCGGCGGCTGCGGAGGCGGCGGCGGCGCGGGCGCGAAACCGCCGCCCGCCGGCGGCGTCGGGCGCGCGGGCGGGTCGTCGAACTTGTATGGCGGCAGCGTCCAGTCGTTCACGTGCGGTGTTGCGTCCGGTTGGTCTTCTTGGCGTTTGGGTTTAGGACGCGCGGATGATGCCGCGCAAACCTTTCTGGGAGACGAAATCCCTTCACCAGATGACCGTCCCCGAGTGGGAGAGTCTATGCGACGGCTGCGGCCTTTGCTGCCTGGTTCGCTTCGAAGACGAAGACACCGGCGAGGTGATCCCCACCCGCGTGCACTGCCAGCTGCTCGACGCCCATCTTTGCCGCTGCAGCGACTATCCCAATCGCCGCAAGACCGTGCCCGACTGCATCAAGCTGACGCCGCACAACATCGAGGACCTGGAGTGGATGCCCCCCTCCTGCGCCTATCGCCGCCTGCACGAGGGCAAGACCCTGCCCCAGTGGCACCCGTTGATCACCGGCGACCCCGACAGCCCCCACAAGGCCGGCGTCTCGGTCCGCGACCAGACCATCAGCGAAAGCAGCTTGGACGATCCCGAAGACGCCATGGACTTCGTCGCCACCGACCTGATGGTCGACAAGGGCGACTGGCCCTACGAGCCGGAAGACTGAACCCTTCTCCCCTTGCGGGAGAAGGTGTCAGCGAAGCTGACGGATGAGGGGTCTCTCAAACCTGAAACGCCTCACCCAGCCTGACCACCTTCGCAGCGTCGAGATCTGAGAGCCCCCTCACCCGACCTCGCTTCGCGAGGCCACCCTCTCCCGCAAGGGGAGAGGGGCTTCGCGCCAGTGTCGCGCCCTGCTACCCCTGCCCCATGCTCACCCGCCGGTCCCTCGCCCTCTCCGCCCTCGCCCTGCCGCTGGCCGGCGCCGCCCGCGCGCAAGCCCCCGAGCCCTGGCGCAAGGCCAATCGTCTCTATACGGATGATTTCACCCAAGGCCTCGCTGACTGGACGATCGAAGCCGAGCAATCCAGCAA
The DNA here is from genome assembly GCA_966252285.1 of uncultured Caulobacter sp. Classification (GTDB taxonomy): domain Bacteria; phylum Pseudomonadota; class Alphaproteobacteria; order Caulobacterales; family Caulobacteraceae; genus Caulobacter. The sequence goes on from CBINOL010000150.1 coordinate 10,290, forward strand.
GGTCACGGCCGCCAACGGCGTCCTCGAGCTCGACGCCCCGGCCGGGATCACCGCCTGGTTCAAGCCCCGGCTCGAAGGCCCCGTGCTGATCGAGTACCAGGCCCTGGCCGTCTACGAAGGCGGCCGCAACGACCGGATCAGCGACCTCAACGCCTTCTGGATGGCGACCGACGTCCGCAGCCCAGACGACCTCTTCGCCAGCCCCCGCACCGGCGCCTTCGCCGGCTACGACCTCCTGAAGACCTACTATGTGGGCCAGGGCGGCAACTACAATTCCAGCACCCGCCTGCGCCGCTATGTCGGCCGTCCGGGCGACCGCCCGATGCTGCCCCAGCACGACCTCAAGGACGCCCGGGCCCTGCTGCAGCCCAACCGTTGGGTGCACGTCCAGCTCGTCGCCTATGGCGACCTGATCCAATACTGGGCCGACGGCCGCAAGCTTTTCGAAATGCGCGACCCCGACGCCTACACCGCCGGCTGGTTCGGCCTGCGCACCACCTGGAGCCGCCTGCGGTTCAAGGATTTTTCCGTGTGGAGGCTGGCGGCGGCCTGAAGATCCTCCCCCTGAAGGGGGAGGTGTCGCGAAGCGACGGAGGGGGAAGTCAG
>CBINOL010000151.1:0-10738 GCA_966252285.1 uncultured Caulobacter sp.
GCGTCGACCGCTTCATGAGCGAGTGCCGCTCCCTGACCAACTTCATCGGCAACGCGGTGGCCACCGTCGTCGTCGCACGGTGGGACAAGGCACTAGACAAGGAGCAGCTCGACGCCGCCCTGGCCGGTCGCGCCGCGCCGATCGACGCCGAGCCCCTGCCGGCTCCCGCCGAGTAGGCCGCTCCACTTTTCCGCAACCTGGGCCGCCCACGCGGCGGCCTCTCCATCCCTCTTCGCCACCCTCCCGCGCCCCCGCGCGGGAGGCGGGGAGAACGCAGCCATGCGCATGCTTTTCGCCACCACGGCCCTCGCGGCCGCCAGCGCCGCCAGCGCGGCCCAGGCCCAGGACGCCGACCTCGCCCTCCTGAAAGCTCAGATCCAGGCCCTGCAGGCGCGCATCGACGTGCTGGAACGCCAGGCGCCGGTCTCGGCCGCGCCGCAAGCCTTATCCGCGCCGATCCCCGCAGCGGCTCCCGTCATCCAGACGCCGTCGCCAAAGGCCGCGCCGGAGCCGATGCGCTGGGAGAACTCGCCGCGCTTCACCGACGCCTCGGGCGCCACCTTCAAGCTGCGCGGTCGGATCCTGCTGGACGCCGTCGACGCCATGGCCCAGCGCGACGGCCTGGCCGACTATCACGCCCGCGAGCTTCGGGCCCGGCAGCTGTTCCTCGGCGTCGAAGGCCAGAACGGCCGCTGGGGTTACCGGCTGGAGGGCGGCGCGGTCAGCGGCGGCGCCTGGGGCTGGGACGACGCCATCATCGACTATCGCCTCGACAAGCAGACCAGCCTCTTGGTCGGCAACCAGAAGGCCGCCTCGCTGGAGGGGCTGACCTCGTTCAAGTCGATCACCTTCATGGAGCGCGGCGCCTATGGCGACGTGATCGACGCCGGCTATGTGCTGGCGCTGCAGGCGGTGCGCATCGGGACCAACTGGTCGCTGTGGGGCGCGCTGCAGGGCGACAACATCAACCGCACCGACGCGGTCGGCGGTTACGACCCCAACCAGGCGGTCGAGCGCATGGGCGCCACCGTGCGCGCGACCTGGTCGCCGCAACTGTCGGACAGCGATCGCCTGCACCTGGGCGTATGGGCGCGACGGCGAGATCGGGGCGGCGAGACCGGCTTCACCTATTCGGCCGCCGCCAACACCGCCTTCCGGCCGCAGGCGTCGAGCGGCGCGACCCTGTTCTCGACCGGCGCGGTCGGCGACGGCGACACCACGCTGGGCCTGGAGGCGGCCTGGGTGCATCGCGCCCTGTCGCTGCAGGGCGAGGCGGCGCGGATCCGGGTCGACCGCATCGGAACCGACGTCAGCGCGGCGCTGGGCGGGCCCAACTTCGACATCGTCACCGGCTACGCCTCGGCCAGCTGGTTCGCGACCGGCGAGACGCGGCCCTACAATCCCAACGGCTCGTTCGGCCGGATCCGGGTGGCCCACCCGCTCGACCGGGGCGGCTTCGGCGCGCTGGAGTTCGCCGCCCGCTACGACTACGCCGACTTCAGCGACATGGCCGCCAATGGCGTCGCCCCCCTGGCGTCGCAGACGGGGCTGGCCACGGCCGGGACCTACAGGGCGGTGACCCTGGGCGCCAACTGGTACCCCTACGCCTATGTCCGGCTGAGCGGGAACCTGACGCGGGCCAAGATCGACAATCGACCGATCGCCGGCGCGCAGCTCGACGCCGACGTCACCGTCGCCCAGGCGCGCCTGCAGCTGGAGTTCTAGCGACAGGCCTCCAGCACCGTCCGCAGGAAGAGCGCCGTCGTCCGCACCGCTGCCTGGGTGGGCGGCGTGTCACGCAGGGGCTCCAGCACCATGAAGTCGTGGATGGCGCCGACCATGCGCTGGGCGGTGACCTTCACGCCCGCCCGCATCAGCTTGCGAGCATAGGCCTCGGCGTCGTCGCGGGTGACGTCGGCCTCGGCGGTGACGATCAGGGTCGGCGGCAGGGCCGAGAGGCGGCGCAGCGGCGTGTCGAGCACGAAGGCGGGCGTGTCGTCGTCCGGCGTCGCGCCCAGGCAGTCCTGGCAGTAGCGTAGGTCGTCGGCGGTCGGGCCGGGCCCCTCGGCGAAGGCCTGGCTGGACGGGCTCTGGCCCACGAGCGCGGTGATCGGGCAAAGCAGCGCCTGGCCCGCCAGCGCCGGGCCTTCGGCGAGCGCGAGCCTGAGCGCCAGGGCCGAGGCGATCGCACCGCCCGCGCCGTCTCCGGCCAAGGCGATGCGGTTCGGGTCGAGGCCCATGCTGGCCGCGCGTTCGACGAGCGCCAGCAGCGCCAGGTGGGCCTGCTCGATCTGGGTCGGATGCCGAGCCTCCGGCGCCAGGGCGTAGCCGACTTCGACAATCGCCGCTTTCGCACCCAATGCCAGGCGACGCATCAGCCGCTCGTGCGTGCCGCCGCCGCCCATGATCCAGCCGCCGCCATGCAGGTAGAGCACGATCGGCAGGGGCTCGGACCGCTCCGGCGGCCGCAGGATGCGCAGCGGCAGGCGCTCGCCGCCGGTCAGGGGCAGGGCGAGGTCGAGCACCTCTACCTCGGGCAGGTCCGACTGCGGGACCTGGGCTTGAGCGAACGCCTCGCGGACCTGGTCCAGGGACCGGTCGCGCAGGGGCGCGGGGGCGCGGTCCAGGCGCTCGTCGACGAACTGCTGGGTGACGGGGTCGAGCACCGGATGGGCCGAGGCGGGGGTCAGCACCGGGCCGACGGCGGAGACGTTGTGGGACAAGGCGGGGTCCTTCAGGCCAGGGCCGCGTCGGCCAGGTCGATCGAGGTCGCCGTGTCGCGCTGGTGCAGGCGGCGCCAGACCAGGGGGCTGGTCTCGAAGGCGCGGCGGAAGCGGTTGGAGAAGTGGGCCTGGTCGGCGAAGCCGCAGGCGGCGGCTATCTGGCCCAGGGGCTCGTCGGTCTCGACCATCATCTGGCGGGCGCGCTCAAGGCGTTTCTGGATGATGTGCTCGCGGGCCCCGCCGCCGTAGCTGACGGCGAAGGCGCGCGAGAAGTGGCTGACGCTGAGGCGGACCAGGGCGGCCAGGTCCGACACCTTCACCGGCGCGTCGAGATTGGCGGCGAGGTGGGCGTCGACCCGGCGCACCTGCCAGGGGGCGAGGCCCCCGGTGATCGGCGCGGGGCGGGCATCGTCGAGCAGGCGCTTGCCTTCGCGCTGCACCAGCTCGATCGCCTCGCGCACCCGGCGCTCGGCCGCCAGGCGGTCTTCACGGGCGGCGGCGCGGGCGTCGGCCAGCAGGCCAGCGATCAGGTCTGGCAGGGCGCCGGTGTTCAGGTCGATCACACGATCGAAGCCGGAGGCGGCGACGGGGGAGATGGGTTCGAAAGACATGGCAGCGTTCCTTTCAGCGCCCGGCTCGCCGCCGGTGTGAAACTACGATGCCAAGGTCCTCCGCCGAGCGTGAGTTAAGCCTTGTGTAGAGTTGTGTAGGTCGAAAAGATGATGAAAAGCAGTTGTTTGGTGGGATGTTGCGCTGTGCGTGGCGCGGTGTTCAGCCCGCGTCGAGCAAGGTGCGCGCGGCCTGGCGGTCGGGGCAGCCGGGAACGTCGGGCATGGCCTCCAGCGCTTCTCGCAACCGGCCTGGTTCGGCCAGGGAGATGGCGGTCCGCAGGCTCCAGGCGCCGGCGTTCTGGGCCTTGGCCAGATCGAGGGCGGCGTGCAGGCGGTTTTCACGCTCGGCCGTATCGCCGGCCAGGGCCGCAAGGCGCATCAGCTCGGGACCGACCCAGGTCGACGGCTCCTCGTCCAGGCGAGCCAGCATGCCCGCATCGACGAGGCCCGCATCCGTAGCGGCGAAACACTCGACCTGCATCGGGAAGGCCTCGGCGGGCGCGCGCACCGAAGGATCGAGGGCGGCGAGATAGCCCTGACCCCACAGCTCCCAGAAACGCACGCCGCGTCCGCGCGCCCGCTCCAGCAGGCGATCCACCCAGTGACGGGCCAGGTCCGCGCGGCCGGTCCAGAGGGCGACGGGCACGGCGCCGACGGCCAGGCCGTAGCAGATGGTGAGGTCGTGGTCGGTGGCCAGGGCGGCGTCGGCCGTCTCCTGGGCCAGGCGCAGCGCCTGGGCGGACTCGCCGCGCAGCCACAGGATCCGCATCTTCAGCGCCTGGGCCGCGACGGTGTCGTTGACCTGGGCGTGATTGGCCTGGTTGGCGAGCACCGGGCCGGTGTGGGTGGCGATCACCCGTTCGACCAGGCGCAGAGCCTCGGGCTGGTCGCCGATGAAGTGGCGGGTCAGGGCGCGGTTGTGATCGGAGGTGCGTAGGGCGGCCGGATCGCCCACGGCCTCGGCCAGCACGTGGAAGCGGTCGGCGAACACGGCGCATTCGGTGTAGCGCCCGGCCAGGATGGCGTGGGCCCAGCGTCCCCAGCACGCCCGCAGCCGCAGGGCCGGGTCGTCCAGCGCCTCGGCGATCTCCAGGGCGCGGGCGAAGGCGGTTTCCATGGCCGTGGTGGGGCCGTGGGTGTGCCACAGGGCGTGGCCCTGGGCGCTCAGCAGCTCGACCTCGTCGGCCGAACCGGCCAGACCCGTGCCGGCGATACGTTTCAGAGCGCCTTCGACCAGGGCCAGGAATTCGCTGGGCAGGCTGAGGTGGAACCAAAGCGGCGCGGAGACCACCGTCAGGCGGATGGCCAGCGGCAGGGGGCCGGCCGGCGAGACCGCCCAGGCCAGGGCGGCGCGGACATCGTCGACCAGGCGGCTCTTCTCGGCCAGCCATTCGCGGCGGGCGCGGCCTTCCCAGGCGCTGTCGGTGTCGGCCAGCTCGGCGCAGCAGTATTCGGCGTGACGGCGGGCGGCGTCGCCGGCGTCCGGGCGCGCGGCCAGGGTCTCGCGGGCATAGGCCCGCGTGGTGTCGAGCAGGCGGTAGAGGGTGGCGGGCCCAGAGGCGTCGACCGACAGCAGCGACTTGCGGGCCAGGGCGGTGACGATGTCGAGCACCGCATGCCGGCCCAGGTCCTGGTCGGCGGCGACCGCTCGGGCGGCCTCCATCGGAAAGGCGCCGGCGAACAGGCTGAGGCGATCCAGCACCGCGCGGCCGTCGGCCGGCAGCAGGCCGTAGCTCCAGTCGAGCGTGGCGCGCAGGGTCTGCTGGCGGGGCAGGGCGGTGCGGCGGCCCTTGGTCAGGAGGTCGAAACGGTCGTCGAGATTGGCCGCCAGCTCGGCGGCGCTCATCATGTCGATGCGGGCGGCGGCCAGTTCGAGCGCCAGCGGCATGCCGTCCAGCCGGCGGCAGATCTCGGCGACGGCGGCTGCGTTGGCGTCGGTCAGGGCGAAGGCGTCGTCGGCCGCCCTGGCGCGCTCGACGAACAGCTGCACGGCCGCGTAGCCGCCCGCGGCCTGGGCGTCGATCGCGTCGCCTTCGGGGGCGGGCAGGGTCTGCAGCCGGTGCACCCATTCGCCCTCGGCCCGCAGCGCCTCGCGGCTTGTGGCCAGCACCAGGGTGGCGGGGGCGTCCTGGTGGATCGCCTGGGCCAGGTCGGCGGCGGCGTCGACCACGTGCTCGCAGTTGTCGAGCACCAGCACGGTCGGCGCCCGCGCAAGGCGCGCCACCACGGCGGCCAGGGCGTCGCGGCCCGAGCCGGGCAGGTCGAGCGCGGCGGCGGCGGTCCCCGCGACCAGCTCCGACTGGGCGATGGTGGCGAGATCGACGAACACCCACGGCAGGCCCTGGGCCTGGGCCACGCGCTCGGCGACGGCCGTGGCGACCGTGGTCTTGCCGATGCCGCCGGGGCCGATCACCGTCATGAAGCCGCGCTCGGGCAGCAACTGGACCAGGCTGTCGACGATGGCGTCGCGGCCGACGATCCGCCGCGCGGAAGGGCGTGCGCGCGCTGGGGCGAATGGCGCGGACTGCGGAACGGCCGGCTCCGCATCGGGACGGGTGACGGGGGCGACGAAGCGATAGCCGCGCCCTTGCTCGTTCAGCACGTAGCGGGCGCCGTCGCGGCCGTCGCCCAGCGCCTTGCGCAGTCCGGCGATGTGGACGCGCAGGGTGCTCTCGTCGACCGTCACGTCGGTCCAGACCCGCGCCAGCAACTGGTCCTTGCTCAGCAGTTCGCCATCGGCGTCGATCAGGGCCAGCAGGATGTCCAGCGCCCGGCTGCCGATCGCCACCGTCTGGCCGGCCGCGCTCAGCAGGCGGCGTTCGCGGTCCAGCGTGAACGAGCCGAAGGCGAGCGAGGAAGCGGCGGTGGTGCTGGATGGCATGGAGGCGGTTTCGCGCGGATTCGTTTTTCGCCGATAGAACTAATCTTGCGCGATGGCGTGACCGTGACCCCGTTCAGCCGCCGAGATAGGCCGCGTTCACCGCCGGATCGGCGGCGATCTGCGCCGAGGTCCCGTGGGCCACGATCTGGCCGCCGCTGAGCACATAGGCCCGGTCGGAGACCGACAGCGCCAGTCCAGCCATCTGGTCGACGATCAGCAGCGTCAGGTCCTGGTCGCGCAGGTCGCGGAAGGCGCCGAAGATCTCGTCGATCACGCGTGGGGCCAGGCCCAGCGACGGCTCGTCCAGCAGCAGCACCTTGGGCCGGCTCATCAGGGCGCGGGCCAGGGCCAGCATCTGCTGCTCGCCGCCCGACAGCAGGCCGGCCCGCTGGTGCAGGCGTTCGGCCAGACGCGGGAAGCGCCTCAGCATCTCCTGGGTGCGGGCCTCGATGTCGCGGCGGTCGAGGAAGGCGCCCAGGCGGATGTTGTCGCGCACGGTAAGCTCGGGAAACACCTGCCGGCCCTCGGGCGACAGCACCACGCCCTTGCGCACGCGCTCGTTGGCCGAAAGACCGTTCAGCAGGCCGCCCTCGAAGGCGACCTGGCCCTCGGCGGCCGGATGCAGGCCGGCGATCACCCGCATCAGGGTCGACTTGCCCGCGCCATTGGCGCCCAGCAGGGCCACGGCCTCGCCCTGGCGGACCTCGATCTCGACGCCCGACAGCACGGGGGCCGCGCCATAGCCGGCGGTCAGGTTGACCACCCGCAGGGCGTCCAGCCGGCTGACCGGTCCGCGGTCGACGGGCGCGGAGGCTGCGGCCGCGCCTAGATAGGCCGCGCGCACGGCCGGATCGGTCTGGATCGCTTCCGGCGTTCCTTGCGCGATCTGCACCCCGGCGTTCAGCACCACGACGGCGTCGGACACGCCCATGACCAGGCCCATGTCGTGCTCGATCAGGCCGACGGCGACGCCGGCCCCTGCGATCTCTTTCAACAGGGCGGCGAGGCGGCGCTTGTCCTCTTGCGACAGGCCGGCGGCCGGTTCGTCCAGCAGCAGGACGTCGGGGTCCAGCGCCAGGGCGCGGGCGATCTCGACCAGGCGGCGATCGACATGGGCGAGGTCCCCGGCGGGAAGCGTCGGGTCGCCGGCATAGCCGCAGGCGGCCAGCAGGGCGCGGGCCCGCTCACGCTGCGCCTTGGCGGCGAACCGGGCCAGGGGCGCGCCCAGCTTTCCCCGGCGGCCGGCCAGCAGCACGTTGTCCTCGACGCTGAGGCTTTGGAACACCTGCGAGGTCTGGTAGGAGCGCGCCACCCCGGCCCGGGCGGCGGCGAAGGCCTGGCGGGGCAGGGGCGCATCGCCCAGCAGGCAGCGGCCGTCGGTGGGGCGATAGAAGCCGCTGAGCAGGTTCATCACCGTCGACTTGCCCGCGCCGTTCGGGCCGATCAGGGCCGTCACCCGGCCGGGCGGCAGCGAGAAGCGTGCGCCGTCCAGGGCGCGCAGGCCGCCGAAGCGCATGCCCAGGTCCTGCGCCGTGAGGGCGAGGCGGGGGCGGGCGGCGAGGAGTTCGGCGAGGGGCGGGACGGCCTCGGCGACAGATGGAGCGGCGGCCTTGCGCTTGAAGGGAAAGGCGTCCCAAAGGCCCGCCAGACCGCGCGGCGCCAGCCACAGCACCAACATCAGGAGGGCGCCGAACACCAGGATGCGATAGGCCTCGAACCCGGCCAGCAACTCGGGCAGCAGGCCCACGACCAGGGCGCCCAGCAAGGGGCCCAGGCGGGTTCCGGACCCGCCCAGCACCACCACCAGCACGAACAGGATCGACTGGGTCAGGTTGAAGGTCTGTGGCGTGACGAAACCGGCCATCGGCGCGAAGAGGCCGCCCGCCGCGCCGGCGAACAGGGCCGATAGGGCGAACGCGAGGGTGCGTACGACGGTGGGGTTCAGGCCCACCGAGGCGGCGGCGACGTCGGTGTCGCGCACGGCCCGCATGGCCGCGCCCCAGCCACCGGCCGACAGGCGCTGGAAGGCCAGCAGCGAGGCGGCCGCCACCGCCACGGCCAGCATGGCCAGGCCGTTGGCGTCCAGCGTTTGGCCGAAGAGGCTGGGGACGGGGATGTCGAGAATGCCGTTCTGGCCGCCGGTGACGTCGCGCAGTTCGACGAGGCCATGCTCGACGATCAGGCCGAAGGCGATGGTGACCATGGCCAGGTACGGGCCCTTGAGCCGCAGGGCGGGGATCGCCATCAGCGCCCCGACGCCGCCGGCCAGCAGGGCGCCCAGCGGCCAGGCGATCCAGAAGCTGACGCCCAGCTTCGCGGTCAGCACCGCCACGGCATAGGCGCCGATGGCGTAGACGCCGGCGTGGCCGAACGACATCTGGCCGCCCAGGCCGATCAGGATGTTGAGGCCGACGCCGACGATGGTCAGCAGGGCGATCTGGCCCAGCACGAAGGCGTAGTAGCTGTCGAGCACGCCGGCCAGGACCAGGGCGACGACGACCGCGCCCAGCGCGGCCAGGGAGGAGCCGAGGGAACGCATGCTCATACCTTTCGCACCTCGGCGCGGCCCAGGAGGCCGTCGGGGCGCAGGGCCAGGGCCAGGATCACCAGGCCGAAGGTCAGCATCTGGGTGTAGCCCGAGCCCAGAACGCTGGTGGACGCGGCCTCGACCACGCCGAACAGCACGCCGGCGGTCATGATCCCCCACGGGTTCTTGAGGCCCCCGAGGATGGCGACGGCGAAGGCCTTCAGGCCCAGCACCACGCCCATGTCGGGCTGGATGGTGAACAGCGGCGCGACCAGGGCGCCGGCCATGCCGGCCAAGGCCGAGGAAACGGCGAAGGCCGCCGCGATCATCGCGCCCACGGGGATGCCCATCAGGCTGGCGGCGTCGCGGTTCTGGGCCACGGCCAGGATCGCCGTGCCCAGCAGGGTCTTGCGGCTGATCCAATGCAGCGCCCCCGCCGTGGCCAGGCCGACGACCGGGATCAGCAGGTGCAGCGGATAGACGCCCAGCGAGGCGTTCCCGACGGTCACCGACGAGGCGGTCAGGATCGAGCTGAGGCTGCGCGGCTCGGTGCCGAACAGAAAGAGCGTGGCATTGTCGGTGACTAGGCCCAGGGCGACGGTGGCCATCAGCCAGGCGTCGGATTTGCGCTTCAGGAACGGCCGCACCGCCAGCCCCTCGACCAGCAGGCCGTAGAGGCCGCACAGCGCGATCGTGGCGGGGGCGGCCAGCAGCATCGGCCAGCCTAGGGTGCGCTCCAGCGTGAACAGCAGCACCGCGCCCAGCATGGCGCTTGTGCCCTGCGCGAAGTTCAGCGCCCCGCAGACCGAGAAGGTGATGTGAAAGCCCAGCGCGATCAGCCCGTACATGCTGCCGAGCGCCAGGCCGCTGAGGAGGGGAGCCAGAAGATCCATGGCCTAGCCGCGCTGGACCGGCACGATGGCGTCGCCCTCGAAGCGGGCCCAGACATAGTCCTTCTGCGTCAGGGCGTCGTGGCGGCCGTCGGCGAAGGGGCGCTCATAGGTCTTGATCAGGCCCTCGTAGCGGTCGATGGCGGAAAAGCCCTTGCGCACGGCGTCGCCGTCGGTCGAGCCGGCCTTGTTCAGCGCGAGCGCCGTGAGGTGCAGGGCGTCGTAGGCGTTGGCCACGCCCACGGCCGGCGAGATGTCGGCCGGCGACTTGATGTCGGGGTACTTGGCCATCAGGGCGGCCAGCACCTTGTCGCGCGCCGGCGTGATCGGCCCTGCGAAGCTGTAGGTCTGGACGAAGGTCACGCGGCCGGCGTTGGGGCCGGCCAGTTCGCCGAAACGTCCGCCGGCTGGGCCCCAGTGCGAGACCACCGGCACGCTCCAGCCCATGCGGTCGAGCGAGCGCACCACCTGGGCGGATGGCCCCACCGTGCCGACCAGCAGCAGGGCGTCGGCGCCGGCCGCGCGCAGGCGGCCCAGTTGCGGCGTGACGTCGACGTCCGACGGCTCGAAGCGCTCGGAACCGGCAAAGGGAGAACCGGCCGCGGCCAGGGCCGCCTTCAGCCCCTTCTCGTTGGACTCGCCCCAGGGATTGTTGAGCAGGATCAGGCCGGGGCGCTTGGCGGCGAAGGTCTCGCGGGCGTAGGCGACCATGGCCTTGTCGACCTCTTCGTCGACCGCCGAGACGCGGAACACGAAGTTGGGGCTGGTGCCGTTCTGGGTGATGGCCGTGCCGGCCGCCCACGGCACCATGAAGGGAACCTTGGCCTGGCTGGCGATCGGCACGATGGCCCGGGCCACCGGCGTGTCGAGGCCGCCGAACAGCACGGCCACCTTCTCGCGGTGGATCAGTTCGCGAGCGGCGGTGACGCCGCGGGCCGGGTTGCTCTCGTCGTCGCGGCGGACCAGTTCCAGCTTGCGCCCGCCCAGCACGCCGCCGGCGGCGTTGATCTCGTCGATGGCGACGGAGAGGCCCCGGGTGATCGCCTCGCCCGAGCGCGCCGACTGGCCGGAGAGGGCGGTGACCAGGCCGATCTTCACCGGCCCCG
>CBINOL010000152.1:0-10371 GCA_966252285.1 uncultured Caulobacter sp.
ATGCCGCTGGCCGCCGACCATGGCGTCGGGGCCATGGTCTGTAGCCCGTTGGGCTGGGGCCGCCTCACGGGCAAGATCCGCCGCGGCCAGCCGCTGCCGGAGACCAGCCGCCTGCACCAGACCGCCGACGCCGGCCCGCCGGTCGACGACGAGCGCCTCTACCGCATCGTCGACGCCCTGGACGCCATCGCCGCCGAGACCGGCAAGACCGTGCCGCAGATCGCCATCAACTGGCTGCTGGCCCGCCCCACCGTCTCCAGCGTGATCATCGGCGCCCGCACCGAGGAGCAACTGCGCCAGAACCTCGGCGCCGTGGGCTGGCGCCTGACGCCCGAGCAGGTCGCCGCGCTCGACGCGGCCAGCGCGGTCACCCCGGCCTATCCCTACTACCCCTACTGGCGCGAAGGCGGCTTCCGGCAGGTGAACCCGCCGCTGGTGTAGGATACTTTGCTCGTCATCCCGGAAGCCTCGAAGAGGCTATCCGGGACCCAGGGGACCGGGCGTCGCGCCTGGGTTCGCCGCCTCGGCGTCGGCCAATGCCTCGCCGGCCGCCCCTGGGTCCCGGCTCTACGGTCCGCTGCGCGGCCCTTCGGCCGGGATGACGACGGAAGCAGCAGCCGGCAGATAGATGCCAGCGCCTCAGATGCTCCCCCCCTGGGGGAGCTGTCGCGTAGCGACCGAGGGGGTGCTAAAGCCCCCGCCATGCTCACCGACCCCTTCTTCTACGCCGTCGCCATTCCCGCCGTGATCCTGGTGGGCCTGGCCAAGGGCGGGTTCGCGGGGATCGGCGTGGTGGCCACGCCCCTGATGGCCCTGGCGGTGGGGCCGGTGAAGGCCGCGGCGATCCTGCTGCCGCTGCTGATCGTGCAGGACGTCGTCGGGGTCTGGGCCTATCGCAAGACCTGGGACAAGGGCCTCCTGATCCTGATGACCCCGCCGGCGGCGTTCGGCATCTTCCTGGGCTGGGCGCTGGCGGCCCTGGTGTCGTCGGCGGCGGTGGAGCTGGCGGTGGGCCTCGTCTCCATCCTGTTCGCCGCCCAGCGGCTGTGGGCCGAACGGGCGGTCAAGGCCGCGGCCGCCATCGAGACCGGCCCGGCGCGGCCGTGGCTGGGCGTGCTGTGCGGCATGGCCTCGGGCTTCACCAGCCAGATCGCCCACGCCGGCGGCCCGCCGTTCCAGATCTACGTGCTGCCGCGCCGCCTGCCGCGCGACGTCTTCGTCGGCACCAGCGCCATCTTCTTCGCCGTGGTCAACTGGATGAAGCTGCCGGCCTATATCGCGCTGGGCCAGTTCACCCACGAGGTGCTGGCCACCGTGGCCGTGCTGCTGCCCGTGGCGATCGCCTCGACCTGGGCCGGCGTGCTGCTGGTGCGCAAGGTCCCGGCCGAGGGCTTCTACAAGGTCATCTACGTGCTTTTGATCCTGGTCGGAACCAAGCTGGCCTGGGACGGCTTCTTCGGACTGGCATGACGATTGGTCACGCTTGCGCGCCGCCCTTTCGGCGCCATGATGATCGCCGTTTATACGTCATCGAATTTGAGTAGGCTGGGCGGGCCATGACGATCTCCGACTTCACCAAGCACTACCCGACGACGGGCGCCAAGCTGGCCGACCTGATCGTGCACCTGGCCGGCCTGGCCTGCGCCCTGCTGGGCGGCGGCATCCTGCTGGGTCTGGCCTTCGGCCTGGGCTCGCTGGGCCAGATGGCGGCGATCGGGGTCTACACCATCGGCCTGGTGACCATGCTGTCGCTGTCGACCGCCTACAACTTCTCCAAGGCGCGCTGGCAGCCGCTGCTGCGCCGCTTCGACCACGCCGGGATCTTCATCATGATCGCCGCCTCCTACACGCCCTTCACCACCCAGAACCTCGAAGGCTGGTGGGCGATCGGCATGACCACGGCGGTGTGGAGCGTCGCGGCCCTGGGCGTGGCGGCCAAGCTGTTCCTGCCGGGCCTCGACAAGCGCTTCTGGGTCGGCCTCTACATGGCCATGGGCTGGCTGGTGCTGGTCGCCATCAAGCCGATGATCGAGGGCCTGTCGTGGGTGGCGCTGCTGCTGCTGGCCATCGGGGGCCTGGTCTATTCCACCGGCACGGTCTTCTACCTGATGCGCCGGCTGAAGTTCCGCCGCGCCATCTGGCACGGCCACGTGATCGGCGGCGCTGGCCTGCACTACGCGGCGGTACTGGTCGGGGTCGTCCTGGCCGGCGCCCGGGCCTGACCCCATGGAACGCGGAGGGGACCGCGGGGGCGACAACAAGATCACCATCCAGGGCTTTTTCCGCGACTGGAAGGGGCCCGACCCGCTGCGCGGCAAGCGCCTGCCCGCCCCGCCGGCCGACGCCCACGTCGAAGCGCTCGACTTCCCCGGCGTGCGGCTGTCGATCGAACAGGCCGAAGACGCGCTGAAGGCCGCCGCCGACCGGCTGGCCCCGGTGCGCTCGCTGCTCGGCGTCGACGAATTCAACATTCTCGCCCTGTCCGGCGGCGCGGCCGGCGGCGCCTACGGCGCGGGCGTGCTGACGGGCCTGACCAAGGCCGGCCGGCGGCCCGACTTCGCCATCGTCACCGGCGTCTCGACCGGCGCCCTGATCGCGCCCCTGGCCTTCCTCGGCCCGGCCTGGGACGACCGCCTGACCGAGGCCTATCTGGGCGGCCGCGCCGCCGAACTGCTCAGCCTGCGGCGCCTCGCCCCCGCGCTCGGTCCCAGCATCTTCAAGGGCGAGAGCCTGGACGCCCTGGTCGAGCCGTTCGTCGACGAGGCGATGATCGAGGCCGTCGCCGCCGAGCACGCCAAGGGCCGGCGGCTGCTGATCGCCACCACCAATCTCGACAACCAGCGGGCCTCGATCTGGGACATGGGGGCCATCGCCAGGCGCGGCGGCCCCGAGGCCGCCAAGCTGTTCCGCGAGGTGCTGGTCGCCTCGGCCAGCGTGCCGGGGCTGTTTCCGCCCAAGATGTTCGACGTCGAGGCCAACGGCGAGCGGCGCCAGGAGATGCACGTGGACGGCGGCGTGGCCGCGCCGCTGTTCCTGATGCCCGACGCCCTGCTGCACTGGCGCAACCTGGGCCAGCGCCTGCGCCGGGGGCGGGTCTATGTCATCGTCAACACGGTGCTGGACCCCTCGCCGCGCTCGACCCCGCCGGGGGTGGCCTCGATCATGGGCCGCAGCTTCGAGACCATGCTGCGCTTTTCCTACCGCCAGGCCCTGAGCCTGGCCGAGGGCTTCTGCACGCGCCACAACCTGCCGCTCAGCGTGGCCTCGATCCCGGGCGACTTCGACGGCTTCAACATGCTGCGGTTCGAGACCTCGACCATGCGGAAGATCTACGACGCGGCCGAGGCCCTGGCGATGGAGGACAAGGTCTGGGCCAGTCCCGTGCTGGAGCCGACCGGCTGGCGGGGCCTGTTCAAGCGAGCCGGCAACCGTCCCAAGCCCGAACCCGGCGCCATCAGCCTGGATCCTACGACCGAAGGCTGAGCGCCTCGCGCCGACGGCGGCGGGCCTTGGTTTCCATCTCCTCGATCAGCTGGAACACGCCCCAGAACCCGACCAAGGCCAGCAGACCCGGCAGGAACAGGAAATCAGGGTCGCTCATCTGGTCGAGCATGGCGTTTCGCCGTCGCCACGACCACAGCTGCTCGTCGGGCGAGAACAGCACGCTGTCGTCCAGCAGGGCGTGGACCAGCACGTTGCGCATCCGCCCGGCCTTGGTGTGCTCGGCGCCGTAGGACACCGTCAGCCGGTAGGGCCGTCCCGCCGCCAGCCCCAGCCGTCCCAGCCCCTCCTCGATGCACGGACGGGGCCTGGTCGCCGCCAGCGGCGCGCAGTGCAAGGTCACGACCCGGCCGTCGCGCAGCTTCAGCTCATAGGGCGCGCCCGGCCTGGCGTCGGCCGGAACCATCACCTCGCCCTCGGCCGCGCGGATGTAGTCGGGCAGCCGCACCGGATCGGGGCCGAACAGCGCCGCCAGGGCCGGCCAGGATAGCCCCGCGGCGAAGACCAGGCAGATCACCGTCCAGGTGACGCCGATCCGGTCGCCCCGCTTCTTCGTGCCGCTCATCGATGACGCCCCCGCGCTGCCGCGCGGTTCTAGGGCGCGAAGACCCCGCCCGTCGAGCCAGATTGCAGGGACGAAACCGAACGCAGTCATCGCGCAGCACTCGGCCGCTAGGCAGGACGTGTCCCCCAGCCACGCTCGATCCGGTCATGCGCAAGTACATCCTCCCCGCCCTCGCCGTCGCCCTGCTCGCCACGACCGCTCACGCCCAGCCGCCCGGCGGCGGCCGGGGTCCGGGCGGGGGCCCGCCGCCTGGCGGCGCCGGCGGACCAGGGCCGGGCGGAGGCAAGCAGGCCGATCTCGACAAGGTCGTGATCATCGGCGTGGTCACGGCCCTCGACGCCGCCGCCGAGCGGGTGACGGTCGCCTACCAGGCCAACGAGGCGCTGAACTGGCCGGCCGGATCGATGCCGTTCGCCATGGCCAGGCCCGGGATGCTGGGCGACGTCGCGGTCGGCCAGACGGTGCGCTTCACCCTGTCGAACCATCGCATCGCCGCCTTCCTGCCCGGCGGTCCGCCGGTTGCGGCCGGCCAGCCCGGAGCGCCGCCGGAAGGGCCGCCGCAGGGCGATCGTCCGCCCCCGCCGCCCCGCTGACGCGCGCGGCGACGGCCCGTCCCAATACGCCCAGAAGTTATTGACTGCGAAAACACAACCAATAGCTTCGCCGCGCGGCATGCCGTCGCGTGGGGATATTCAGTCATGGGTACGAAGAGAACAGGCCTGCAATTCGACAACCACACATCCAAGACCGTGGTGTGGGGATCGATCACCTACAACGTCAACGCCATCGCGGACAACGAACTGGGCCTGATGTTCGTCAACCCGCCCTCCCCGGCGCAGCGAGGCGACTGGGTCACCCTGAGCGGCGAGATGAATCTGCAGCCGGCCAGCTACATCGACCGCTATGCCGAGGTCTGGAACGGCGAAGGCGACACGGCGCTCAAGATCGTCCTGCGGTTCTCGGACGGCCACCAGATCTCGTTCGACGACCGCCAGGCCAACGCCTTCGACACGGTCGACTCCCCCCTGCCCGTGCGGATCGAGCAGACGCCGGGTTCTGACCCGCTGTCGAACATCAGCGTCTCCTACTGGACCCGGCACGACATCGACCAGTACGGCCACGGCATGGTGACCTACACCCTGACCGAGACCATCGACACCAAGGACTGGATGAGCCGGCTGCCCAACCGCGCGACGCTGGCGCTGAACCGCGTCACCCTGCCGGGCACGCACGACACCGGAACCTGGGCGTTGAGCGGCAACCCCCAGTGCCAGACCCTGTCTCTGGAACGCCAGCTGGAGGCGGGCATCCGCTTCATCGACGTACGGCTGCAGCTCGGCGTCGGGACCGACTGGGGCTTCGTGCCCGCCGCTTCGGACCTGTCGGTCTATCACGGTGACGCGGACACCGGCCTCACCTACGCCAAGGACTTCATCCTGCCCTGCGCGTCCTACCTCGACAAGCATCCGGGCGAGACCATCGTCATGCTGGTCAGCCGCAACCAGACCCTCGCCGAGAAAGCGGCGGAGAAGGTTTCGGACAGCGTCGCCGCCGCGCGCGCGCAGGCCTTCACCCAGTACGCCAACGCCCTGATCTCCACGGCCCCCGGCGCCTTCCTCCTCTATCCGGCGCCGCCGGTGCTGGGCGTGCCGGGCGCGGTCCCGCCGCCGCCCTTCCCCACCCTCGCACAGGCGGCGGGCAAGATCGTGCTGGTCACCCGCTATCCCGGCGGGGCGGGCATACAGCTGCTGGTCGCCCCCGACGACGACATCGGCCGCAAGGCCGAGGACGGCCGGATCTTCGATATCCAGGACGTCTACGGCTACGGCTTCACCGACGGGAGCTCCATCGCCGACAAGCTCGACAAGAAATGGGGGTTCATCAAGGATCAGCTGGATGGCGCGCGGACCGAGACCGCCGCCAACGCCTGGCGGATCAACTACGCCAGCGCCTCGGGCCCGCCCGGCTTGCTGGACCCGGTGGACTTCGCCAAGGGCGCGAAGGGCGCGCAGGGGATGAACACCCGGCTGAGCGCCTATCTGGCCCAGCAGCCCAAGGGCTATTACGGCGCGGTGCTGATGGACTATCCGGAGTATCCCGCCGCCAGCGCGCTGATCAGGCAGCTGATCGAAACCAACCCCTGACCGGTCGGCGCACGAACCCGGAAGGCCGGCCCCGGCCGGCCTTCTTCAGCCGGCCTTCTTCAGATGACGGGCGCGCAGCTTGGCGACGTTCGGCGGGTCGGCGCGGAAGTCCGAGGCCAAGCCCAGGCGGGCGTTGCACGAGGGGCAGCGCACGTGGTCGCCGTCGTCCAGCTCGGCCGGCGGGTCGAAGCGGGTGCCGCAGGGCTTGCACTTCCAGTCGCCGACGGCCGGAGGCGGCGGCGGCGGGGCCGGCTCGGGGGTGACCACCTTGGCGGTCTTCTGCAGCCGCTCCAGCGGCGGCGGGCCGCCAGGCGCGGCGACGCCGCTCTTCAGGCTCAGGATCTTGCGGCGCGGGGGCTCGCTCTCGCTCATGACGCTCGACGATTTTGCGGACGGATCGACGCTAGCTGCATGATCGCGGCCGGAAACTCAAGCGCCGCGAGGCCGCAGCGCAAATCAAACGCCGGTCACCAATGCGGTTTCAGGCTGAACGACAGGGCCACGACCGAGTCTTCCTGGGTCGCCATGCCCATGATCTGGTCCTTGGCCTTGATCTCGCGGCGGATGTAGCCGACCGAGGCCTGCATCGGCCCGCGACGCCAGCCCACGCCCGCCTGGGCGTCGCCGACCAGGCGGCTGCCGGTGTCGGAGGTGACGCCGGCCCGGGTCCAGTCGCCGTCCTGGCCGCGCAGCAGGTTCATGCCGACCAGCTGGCCGCTGGCGCCGGCGAACAGGTACCAGCGCCCGCGATCGCCGAAGGTCTCGCGGCCGTCGCGCACGCCCAGGCCGCTGATCACCCGGTCCTCGACGCTCTTGCCGATGCGGACCATGCCGCCGGCCTCGGCCGAACCGCCGGCCCCGCCGAAGCCCAGGCCTGCGTGCGGCGTGAAGTCGACCGCCAGCTTGCCGGCGTCGAACTTGACCGCCGCCGGCCAGCCGCGCGAAACGCTGACGTCGACGCTGTCGGCGTCGAAATTGGCCGCGCCCGGACGCACCAGGCTGAGCGGCGCGCTCTGGGCCAGGCGCGAGGAACTGGCGACCGACACCCGCACGGAGTCGACGCGGTGGCCGTTGTCGCCGACCACGTAGCTGCCCGAACGCCAGCTGACCGGCCCGCGCTCGCCGTAGTAGCGGTCGGCGTCCAGCAGGTTGGCGTCGCCATAGAGCGCCGCCGGCGAAACGGCGAAGGGTTCGCCCTCGGCCTCGGTGGCCCGGGAGTCGACCGGACGGGCGGCGAAGGCTACGGCCGACGGCGCGGCGGCCTGCGACGGCTCGCGCCGGGTCAGATCCAGTTTTTGCAAGGTGGGCGTGAGAGTCGGCGCCGCGGCGGCCGGCCTGGCCGTCGCCTTGCGCTTGCCCTTCCGGACAGCAGCTTCCGACGATGCCGCGGCCAGCGCCAAACTGGCGCCGCAGCACGTCGCGATCGTCACGCAAACGATACGCATTGCGGATTCCCCAATCCCAATCCTGCCCACCGTATCCGCCTGATCGGATACGTCCACCGGGAAAACGCCGGCGTTCGGTGAACAGCTTGTGACGGTAATTGTTCCGCACAGAAAAACAGCGGCGCGATGTGTCGCGCCGCTGTGGTTAATCGTCGCTGGGGCGGCGCGAGGCGAGCGGCGAAACCGCTCACACTTTCGCCTGCCGCGCTCTAGCGCGCCCGCATTACTGGCAGGCGAGGCATTCTTCGTAGTCGGTCTTGCCCGGCGCGTCGAAGCCGCCGGAGACCGCCTCTTCCTTGCCGTCGGCGCCGGCGTAGGCCGCCCGCTGCACCGACTTGGAGCGCAGGTAGTAGAGGCTCTTCACGCCACGTTCCCAGGCCATCCAGTGCAGCATGTGCAGGTCCCACTTGTCGACGTCGCCCGGCAGGAAGACGTTGACCGACTGGCTCTGGCAGATTTCCGGCGTGCGGTCGGCGGCCAGCTCGACCACCCAGCGCTGATCCAGTTCGAAGGCGGTCTTGTAGACGTCCTTCTCGTCCTGGCTCAGGAACTCCAGGTGCTGGACCGAGCCTTCGTTTTCCAGGATCGAGCCCCAGACCACGTCGGTGTTCTGGCCCTTCTCCTCGAGCAGCTTCTCCAGGTAGGGGTTCTTCACCGCGAACGAGCCCGACAGGGTCTTGTGGGTGTAGATGTTGGCCGGGATCGGCTCGATGCCGGCCGAGGTGCCGCCGCAGATGATCGAGATCGAGGCGGTCGGCGCGATAGCCAGCTTGTGCGAGAAGCGCTCCTTGGAGCCGCGATCGGCGGCGTCCGGGCACGGGCCCTTTTCCTCGCCCAGCGCCAGGCTGGCCTTGTCGGCCTCGCGGCGCAGGTGCTTGAACATCCGCATGTTCCAGCTCTTGGCCAGGGCGCTCTCGAACGGCACGTTCTGGCTTTGCAGGAACGAGTGGAAGCCCATCAGGCCAAGGCCCACCGAACGCTCGCGCATGGCGGCGTAGGCGGCGGTCGAGGCCGCGTCCGGGGCGCGATCGATGAAGTCCTGCAGGACGTTGTCGAGGAAGCGCATGACGTCCTCGATGAAGGTCGGGTGGTCGCGCCACTCCAGGAAGGTCTCGGCGTTGACGCTCGACAGGCAGCACACCGCGGTGCGCTCCTGGCCCAGGTGGTCGGTGCCGGTGTGCAGCATGATCTCGCTGCACAGGTTCGACTGGCGCACCTTCAGGCCCAGCTCGCGCTGGAACGACGGCATGGCGCGGTTCACGCTGTCGGAGAAGATCAGGTAGGGCTCGCCGGTCTGCAGGCGCAGCTCGAGGATCTTCTGCCACAGGCCGCGGGCGTCGACTTCGCGCAGCACTTCGTTGGTCTTGGGCGAGCGCAGGCCGAACTTCTGGCCATCGCGCACGGCGTGCATGAACTCGTCGGAGATCGAGATGCCGTGATGCAGGTTCAGGGACTTGCGGTTGAAGTCGCCCGAGGCCTTGCGGATCTCGAGGAACTCTTCGATTTCCGGGTGGTGGATGTCGAGATAGACGGCCGCCGAGCCACGGCGCAGCGAGCCTTGCGAGATGGCCAGCGTCAGCGAGTCCATCACGCGGATGAAGGGGATGATGCCCGAGGTCTGGCCCTGGCCCTTGACCTTCTCGCCGATCGAACGGACGCCGCCCCAGTAGGTGCCGATGCCGCCGCCGTTGGCCGCCAGCCAGACGTTCTCGTTCCAGACGCCCAGGATGCCGTCGAGGCTGTCGTTGACGGCGTTGAGGAAGCAGCTGATCGGCAGGCCGCGATCGGCGCCGCCGTTGCTGAGCACCGGCGTGGCCGGCATGAACCACAGGCGGCTCATGTAGTCGTAGACACGCTGGGCGTGGTCGGCGTCGTCGGCGAAGGCCGTCGAGACGCGCGCGAACATGTCCTGGTAGGACTCGCCCGGCAGCAGATAGCGGTCTTCCAGCGTGGTCTTGCCGAAATCGGTCAGGAGCGCGTCGCGCGAACGGTCCACCTGGACCTTGCGCACCAGCGCCAGCGCCGGACGTTCCTTGAAGGCCGACGCAGGGCGCGCGGCAGGTTGAATCTTGGTCGCTTCACCAGCGGTCATGAGCAGAACCCGTCCATTTACCATGCGCTTGCGAGAAGCCGTCCGCTTCCGGCGAAGCCGCTAGATATAGTAGGGCGTTGCGCCCCCAGAGCCCATATATGGGGCCACAGGCGCCGCCGCTTCGTCAACGGCTTGTAACGCCTCCGACGCGAGTTTTTCGTTAACAACCTGTGAACGCGTCGAGGTTCTCGGTGTGGATCAAGGGGTTGCCCACACGATAATTTTTCGCCGCGTCAACGCGCCGCACCAGCGTTAACGAAACTCCGCGACCGGAACGCTCGGCCACCCGTCGATTCCGGATTCTTCGGAAGGGTTCGGAGCAAAAAAGAGCGGGGATATCTGGGGCGGTTGCACCAGACCCCCTCTCCCCTTGCGGGAGAGGGTGGCCCGCGCAGCGGGTCGGGTGAGGGGTCGAAAATCGGAGCCGCCTCGCCCGGACGCTCGACCAGGCGCGGCGTCGAACTTCCGAGAGACCCCTCATCCGTCGACTTCGTCGACACCTTCTCCCGCAAGGGGAGAAGGACCCAGACCCCCAAAAGCAAAAGGCCCCGGAGTTTCCTCCGGGGCCGTCGCATTCGTCGGGAAGTCTGAACTTCCGTCCGACCTCGATCTTAGAAGTTGATC
>CBINOL010000153.1:0-10317 GCA_966252285.1 uncultured Caulobacter sp.
TCGTCGGCAACTCCGTCGCCGCCGCCGTCGTCGCCAAGTGGGAGGGCGAGCTGGAAGACATGCCGGAAGGCGAGGCCGCAAAGGCCTAGATCTCTCCTCCGTAAAATCCCCGCGAAAGCGGGGACCCAGGCGTTTTATCGTCGAGCGCCCCGCGCTTCAGAAAAAGCCTAGGCCCCCGCTTTCGCGGGGGTTTTACGGTTTTTGGGTCCGGGAATAAGGAAGGGCGGACCTTGCGGTTTCGCCCTTTTCTTTTGCCCCGACACTCCCGCCTCCTCGAATGGGGCGACCTAAAACGCCCATTCTCCGCGCAAAAATGGGGCGACTTGACCATTGACGGCGAGGCTTCCAGGCCCAATCTTTCGCGCGAGGGACTGTGAGGATAAACGCAATGGTCAAGTTGAAAACCATCGCCCTGGCCGGCCTGGCCGGCGCGCTTCTCGCGGGCCCGGCCCTGGCGACCGAAAAGGCCGCCTCCGCGGAAAAGGCCCCGCGCGAATGCTTCCAGCTGTCGGACTGGCAGGGCTGGAGCGCTCCCGACAAGAACACCCTCTACATGAAGATCCGCAACCGCGACGTCTATCGCGTGGACCTGTCGTGGGGCACCAACTCGCTGACCGCCCCGGGCAGTTTCCTGGTCTCGAACGTGCGCGGCATCGACACCGTCTGCCGTCCGCTCGATCTGGACCTGCGCGTCGCCGACGGCACCGGCTTCGCCATGCCGATCCGCGCCAAGGCGATCACCAAGCTGACGCCGGAAGAAGTGGCCGCCCTGCCCAAGAAGGACCGTCCGTAAAGACGATCCCGCCGCAAGGCCCGGACACGCGAAGGGCGCGGATCGCAAGGTCCGCGCCTTTTCCTTTGCCTACTCGCCAAGCGCGCTCGAGGGGCGCTTAATCCCCGCCACGTCGGGCGGGCCCGCGGCGGGCCAAGCGACGATCGAGCGGAGCGAGACATGAGCCTGCTGGACAATCTGATGGGCGCGCTGGGCGGCCAGGGCGACCTTGCCGAGACCGTCAAGAGCCTGGGCGTCACCGGCGGAGTCGGCGGCCTCGTCGACGCCTTCCAGAAGGGCGGCCTTTCCGAAGTCGCCCAGTCGTGGGTGTCGAGCGGCCAGAACCTGCCCGTCTCGCCCGAACAGATACAGGCCGTGCTCGGCTCGGGCGTCGTCGGCCAGTTCGCCGAAAAGCTGGGCGTCGACCCGCAGACCGCGGCGGCCAAGCTGTCGGAGATCCTGCCCGGCCTGGTCGACAAGCTCACCCCCGGCGGCAAGCTGCCCGACGAGGGCCTGGGCGGCGCGGTCGGCGACCTGCTGGGCGGCTTCCTGAAGAGCTAGCCGGCCTCAGGGCGCGGGGCGCGCCAGGCGGCGCGCTTCGGCCAGGAACGGCGCGCGATCGTCGATCAGGAAGGCGTGGGTGATGATCGGCGGAGGGGCGTCGCGCTCGGACGTGAACACCAGATAGGTCGCCCGGCTGCTCATCCGGCGCGAAAAGACCATGCCGTCGCAGTTGGCCCCGGCATGGTTCTCGAGGCGCGCGCCCCAGACCGCCGTCCCATCCTCCCGATGCTTCACGGGTTCGGCCGGCGGGGCGTCGATCACCGTGATGAAAGCTTCCGTTTCGACCCAGTCGGCGGGCGATCGGCCCTTCAACGTCTCCAGGACGTGAACCCTCGCCCCTCCGGCCTGGCACGCCTCGCTGGCATGCTCCACCCGCCGCACCGCGGCTTCATGCTCGGCCCTCCTGGCCTTGGAGGCGCGTCGTTCCAACGGCGGGGGGCCGGGGTCGTAGAAATCGCAGAACATCGCCCACGCACCGTTACCTTGCTCGACGGCGTCACTGACCGAAACGATGTGCACGCCGCTCGCCTGCGCGAACGCCTGGCCAAACTCTTCGCGCCAGTCCTGCGTCAGGGCGATCACGCCCGGATTGTAAGCGCGACTGCAGGCCGACGCCTCCGACCAGCACTGCAGGCCCATCAGGGCAACGACGGCGGCGGCGAAAGTCCTCATGTCGCCATGACGCCGCAACCCCCTGATCATGGCAAGGCTTGTTCGCTACGCGCCCGCCGCTTCCAGCAGCGCCACGACCATGGCGTTGACCGGCGTGGCGATCCCGTGGGCGGCGCCCCTGCGGACGATGACGCCGTTGCGGGCGTCGATCTCCATCGGTCGCCCGGCCAGGCGGTCGGCGTGCAGCGAGTTGATCCCGTCGGCGGGCCCGGCGCGATAGCCGGCCACCACCTGCTGCGGCAGGTCGTCCGCAAGGTCGGCGCCCTGCGCCCGGCCGACGGCGACGCACTCGGCCACCAGGTCGCGCATGATCGCGGCGATGTCGTCGCGATGGGCGATCCCCGACGGCTTCAGGGTCAGGGCGTTAACCGCGCCGGCGCAGTTGAGGGCCAGCTTGCTCCAGGCGACGGTGGCGAAGTCGTCGGTGGTCGAAACCTCGATCGGCGTGTGGGCGAAGAGGGCGACGAAGGCCCGTCCCGCCTCTCCGGCCGGAACCTTGATCCAGCCTGTCCGCCGCTGGCGGATGACGCCCGGCGCCGTGCGCTCGGCCGGGATGTCGACCACCGCGGGCGTGATGCGGTCGGCCGCCAGGTAGGGGGTGAAACGCTCGACGTGCTCGACGCCGTTCTGCAGCACCGCCACGCGGGTCTGCGGCCCGACCAGGCGCGCCAGCCAGGCCGCCGCGCCGGCGGCGTCGTAGGTCTTGGTGGTCACCAGCACCCAGTCGACGGGCGCGGCGGCGGCCGGATCGGTCAGCACCGCGGGCGCCGCGACCAGCGGCCCTTCCGGCGTCTCGACCTGCAGCCGCTCGAAGGCGGTGCGGGCGCACAGGGTCACCTCATGGACCTGGGCCAGCCACGCCGCCAGGGTTCCGCCGACCGCGCCGGGACCGATCACCGCGATGCGCATGGAATGCTCCCCAAATGAAAAACGCCGCCCGGCATAGCGGGCGGCGTTCTCGGCGTCATGACGCTTTCGGCGGGCTCAGTGCTCGGCCGGAACGTCGGCGCGCTTTTGCAGCATGGCCTCGAAGCTCGACCACACGCCGTCCGAACCGTGCCATTGGCCCTTGGTGGCGGCCTTGGAGTATTCGGTGGCGCGCGCCTCGAAGAAGTTGGCGTGCTCGACGCCCGACAGCAGGGCCTGCAGCCACGGCAGCGGGTTGTCCTTGACGCCATAGACTTCCGGCAGGTCCAGCTGGCGCAGGCGCCAGTCGGCCACGAAGCGGATGTACTGCTTGATGTCGTCGGGGACCATGCCCTGCACGTCGCCGGCCTCGAAGGCCAGGTCGATGAACTTGTCTTCCAGGCTGACCACGTGCTTGCAGCAGTCGACGATGTCGTCGCCCACCGACTTGGTCACCGCGCCGGTTTCCTTGTTGAACGCGTGGTACAGCTTGATGATGCCGTCGCAGTGCAGGCTCTCGTCGCGGATCGACCACGAGACGATCTGGCCCATGCCCTTCATCTTGTTGAAGCGCGGGAAGTTCATCAGCATCGCGAACGAGGCGAACAGCTGCAGGCCTTCGGTGAAGCCGCCGAACATGGCCAGGGTGCGGCAGATGTCGGCGTTGGTCTCGACGCCGAAGGTCTGCATGTAGTCATGCTTGTCCTTCATGGCCTCGTATTCCATGAACGCCGAGAACTCGGTCTCGGGCATGCCGATGGTCTCGAGCAGCAGGGCGTAGGCCGCGATATGGATCGTCTCCATGTTCGCGAACGAGGCCAGCATCATCTTCACCTCGGTCGGTTTGAACACCCGACCGTAGCGCTCCATGTAGTTGTCCTGCACCTCGACGTCGGACTGGGTGAAGAAGCGGAAGATCTGCGTCAGCAGATTGCGCTCCTTGTCGTTCAGCTTGACGGCCCAGTCCTTGAGGTCCTCGCCCAGCGGCACCTCTTCGGGCATCCAGTGGACCTGCTGCTGCTTCTTCCAGAAGTCGTAGGCCCACGGATAGCGGAAGGGCTTGTAACCGCCGGAGGGGATCATGAGGCCGGGCTTGGTGATCAACGAGGCGGACATGGGCGGTCTCCAGAGCGGTCGGACACGAATCGGTCGGGCGGGTAGTCTCTTCGTACCCCAGGGCGACACGCCCCATCTAGTGGTCAAATTGACCCATGGCACAACATGTTGTGGGCAGAATGGGTAACCAAAGATGAACAGCGATTACACCATCTATGGCGCGCTCGGCTCCGGCTCGGTCCCGGTCGAAGCGACTTTGACCCTATTGGGGCGGCCCTACAAGGTGGTCGAGGCGCCCACCTGGGAGGGCCGGGCGCAGCAGGCCAAGGTCGCCCCCGTCAATCCGATGAAGCAGATCCCGGCGCTTGTCACCCCACAAGGCGAGACCATCACCGAGAGCGCGGCGATCCTGATCTGGCTGGCCGACAACCATCCCGAAGCCAGGCTGGCGCCGGCGATCGGCGATCCGCGCCGGGGCCAGTTCCTGCGCTGGATGACCTTCATCCCGGCCTCGATCTATTCGCTGTTCTGGGTGCGCGACGAGCCCTCGCGGCTGGCCGGACCGGACCCGGAGGCGCAGGCCCGCGTCAAGGCCGCCACCGCCGACCGCATCGCCGACTGCTGGGCGATGATGGACGCCCAGGTCGAGCCGGGACGCTACATCCTGGGCGACGAGATCTCGGTGCTCGACCTCTATGTCGCTGTCGTCAGCCGCTGGGGCTCGCGGCGGGTGCGGTTCTATGAGCGCGCGCCGAAGATGGCCGACGTGGTGCGCCGCGTGGACGCCGATCCGCGCCTGGTGGATTTCTGGGCGGAGCGGTTCCCGTTCGTGGACGGGTGGGAGAGCAAGGGGGCCAGCGGGTGACCCTGCCTCAGATCGCCAGTTTCGCCCTCGGGGCCATCTTTGTGGCCTGGGTCCCCGTGAACATCGGGCTGCGGCTGTTCGTCATGTCGCAGATCAGGCCCGACAAGCGCCCGCCGCCCTTCGCTTTGCGCCTTCCGGACGATGTCTTCACGCCGGCGGGTCGCAAGGCGCGATCGGCCGCGCTCTACATCAACCTAGCGGTCTTCGCCCTCTTCGTGCTGGTCGCGCTGCTGGGCCCTCCCCGCTGAGCCGGCTTTACGCGGCCTCGCTCGCCCGCTATTAGCCCCGCTCGATGCAATTGGCCGCGACCAAAATTATTACCCGCAAAACGACCCGCTTCGGCGGGGCGGCGGGCATGCGCGCGATCTAAGCGGCATCCTCAGACCAGCCCCGCACTGCGCGGGGCGGCTCTCAATCCAAGAGACCTCAAGGCTCCCCGCGCTCCACATCACCAGGAGACGCTACCCATGAGCCGCAAGTTTTCCCGTTCGCACCCGCCCGCCGTCGGCGTCGTCGGCGCCACCGGCCTGGTCGGCGGCATGATGCTGAAGCTGCTGGCCGAGCGGGACTTTCCGCTGAGCGCCCTGCGGGTCTTCGCCTCCGCCCGCTCGGCGGGCCAGGCCCTGCCGTGGAAGGACGGCTCGGTGACGGTCGAGGACGCCGCCACCGCCGACTTTAAGGGCCTGGATATCGTGTTCTTCTCGGCCGGCGGCGGCACGTCGCGCGAGCTGGCTCCCAAGGCCGCGGCGGCCGGGGCCATCGTCATCGACAACTCGTCGGCCTGGCGCAGCGACCCCGAGGTTCCGCTGGTGGTGGCCGAAGTGAACCCCGAGGCCCTGGACGACAACCCCAAGGGCATCGTCGCCAACCCCAACTGCACCACCATGGCCGCCATGCCGGTGCTCAAGCCCCTGCACGACCACGCCGGCCTCAAGCGCCTGACGGTCAGCACCTACCAGGCCGCCTCGGGCGGCGGGGTCGAGGGCATCCAGGTCTTGTCCGAGCAGCTGCGCGCCGGCTCTGAAGGCGACCTCGACGGCCTGGCCATGAGCCCCGACGCCGCCCCGCTGCCGGCGCCGAAGAAGTGGGCCGTGCCGCTGGCCTACAACGTCGTGCCGCTGAACTACGTGCTGGGCGAGGACGGCTACACCGAGGAAGAGCTGAAGCTGCGCGACGAGAGCCGCAAGATCCTGGGCCTGCCGAACCTGCCGGTCAGCGGCACCTGCGTGCGGGTGCCGGTGTTCAGCGGCCACGCCCTCTCGATCAACGCCGAGTTCGACCGTCCGATCTCGGTGGAAGAAGCGCTCGCCCTGCTGGCCAAGGCGCCGGGCGTGGTGATCGACGATGTGCCCAACCCGCTCGCCGCCACCGGCCAGGACCCGGTGTTCGTCGGCCGCGTGCGTCCCGATCCGACGGTCGAGCACGGCCTGGCCCTCTTCGTGGTCGGCGACAACCTGCGCAAGGGCGCGGCGCTGAACGCCGTGCAGGTGGCCGAGGTGCTGGTCGGGGCGTAGGGCGGATCGACATCCAACCGCTTGCCCTCATTTTTCACCGAGCATCCCCGCGAAGGCGGGGATCCAAGCCGAGGTCGCCGATAGTCCACGGCCGCGTCCAAGCCTGAAAGTCAGCTTGGATCCCCGCCTTCGCGGGGAAAATCGGCTTCTTGGGCGCTGCGGTTGGATGAATGGCGATCCGACCTAGGCCTTGTTGCGCGGCCGGGGCCTTGCGTCCCGGCTGCGACAGCATGCCACGCAGCTAGAGCGTGGGCGTTCACACCCTCTTCATCGCGCCCGCGCGAAGGCTGGCGGCGAGATGAAGATCGCCCAGCCCTATTCGACCGAAGCCGCGAGCGGAGCGTCCGCCATCGCCTATCCCGGCGGCGCGGCCGGCGCGGCGGCGGCGCTGAACGACACCGCCGGCGCGGTCGGGCTGGACCAGAAGCTTTCGGCCTACCACGCCCTGTCCAACCGCTGGGCCGGGGCCGGCCATGCCGAGCGCGCCAGCCTCGCGCCGGCGCTCAACGACTCCCCGTTCGCCAAGACGGTGCAGTCGGCGCTGAACACCTTCACCAAGGCTGCCTGGGCGGGCTCGGACGCCGCCCCGCCGGCCCCGCAGGCCCAGGCGCTGAAGGCCTTCGACGGCCTTTCCGAAACCGACCAGACCATCGTCGCCTCGCTGCAGGTTGGCGCGCCAGGCGCGAGGGGGCCGGCCTCCGTCGGCGACTACCGCGCCCGCCTGCAGTCGGACCTCGACGCTGTCCAGCCGACCACGTCCGCCCCGCGCGACACCGTCACCCTCTCGCCCGAGGCCCAGGCCCGCCTGGCCGGCGCCGCCGCGCCGCAGCCGCCCGCCGCGCCGGTGGTCGAAGCCGCGCCCCAGATGGCCGCCGCCCTCAGCGCCTACGGCAAGGCGGCGGGTTAGGTTCCAAGCCCCTCTCTCTAAGAGAGGGGGGACTTAAACTGCGCCAGCGCCGCCGGTTCGCCGCGCCCCACGCTCATCGCCCCGGCAAGCCAGTCGATGAACACCCGCACCCGCGCGGGCAGTTGGCCGCCGTGGCCGACATAGACGGCGTGGATCTGCTCGATGTCGCCGGGATTGAAGGCCTCCAGCACCGGAACCAGCCGGCCGGCGGCGATGTCGGGGCCGACATGGATCACCGACAGCCGGGCGATCCCCTGGCCGGCCAGGGCCAGGGTGCGGGCGCTTTCGCCGTCCCCCACCTCGGCCCGGCCGTGGACCGGGCGAAAGGCGACTTCGCCGTCGATCTGGAAGCCCCAGGAGTCGCAGTGGCGGGCGAAGTTGAAGGTCACCAGCTCCTGGCCGTCGAGGTCGTCGGGATGGGCCGGCGTTCCGGCCCGCGCCAGATAGGCGGGCGAGGCGACCAGCACCATGCGGCTCGGCGCGATCTTGCGGGCCATCAGTTGCGAGGCCCGCATCGGCCCCACCCGGATCGCCACGTCGGCGCGCTCGTCCATCAGGTCGATCACCTGGTCGGTGACGGTGATGTCGAGCTGGATCTCCGGGTGCTCGGCCAGGAACCTGGGGGCCAGCGGCAACAGGTAGTGCTGGCCGAACGGCACGCTGGAATTGACCCGCACCCGGCCGCGCGGGACGGCGCTGGCGGCCACGGCGCGCTCGGCCTCGTCGAGGTCGGCCAGCACCCGCAGCGAGCGCTCGTGAAAGGTCTGGCCCTCGGCGGTGAGGATCAGCTTGCGGGTCGAGCGGTTGACCAGCCGCGCGCCGAGCCGCGCCTCCAGCCGGGCCACCAGCTTGCTGACCGCCGACGGGGTCATCCGCAAGCTGCGCGCCGCGGCCGAAAAGCCGCCCTGCTCGACAACGCGGGCGAAGACCTCCATCTCGGCCGTACGATTGATTTCCTGCCGCGCCATCGTGCCTTCACGTCACAAGTGATAGTCTTTCCGGCAATCTAATTCATCGAAGACACCAGCGCTATCTGACGGCTCGAACAATCATCGGAGCCGGCAGCCATGCCTCTCGCCCTCTACGCCCTGACCGTCGGCGCCTTCGGGATCGGCGTCACGGAATTCGTCATCATGGGCCTGCTGATGCAGGTCTCCGCCGATCTCGGCGTCTCGATCCCCACGGCCGGCTGGCTGATGACCGGCTATGCGCTGGGCGTCTTCGTCGGCGCGCCGATCCTCACCCTGGCCACCCGCCGCCTGCCGCCCAAGACCACCCTCTTGGCGCTGATGGCCATCTTCACCCTGGGCAATCTGGTCGCGGCCCTCGCCCCCACCTTCGGCATACTGATGGGCGCGCGGATCATCACCGCCCTGGCCCACGGCACCTTCTTCGGCGTCGGCTCGCTGGTCGCCGTCTCGCTGGTGCCGCCCGAGCGCAAGGCCTCGGCCATCGCCATCATGTTTACCGGCCTGACCCTGGCCACCCTGCTGGGCGTGCCGTTCGGCGCGTGGCTGGGCCTGGCCTTC
Source organism: uncultured Caulobacter sp. (assembly GCA_966252285.1). GTDB lineage: Bacteria > Pseudomonadota > Alphaproteobacteria > Caulobacterales > Caulobacteraceae > Caulobacter. The sequence continues at coordinate 8,786 of CBINOL010000153.1, forward strand.
GGCTGGCGCTCGACCTTCTGGGCCGTGACCGCCATCGGGGCCGTGGCGCTGGTCGTGCTGGCCCTGCTGGTGCCCAAGGGCGAGAAGGCCGCGCAGCCCGCCGCCCTGAAGGAAGAGTTCGCGGTCCTCGCCCGTCCGCAGGTGCAGCTGGGCCTGGCCATGACCGTGCTGGGCTTTGGCGGGGTGTTCGCGGTGTTCACCTACATCCAGCCGATCCTGACCGAGCTGGCCGGCTTCTCGAAGGCCGCCGTCTCGCCGATCCTCCTGGTGTTCGGCGCGGGCCTGGTGGCCGGCAACCTCGTGGGCGGCCGCTGGGCCGACAAGGCCCTGAACAAGGCGCTGGCCGGCAGCATCGCCATCCTGACCGTGATCATGCTGGCCGCCGGCTGGGCGTTCCACGACAAGGTCGGCGCGGTGCTGGCCGCCTTCCTGCTGGGCGCGGCCGCCTTCGCCACCGTCGCCCCGCTGCAGATGCGGGTGCTGAGCCAGGCCGGCGGCGCGGGCCAGGGCCTGGCCTCCAGCCTCAACATCGCCGCCTTCAACCTCGGCAACGCCATCGGCGCGGCCCTAGGCGGCGCGGTGATCGCCCACGGCCTGGGCCTCTCAGCCATCGCCCCGATCGCGGCCCTGGTGCCCCTGGCGGCGCTGGTCCTGGCCGGGATCAGCCTGGGCCTCGAACGCAAGACCCGGCTGGCCACGGCCTGAGCCGACACCGGAAGGGGGCGCCGCGGCTCCCCCTTCCGGACGATCCAAAGCGGCAAGATGCCCAGGCTGCGCCCGGCCCATCCTGCGAAGCCCTCTCGCCCTCCCCTTCAGGAGACACGCCATGGAATACCGCAGCCTCGGCCGGTCCGGCCTCAAGGTTCCCGCATTGAGCTTCGGCGCCGGCACCTTCGGCGGCCAGGGCCCGCTGTTCAGCGCCTGGGGCGACACCCGGGTCGAGGAAGCCCGGCGGCTGATCGACATCTGCCTGGAAGCCGGCGTCACCCTGTTCGACACCGCCGACGTCTATTCGAACGGCGCCTCGGAGGAGATCCTCGGCGAGGCCCTGGTCGGCCGCCGCGACGAGGCGCTGATCTCCACCAAGCTGGGCCTGCCGATGGGCGATGGCCCGCTCGACGCCGGCGCCTCGCGCCTGCGGCTGGTGCGCGGGGTCGAGGCGGCGCTGAAGCGGCTGAAGACCGACCGCATCGACCTGCTGCAACTGCACGCCTTCGACGGCGTGACGCCGGTGGAGGAGACGCTGGCCGCCCTCGACGACCTGGTGCGCGCCGGCAAGGTGCTCTATGTCGGCGCCTCCAACTTCGCCGGCTGGGAGCTGATGAAGTCGCTGGCCGTCGCCGACCGCCACGGCTGGCCGCGCTATGTCGCCCACCAGGCCTATTACTCGCTGGCCGGCCGCGACTACGAGTGGGAGCTGATGCCGCTGGCCGCCGACCAGGGCGTCGGGGCCATGGTCTCGAGCCCGATGGGCTGGGGCCGCCTCACGGGCAAGATCCGCCGAGGCCAGCCGCTGCCGGAGACCAGCCCCC
>CBINOL010000154.1:0-10155 GCA_966252285.1 uncultured Caulobacter sp.
CCTGCCCCTCCCCCATCGAGGGGGAGGGGGAGCTTTGAACCCGACCTAAAGCAGCGTCCGCTGCGCAGGCTCCACGGCGGCCGACGGCGCTGTCTCGCTGCGGCGGCGCAGTTCGGTATCGGCGCTGAAGCGAACGTCGGGGTCGCGGTCCTGGGCCAGCAGGCGCAGCGCCTCGTCGCCGACCAGGGGCCAGGGCTTGCCGCGCTCTGGGCCCTTGGGCGCGCGGGGCAGCAGGCCCGGTTCGGCGCTCCAGGCCAGCAGCTGCTCGACCGAGGCCTCGCTCAGCATGTCGCGCAGGTGATGGGCGGTGACATAGGCGTCGGGCAGGGCGCGGTGCGCCGGCAGGCCCATGGCGTGGACCAGGCCTTCGGGTCGGCGCTGGTAGCGCAGCATCTGGTTGGAGAAGCTGGTCAGTTGCGGCCACAGGCGCAGGGCGCATTTCCAGGTGCAGATCCAGGCCGCCCCGCCCGCCAGGGCCGGCGTGCAGTAGCGCTGCTCGAACGAGGCGCGATGCGCCGCCAGCGCCGCGACCCCGCCTTGCGGCCTCAACACAGGGGGCGCGGCGTCCTTCCAGAACGGCGCGCCGGCCACCTCTTCGTCGAGGATGTGGTGAACGGCCATGGTTTCCGGCGAGATCGGGCGGCCGGGATTGACCAGCAGGGCGCCGCGATCCTCGTCGACGCGCCAGAGGCCGTCTGCGTCCTGGACGACGTCCTGCCAGCCGATCTCGCAGACGTCCTGCGGTCCGTTGCCGGCGGTCTCGAGGTCGATGACGCGGATGCGTGTCATCGGCTGAATATGGGCTCAGGCCGTCCTTGGGCCAAACGGCCCGGCGCCCAAATCTGTCAGCTGACTCGCAGGAAGGCGCGGCCGGCGGCGAAGTCGCCGACCTCGACATAGGCGCGGCGCACGGTTTCTCGGCCGTCGCGGCCCTGGAAGACGAACTCCACCGTCATGGCCTCGCGGGGGTCCAGCCTCGCGATGACGTCGCCGGCCTCGCGCGGGAAGCGGAAGCCCATGCCGGTCTTGGCGCCGGTCGGCAGCAGGGTGGGGGCGGGGGCGGCGTCGCGGGTCTCGGCCCCGAACACCCGGCTGGCGGCGCGCGGGGCGGCGTTGTCGGCCAGGCCCCCGGCGTTGCGGGCCTTCAGATAGGGACCTTGCGTGCGGGCCGGATCACGCATGACGAGCCGCGCGGTATAGGGCCGCGCGCTGTCGGCGAAGGTCACCACGGCCAGCAGTTCGGTGTTGCGGCCGGCCAGGCCGAACACCAGCCGATCGCCGCCGAAACCGGCCGTCTGCGACAACCGCCAGAACGGGATGGTCGCCGAGCTGGCGCGGTCGGCCTGCCAGCTGGCGCGATCGCCCGGATAGTTCATCCGCTGCAGCAGGGCGTAGCCTTCGAAGGCCTTGCGCACGCGGCCGGCGGCGGTGGTCAGGTCCTTGGAGCCGCAGGGCACGGAGGCGGCCTTGGCGTGGGCGCGTTGCTGCACGCCGTCCAGCTGCTCGACGCTGGCGCCGGCGCGCAGGGCCGCGCCGCGGGCCTGGGCCTTGCCGGCGTCGAGGGCGCCCGACAGCGAGGGGCTGAACAGGCCGCAGCGCGCGCCGGCGGCGCTCATCAGGCTGCGTTCGTAGAAAACGTCGGAGGGGGCGGCCATCGCCGTCTGGGCCGCGCCGAGCACGGCTGTGGCGACGAGCGTCGCCGCCAGGCGCCGCTTTCGCGGGGCGGAGGTCTTCACGGTGGCCATTTTCTCGTATTCTGCGAGAGAGGATATTCGAGCGGACCTTAGCCGCTCCTGGTTGCGGTTCGGTTAGCGATGCTTCTTTCGACGGATCTTTGGGTGGGCGCGCTTATCCGCCGCGCCGAGCTGGGCGGGGCCTTCGCCATGGTCGTGCGCAAGGGCGACGCCCGGGCTGGCGCGGTGCTGGTCAAGGTGGTCGACCGCAAGGCCGGCACGGTGCGGCTCTACAGCGAGGCCACGCGCGGCGACGGCGAGCGGGTGTGGATGCAGCCCACCAAGTCGGACTTCGAGCCGGATCTCGACGCCTATGCCGAGCGCGCCGCCCGCATCGACCCCGATGTCTGGGTGGTGGAGATCGAGGATCGCGAAGGCCGCCATTTCCTGACCGAGGCGGTCGAGGGCTGAGCGCGGGGCGGGACGACAGGCCGCACGGCGTTCCTGCAACGATCCACAGCATTAACCCTGCCGCTAAACCAGACCTAAAGTAGAGCGCGGCAGGATGTCGCAGGTCACCAGCAGCCCCCCGCCATTCGCCCATGCTCTTCCTGATGAACGACGTCGTGCTCAGCCTGGACGCCGCCGAACTGTCGCCGCCGATGACGCGCGACCGTTTCGCCGCCCTGTCGCTGAACTTCGTCGCCGAGCTGGGCAAGGAGCTCTATGCCGAGGAGCCGCTGCTCCACCACAAGAAGGTGGAGAAGGCCAAGCGCCTGGCCGCCCTGATCATCGCCAAGGCGCCGGAGATCAACGCGGTGCTGTTCGTCGCGCCGGCGCGCGGCTGCCTGATCGAGCAGGTGCAGGTGCGCTACGCCCAGATCGGCCTGGAGGTCATGGGCGCGCTGCATCAGCGTCAGAAGGCTGGCCAACTGACCAATCTCGAGGCCGATCGCCAGGTGTGGCGTCGGCTGGCGGCCTGACGTCGCCGGCGGCCCGCTACATCAGCAGGCCGGCCACGATGTTCAGGACGAGGGCTATCACCACCAATCCAGCCAGCACCGTGCCCAGGCAGAGCGCGCTCTGCCCCAGGGGACGACGACGGATGTGATCGCGAGGGTCTTCGGCCAGGGCCATGTCGTTTCCTCCGTCGCCCCGACGGCTCTCGGGGGCCGAACGTCGGCGACAAGGTGAGCATGACTCCAATTCCCCAGGTTGAATAGGGTCTTTCGAACGCCTGTTCGTCGGGCGTCGGAGCATTTTGCTTCGGGGCGAAGCTGGACCTTGCCCGAGGCCGGGATGTCCGGCAAAGCTCAACGTGTAATTGTGCAGGGGGCGAGCTTGGTGTCGCGGGCTTTCGGGGTCGGTCTGGTCATGGCGGCGGCCTTGGGGGTCTGGGCTCCGGCCTTGGCCCAGGGCGCTGGCGCGCCGCCCGCGGCGCCCGTCGTACAGGCCGACGCGCCCGGCCGCTGGATCCGCGGCGAGAGCGAGCACTTCATCGTCTATTCCGACCGCAGCGAAGCGTTGGTGCGCCGCTACGTGACGATGCTGGAGGACTTCGACGGCGTCCTGCGGCGGCTGCACGGCAAGACCGAGGCCGAGACCCCGCGCAAGCTGCCGCTCTATCTGCTGGGCGACACGCGCCAGCTGCGAAGGGTGATCCCGGGCGCCGACGAGCGCCTGCGGGGCATCTACATGACCGGCGTCGAGGACATCTTCGTCCTGGCCATTCGCGGCGACGACAATCTCAGCGACCGCACCAACGGCGACGACACGGTGCTGCACGAGTACACGCACCACTTCATGATGCAGTACTTCCCGGACGCCTATCCGGGCTGGCTCGTCGAGGGGCTGGCCGAATACTACAAGACCATCGACCTGCAGATGAAGCGGGTGCGGATCGGCGACTTCAGCCGCGGGCGGGCCGTCTCGCTGCTGAACGAGAAGTGGCTGCCGATGTCGGACATCCTGTCCAAGCGCGCCACGCAGTTCGATCGCGACAACGCCCTGACCTTCTACGCCCAGTCCTGGCTCTTGACCCACTACATCTGGAGCGATCGCGAGCGTCGCAAGAAGCTGCAGGACTATCTGGAACTGGTGCGCGACCACCAGGATCCCATGGCCAGCTGGACCAAGCTCTACGGCCAGGACTCGGCGGCCCTGGAGAAGGCGCTGCGGGGCTACATGAAGTCGCTGCCCGTGCTCGACATCGCGCGCGATCCGCCCAAGCCGCAGATCGCCTTCACCCGGCTGCCGGCCGGCGCTGACGATCTGATCCTGGAGGTCCAGCGCCTGAAGAGCGGCGTGGCCAAGGCCGAGGCGCCGGCCCTGCTGGCCCAGTTCCAGCAGACGGCGGCCAAGCGGCCCGGCGAGTTCTACAGCCGCCTGGCCCTGGCCAGGGCCGAGATCGACCTGGGCGACCGCGCCAAGGGCGAGGCGATCCTCAAGACCCTGCTGGACGAGCGGCCCAGCGACCTGGAGGCTCTGCAGGTCATGGCCTACAGCCGGCTTGAGACCGCCCGGCGCATGGCTCGCACCCCGGCCGACCGCGACAAGGCCAAGGCCGTCTATGCTGACGCGGCGACCTATCTGGGCCGCGCCCACAAGCTCGACGACGACAACTACCTGACGCTCTATGGCTACGCCGAGACCAAGTCGATGGACCGCGAGCCGTCGCAGAACACCCTAAACGTCGTCTTCCGGGCCGCGTCGATCGCGCCGCAGAACCCGGCCATCCGCATGAACGCCGCCCGTCTGTTCATCCGCGCCAAGCAGTACGAGATCGCGCGGGAGCTGCTGGAGCCGGTGGCCGGCAATCCGCACGGCGGCGGCCAGGCCAGGCGCGCGACGCAGCTGCTGTCGACCCTGGAGGGCAAGGCCGACGGCGAGGCGTTGAAGCCCGCCGCCGCCGCCGCCGCTTCGGGGGAAGGTGACAAGGACGCGCCGGGGGGGTAGTTGCGCGGGATGAGCACCTCTCCCGCCGCTGAAGCCGCCCGTCGGCGCACCTTCGCCATCATCAGCCACCCCGACGCCGGCAAGACGACGCTGACGGAAAACCTGCTGCTGGCCGGCGGGGCGATCCGTGCGGCCGGCGCCGTGCGTGCGCGCGGCCAGGCCCGCCGCACCCAGTCGGACTGGATGAAGATCGAACGCGAGCGCGGGATCTCGGTGTCGGCCTCGGTGATGACGTTCGATCACGACGGTCTGATGTTCAACCTGCTCGACACCCCGGGCCACGAGGACTTCTCGGAAGATACCTACCGCACCCTGACCGCCGCCGACGCGGCCGTCATGGTGCTGGACGCCGCCAAGGGCATCGAGCCCCAGACCCTGAAGCTGTTCGAGGTGTGCCGCCTGCGCGACATCCCGATCATCACCTTCATCAACAAGATGGACCGCGAGGCCCAGGATCCGTTCGAGCTGCTCGACGAGGTGTCGTCGAAGCTGGCCCTCGACCCCGCGCCGCTCTACTGGCCGGCCGGTTCGGGCGGGCGCTTCAAGGGCATGCTCGACCTGCGCAGCCAGCAGTTCCTGCCCTACGCCAAGAAGAGCTCGACCGACGAGGAGGGCCACCCCGACGCCGTCGCCTTCAACGGCAACGCCATCGTCCAGTACCTCGACCCGGACGAGCGCTCGGAGCTGGAGGACAACGCCATGCTGGTCACCGAGGCCGGCAAGCCGTTCGACGTCCAGTCGTTCCTTGAAGGTCACATGACGCCGGTGTTCTTCGGCTCGGCCCTGCGCCACTTCGGCGTCGACCAGCTGCTGGCCGGCATCGGCGCCTATGCCCCCGCCCCCAAGCCGGCCAAGGCCAGCAAGGCCGGGGCCGAGACCCACGTCGCCCCGGGCGACAACGAGGTCTCGGGCTTCGTGTTCAAGGTCCAGGCCAACATGGACCCCAATCACCGCGACCGGATCGCCTTCCTGCGCCTGACCAGCGGCCGCTTCACCCGTGGCATGAAGCTGAAGGCCCAGAACACCGGCAAGGCCATGAGCGTCAACGCGCCGATCATGTTCTTCGCCAGCGACCGCGAACTGGCCGAGGACGCCTTCGCCGGCGACGTGATCGGCATCCCCAACCACGGCGTCCTGCGGGTGGGCGACAGCCTGTCGGAGACCGGCGCCCTGCGCTTCGCCGGCCTGCCCAACTTCGCCCCGGAAATCCTGCGCCGCGTGCGCGTGAAGGATCCGCTGAAGGCCAAGCACCTGAAGAAGGCCCTGGAGGGCCTGGCCGAGGAGGGCGTCACCCAGCTGTTCCGCCCGATGATCGGGTCCGACTTCATCGTCGGCGCCGTGGGCCAGCTGCAGTTCGAGGTCATGGCCGACCGCCTGGGCAACGAGTACCAGCTGGACGTGATCTTCGAGGCCAGCCCCTATGCCGAGGCCCGCTGGCTGGTCGGCGAGCGCGCCGACGTCGAGGACTTCGAGAACAAGCACAAGTCGGCCATGGGTCGCGACATCGACGACCAGCCGGTGTTCCTGGGCAAGAGCGCCTGGGAGATCGGATACGTCGCCGAGCGCTATCCGAAGGTGCGCTTCGAACGCACCAAGGAGCGGGGCTAGCCCGGGCCGGCCTCGGCCGCCTTCAGGCGCTGATAGACGGTCTGGATCTCCGGATCGGTCGGCGAGATGGCGTAGGCCTTGGCCGCCGCGCGGCGCGCCTCGACCAGGTCGGGCGGGGCGCCGCCCTTGCGCTCGAAGCGGTCGATCCAGGCGGCCGCCTCGACTGTCGCCAGCATGGCGGTCTCGGTCTGTGAGGCGGGCGCCTTGGAGCGCCAGAAGTCGCGCGCCGTCTCGATCGCTCGGTTGGGATGGCCGCCCTGGCGCTGGAACCAGGCCAGGTGCAGGGCGATGTCCGACCACGGCGCGCCGCAGGAATTGGCCAGTTCGCGCCACGACTGGGCCAACTGGGCGCCCTGGCGATGCAGCTCGTTGCGCTTCAGCGCCCGCACCCACGGGCCGCGCAGGGCGCGTTCGGGCAGCATGCCGGCGCGGCGGGCCATCTCGGCGGCGTGGACGGCCTCCAGGTCGGCCACCGAGGCGAAGGGCTTGGGATATTCGGCGCCGAGTTCCTCGCGCATTTTCTGATGGGCGCGCTCCTGCGGAGAGACGGCGGCCCTGACCGCCGCGACGGCCGGATGATCGGGCGCGGGCGCCACCAGCAGGCCGTCGGGCAGCCGTCCGAACGGAAACCGCACGCGGCCCTTTTGCCCGCCGCAGACTAGCGCCTGGCGGGCCAGATCGACCTCGAGGATCGGCAGGGGCTCGTCGGCCTCGCCGTCGTCCAGCGCGCAACCGGCCAGCAGGGCCGGATCGGCCGCGTCGCTCTTCAGCCAGCGTTGCAGCAGGCGCCCGTCGATCTCCACTTCACTCACGCTAGGGTCTCCGGACGTCACGGGGCGGGGCTTGGCCCGTGCAGATATGGCCTGGAGGCGGCGGCGTCGACCCTCAGCGGCGGGTCTTCCTCGCGCCGCCCTGTCCATCGATCCGTGTCGCTGAGGCCCTTGCCGAGCCAGGCGAGCACCCGCTCCACCGGGATCGGGTCGGCCGGCGCCAGGCGCAGCTGGCTGACGAGGTCGCCGGTGCGCACCTTTCCGTCGACGATCGGCAGGATGCGAGCGTCGGCGCCGTACCAGTCCCAGCCGAACGGCGACCAGTCGCTGGGCACGGCCTTCAGCGCCAGGTATCGGCGAGGCGGATCGCCGGGGAGGCAGGGGGGGACGGGGCCCAGCAGCTCGGAACCGAAGAGGTCGAGCGGCAGGTCCATCGACGCGATCCTGTGGCCGCCAACCATGCGGGGGCGGCAGGCGGGCGTCGATCCGGCCGCGACGGGCGAAACCTCGTAGATCGCCGCATCCGAGAGGCGACCGAAGAACTCGGCCGGCGAGACGCTCAGGCGCACATCCTCGTCGCGGGCGCCGGCGCGCAGTTTCCGCAGGCGCTGGACCAGAAGGTCGCTGTCTGCCCCGCCGCGCCTGACGGGCTCCCAGTGATCGATCTCGCCTCGCTCGTTCAGGAATACGAGGTAGTCCAGCGCCGGATCGAGGATCGGGCGCGAGATGGTTCCGTCGCTGACGCGCGGCCGGTCGAACACGCCCTCGACGTCCAGTTCGCGATCGTTGATGCGGCCCCGGTGCAGGAACAGGAAGCCGGCGTGCCGCCCCGCGGCCCGCTTGGCGTCCAGGTCGTGGGCGTGGATCCACAGGTCGGGCCGCTCGCGCCGCATGAAGTCCGGATCCAGCGGATAGTCGTACCGAAATCTGGCGGGCATGGTCGCAGGCTGGGCGCCTTTCAGCGTCTCGATCACCTCGAGGCGATAGCGGCGGGAGCGTTCGCGCCTGCCGCAGTAGTCGCCGGATGAATCCGGTCCGGACCCCCACGGCCCCCACGACAGCACCGCAGCCACCCAGCAGGGCGGGTTCCATGCGGCCTTGGGGCGGGCCAGCGCCACCGCCGTCGCCTGGCGATACTCCGCGACGCCCGCCGGGGTCAGCACCTGCTCCAGGCTCGGCGGCCCGCCGAAAATCATCGCCGCGGCCGGTGTCGCCACGGCCAGCGCGATCGCCAGCGCCATCCATTGCAATCGTCGCACGCCCGGACCTCCCCCTTCGAGGATGGCGAGGTTACGGGTGTAAAATATGCAAGGTCAAGCGGACGGGATCACGCCTTCTTCAGCCCGTAGTCCCGCGCCATCTGGCGGTACAGCTCCATGAAGGCGTTGGCGTCGTAGCGGCCGCCGTGCTCGGTCTTTTCCGGCTCGGGCGGCGGGGCGCCGGCGATGTGGGCGCCCGGGGCTTCGGCGGCGTTGATGCCTTGCGACAGCAGGTTGGGGCGCGGGCCCTCGCCGGCGTTCTTGCCGTTCTGGTCGAAGATCGCCTCCTGGTGGCGGGTGGGCTCCCAGATGAACGTGCCCCAGCCGCGCTGACCCGGCGCATCGAACACCAGGTCGTTCACGTAGCGCTTACGGCTGGAGTATTCGGCCACGTAGAAGCCGTGGTCGCGGTAGCGCTCGCCAAAGCGCGCGAAGGTATTGGCCCAGTCGCCCTCGGCGGCCTGCTGGTAGCAGGAGAAGCCCGTGGCGTCGAAACGCACGCCGCGCGCCAGCAGGCTGTCCATCCAGTGGCTGACGATCGTCCAGTGACGGCCCAGGTGGTTGTGCAGGCTGGTCTTCACGCCGGGCACGGTCTCGCGCGAGGCGTCCAGGCCCGCGCTGAGCAGCTTGGCCAGCTTGTCGAAGCCGCCGGCGTCGGGAACGTTCAGGTGCACCGCGTCGGTGGCCGGGTTGCCGGTGGGAACGGGCAGGGGCACGCGGCCGTCGGGCCACAGCATGCCGAAGGTGATCTCGTTGCCGATCACCACCATGTCGGGTTTGGCGCCGGCCTTCATCAGCGCGCCCAGCACCTGGCGGGTGTGGTCGCCGACCGCCTTGACCAGCGCGTCGAACGGCATGTCCTTCCAGGCGGCGGGCTTGCCCTGCTTCTGCGGGTCGGCCCAGGTGTCGCTGTAGTGGAAGCTGATCGTCAGGTGCATGCCTGCGGCCTTGATCCGCTTGGCCATGGCGACCGTCTGGGCCAGGCCCGCCCACGGGTCGGTCTTGCGCTTTTCCGAGTAGCCGTTCTCGGGGTTGACGAAGACGCGGATCTTGATGGCGTTGAAGCCCGCATCGCCCAGGATCGCCAGGATGTCCTGCCGGCGGCCATTGGCGAAGAACTGCGCCCCGTCGGCCTCGTCCTGCGGGATCCAGGTGACGTCGGCGCCCAGCAGGAACGGACCGGGGCGGGCGCCCCCATTCTTGCTGATGGGAGTTGCTGCGAGCGCCATGGGCGCGGCCGAGAGCAGGGGCAGGGCGGTCAGGCCCGCGGCGAAGGCGCGGCGGTCGAGGGTCATCGGCGGCTTCCTCCAGGGACCGCCTGTGATCGCGGTCTCATTATTTGAGATATCGTTTCAATATGTATCCTAACGGCAATGCGCGCCAAAAGGGAAGGGCGCATCGGGCTGGCGGCGGCCTCGCCAGCCGCTATAGGGAGGAACGTTCGCAACCGGAGCCGTTCCCGCATGACCCGCCAGCTCGCCATCGGCCTCGTGGCCCACGACGACAAGAAGGCCGACCTCGTGGCCTGGGCCAAGGCGAACGCGGCTTTCCTGGAGAAGAACATCCTCTACGGCACCGGCACCACCGGCGGCCGGGTGCTCGAGGCGCTGCCGCAGCTGCAGCTGACCCGCCTCAAGAGCGGTCCCCTGGGCGGCGACCAGCAACTGGGCGCGATGATCGCCGAGGGGCGGCTGGATATCCTGATCTTCTTCGTCGACCCGCTGTCGCCCCAGCCGCACGACGTCGACGTCAAGGCGCTGATCCGCCTGGCGACGCTGGCCGACATCCCGTTCGCCTGCAATGCGGCGACGGCGACGCTGGTGGTGCGGGGGTTGGGGTAGCCCAGATCCTCCCCCAGAAGGGGGAGGTGGCCCGGAGGGCCGGAGGGGG
>CBINOL010000155.1:0-10056 GCA_966252285.1 uncultured Caulobacter sp.
CGCTAAACAAACCTCACGGTCTCCGGGCTCCGCCCGGCCGCTCCGCGCCTCCCCATCAACTTTCGTGGTTCGCCACGCAAGATCGCGAGCCCATGCCCAAAGATCCTCCCCCTGAAGGGGGAGGTGGCCCGAAGGGCCGGAGGGGAAAGTTCCTGATGAGGACAGTTCACCAGCAAAGCCAGCAATCCCTTCCCCCTCAGTCGCTCCGCGACAGCTCCCCCTTCAGGGGGAGCATCTTGGACGAAGGGCGGGAGGGAGCGTTCTCAGCCGCCGCAACGCCCGAAGACACCCCCACCGATCACCTCACCTCTCCCCACATCCCGCCGGCGCCAGTTCGTAGCTCGCAAACGCCTGCTCCTTGCCGCCCGCCCCGCGCATGACGATGGACCAGCTCAGATGCTCCCCTGCCCGCGTCCAGCGATTGACGAAGGCGGCGTCGCCATAAGGGTAGATGACCTCGAAGCCGTTCGGGGCGACCTTGCCCAAGCCCTGCGAGGCGCCGTCGCCGCCGAAGCTGTCGGCCCACAGGCCGACGATCGCCGCGGGCTCGCCCGCCTTGGCCGTGCGGCCGCCAAACAGCAGGTGGGCGGCGTAGACGTCGGCCGGGTCGGCCTTGGCCTTGCTGTCGGCCTCGACCAGCATCATCGCCCCGCCCAAGATCGGTCTGGCCGACAGGGCGATGGTCACCGGCTTGCCCATCACGGCCCCCTCGCCCTTCCAACAGCCGGCCAAGGCCGAAACCTCGGCCGGCGGCGGCATGGGCGGCGGATCCTCGGCGCGCACGGCGGTCGCGCCGACCATCGACGCCGACAGCGCCAGAAGCGAAACCAGAACTCTCATCTCGTCCCCCGATGCGACCCCGGCCCCCGCCGGACGTCCGCCCCTAGATCGCCGATTCCCGCCTCCGCTCGCCACGACGTTGATCGAACGCTTGAACCCCGACCGCCCGCGCCCTTAAACGACGGGTTCCTTCCCGTGCTTACGAGTTCCGCCGCCATGGACGAAAAGACCCGCCTGATCCGCTCGGGCCTGCAGGCCCCGTCCCTGGCGCGCACCGTCAATCCGCCGATCCAGCGCGGCTCCACCGTGCTGATGCCGAATGCAGCCTCGCTGTACGACGACGGCCAGCTGACCTACGGCATCACCGGCCTCTCCTCGCCCGCCGCCCTGCAGGCGGCCCTGGCCGAGCTCGAAGGCTCGCCGGACGTGACGCTCTATCCCTCGGGCCTGGCGGCGATCACCGGGGCGATGATGGCGGTGCTCAAGGCCGGCGACGACGTGCTGGTGGTCGATAGCGCCTACAAGCCCACCCGCCGGTTCTGCGACCGGTTCCTGACCCGCTTCGGCGTCGCCACCCGCTATTACGACCCGGCCCTCGACGCCGACGCCCTGATGGCCCTGGCCCAGCCCAACACCCGGCTGATCCTGCTGGAAGCGCCCGGCTCGCTGACCTTCGAGATGCAGGACGTGCCGGCCATCGCCGCGGCCGCCAAGGCGCGCGGCATCCTGACCCTGATCGACAACACCTGGGGCGCGGGCCTGCTCTTCAAGCCCCTGGCGCATGGCGTGACCATCAGCGTCCAGGCCCTGACCAAATATGTCGGCGGTCACTCGGACTGCTTCATGGGCAGCGCCACGACCATGGACCCGGTGATCGGCGACGAGCTCGGCAACGCCATGTGGGACGTGGGCTGGTCGGTCTCGCCCGACGACGCCTACACCATGCTGCGCGGCCTGCGGACCCTGGCCACGCGCATGCCGCGCCACGAGCAGAACGGCCTGGCCGTCGCCCGCTGGCTCGAGCAGCGCCCCGAGGTCGCCCGCGTGCTGCACCCCGCCCTGCCCGACGATCCCGGCCACGCGATCTGGAAACGCGACTTCTCCGGCGCCTGCGGCCTGTTCGGCGTGGTGCTGAAGCCCACCACCCAGCGCTCGGTGCACGCCTTCCTCGACGCCCTGACGCTGTTCGGTCTCGGCTTCTCCTGGGGCGGCTTCGAAAGCCTGGCGATCCACTGCGACCCGCAGTTGAAGAGCCGCTCGACGCCGGTGAACTTCGAAGGCCCGCTGCTGCGCCTGCATATCGGGCTGGAGGATCCCATCGACCTGATCGCCGACCTGGAACGCGGTTTTCGGGCCCTGGCGGCGGCCTGACCGAAGGGCGGCGGGTTGCCGCCCCGAAGTCAATCTTTTCCGCACCGCAACAAAGCGCCACATCCTTGCCGCAAGCGCGGCCAGATTATGCCCAAACGGCTGAATATGCGAAGTTATTCAGCAGTACATACGCGCGACCACGGCTCTGGAAACTTGACCGTGGTTATATTTCCTTCGCATCGCAACTGATTGTCGCCGTGAGGGTTCTTCGCGCGAAAGGACCCTTGATGGACATACGCCTCGCCGACCGGCTTCCGCCTTGTAACGTTCCCGATAAGGCGCCGCCGGCCGCCTGGCTCCCCGCCGAGTCCGCGATGGACATGCCCGTCCGCACGCTGTCGGACCCCGACGTGGGCTGGCGCCGGCTGGCCCGCTCCCGGCAGCGACGGCGCCTTGGCCTGGGCGCCTTCACGATCCTGGCCTTCGCCTTCGGCCTGACGACGATGCTGGACGCCTTCACGGCCGGCGGCGTCACCCTGCTGGAATGGATCGACGCCCTGCTGGTGGCCGTGCTGCTGGCCTGGACCGGCTTTTCCTGCGCGGCCGCCCTGGGCGGCTTCCAGCTGGCGCTGAACCCCGACACTTGGGAGCGGCGCCTCGACGATCCGCCGCCGCACCTGCGCAAGAAGGTCGCCCTGCTGGCGCCGATCTACAACGAGGACGTCGCCGCCGTGTTCGCCCGGATCGAGGCCATGCGCGCCGACCTCGACCGCGAACGGCTGTCGTCGACCTTCGACGTCTTCGTGCTCAGCGACACCCGCGATCCCGACATCGCCGAGGCCGAGCGCCAGGCGGTGATCGCCGCCCGTTCGGGCCCCTCGCCCACCCGTCTCTATTACCGCCGCCGCGAGCAGAACACCGACCGCAAGACCGGCAACCTGGCCGAATGGGTGCGCCGGTTCGGCGGCGCCTACGAATGCATGGCGGTGCTCGACGCCGACAGCCTGATCAGCGCCCGCTCGCTGCGTCGCATGGCCGGCGCGATGGAGGCCGATCCGGTGCTGGGCGTCCTGCAGGCCGGCACCACGATCGTTGGCCGCACCACCCTGTTCGGCCGCGCCGAGCAGTTCGCCAGCTGGGTCTACGGCCCGCTCGCGACCTGGGCCCTGGCCTGGTGGAGCGGCGCCGAGGCCAACTATTTCGGCCACAACGCCATGATCCGCACCAAGGCCTTCGCCGAGTGCTGCGGCCTGCCGCACCTGCCGGGCAAGGCGCCGTTCGGGGGCGCCATCCTCAGCCACGACTTCGTCGAGGCCGCCCTGATGCGGCGCGGCGGCTGGGCCGTTCGCATGGCCCCGTCTCTCGACGACGTCCACGAGGAGGCCCCGCCCACCCTGTCGGACATGCTGGTGCGCGATCGCCGCTGGAGCCAGGGCAACCTGCAGCACCTGGGCATACTGGGCGCGAAGGGCCTGCATCCGGTCAGCCGCCTGCACCTGCTGCGCGGCGCCCTGGCCTATGCGCTGGCCCCGGTCTGGCTGCTGCTGGTGGTCCTGAGCGCCATGCTGGCCGCCTTCCCCGTCCTGGGCGGCGCGCGGGCCGAGCTTTTCCTCGTCGAGGGCGCGGCGGCGGCCTTCGCCGTGTCGCTCGGCTTCCTGTTCGCGCCCAAGCTGCTGGCGGTGATCCTGACCTGCAAGGAAGGCAAGGCCGGCGGTTTCGGCGGGATCGGCCCGCTGCTGGCCTCGGTGGCCGTGGAGACGCTGCACTCGACCCTGACGGCGCCGGCCATCCTGTTCGGCCACGCCCGCTGCCTGGTCGACATCCTGGCCGGCCGCGATTCCGGTTGGGCCGCCCAGCGGCGCGAGGCCGAGGGCACGCTATGGCGCGAAGCCCTCAAGCGCCACACGCCCGAAATCGTCGCCGGATGTCTTCTGCTGGCCTGCGCCGCGCTCGCTGGACCGTCGCTCGGCGTCTGGATCCTGCCGGCCGCCATCGGCCTGCTGATCGCGCCGGCCGCCTCGGTGCTGACCGGCAGCGCGCGCTGGGGCCTGGCCCTGCGCAAGCGCGGCCTTCTGATCGCCCCGTGCGAGCTGTCGCCCTCGCGGCTGCTCCGCGAGGCCTACGGCCGAGCAGCGGGCCCGCAGTTGGGACGGCGGCAGGACGATGAGGAAGGCGCCGCGGCTATGGCCACTGCGTGAGACCGCGCGCAGGAAAGCTTGACCATAGGTAGTGAGCCCGCCTCTTATGCACCCTGGCGGCATCTCCGATCAGAGCATCGGCAAGGCTGCTGATCCGCGTATCGGAGGGGTTCAGGATGCTTTTGAAGAAACTTAGCCTGGGATTGGCCGTCGCCGCGCTCGGCGTCGCCGCGCCCGCCTACTCGGCTCCGGACAATACACCGCCCGCGCAGCTGGTCGGCGTCAACGCACGCGATCTGGGCTTCGATTTCTACATCAACAACACCACCAACCCGATGGGCTGCAGCCAGCCGACAACGTTCCGGATCGCCAATTCGATGAGCAACCGCGAGACCATGGCCGCGACCCTGCTCACCGCCTTCACGGCCCAGCGCGCCGTCAGCGTCTATGTCTATACCTGCGACAGCGACGGCGCCTCGCTGGTCGCCTCGGTGCGGATGTACTAGCCGCCCCGGCTCACGCCCGGATCGCCTGGGCCTCGATCTCGGCGAGCTCCGGCGTCCAGCGCAGGTCCTGGGCTCGACGGGCCACCGCGCCGATGACGATCAGGACCGGGCCGCCGGTTCCGCCCGCCAGCAGGCGCGGCAGGTCGTCCAGGCGACCCGTCCGCAGCGATGCGGCGGGATCACCGGCCCGTTCCACGACCAGGGCCGGCGTGCTCGGGGCCCGGCCGGCGGCGATCAGGCGACGGCCCAGCTCGGCGGCAGCCTCCCCGCCCATGTAGACGGCGACCGTGGCCTCGGGATCCGATGCGGCGGCCCAGTCCTCGATGACGTCGCCGCTGCCCACACGGGCCGTGGTGAAGATCACCCGCCGAGCCTCGCCGCGATGGGTGAGCGGGAAGTTGAACTGGGCGGCGGCGGCGCTGGCGGCGGTGACGCCAGGCACGATCTCGACCGACACGCCATGCGCGCGGAGAAACTCGGCTTCCTCGCCCACCCGGCCGAACACCGAGGGGTCGCCCCCCTTCAGCCGCACGACGCGCAGCCCCCGGCGAGCCAGGCGCAGCATCAGGCGATTGATCGCCTCCTGCTTCATGCTGGGCCGGCCCGACCGCTTGCCGGTCAGGATCCGCACGCAGCCGGCCGGGGCCAGGGCGATCGCCTCGTCCGAGACCAGGGCGTCATAGAGCAGCGCCTGGGCGCTCTCGACGGCGCGGGCCGCGCGCAGGGTCATCAGGTCGACAGGGCCGGGACCAGCGCCGACCAGCAGGACGTCTCCCAGGGCAGCGGCGTCATGCGGCATCGGCGGTCTCCTTGGCCTTGAGGGAAGCGGCGGCCGCGATCATCCGGGCGATCTCCGGACGGCACGAGCCGCAATTGGTTCCGGCGCCGGTGGCCGCGCCGACCGCGTCGGCGTTGGCGGCTCCGGCGGCGATGGCGGCGTCGACGGCCTTGGCGCCCACCTTCAGGCAGGCGCAGACCATCGGCCCCTTGTCGACCGGCGCGCCGGGCGGGCGGCCGATCAGCAAGGCCGAACGAGCCTCGGCGGTCAGGGTGTCGAGGGCGAACAGGTCGGCCAGCCAGTCACGCGGCGGCAGGCGGCCGGCGGCGGTCTGGAACAGCACGGCGACCAGCCTGCCGTCCTCGATCCAGGCCTCACGGCGCGAACCGGCCACGGCGTCTTCGTAGACGGTGGTCTCGCCGGTCAGGCCCTTGACCAGGCGCTTGCGCAAGGCCTCGCGCTCGGAGGCGTCACCGCGTCCGGCGAACTCGTGCAGTTGCGCCGCGTCCTGCGGGATCCGCCGCCAGACGAGATCCATATTGGCCGGGGCGGCGATGATCTCGCGGGTCAGGAAGAAACCCTTCCAGGTCTCGCGATAGGGTCGCGCCCTGGCCGGCGTGTGCTTGAACTCCGGCTGGCCGGAAACGGGATCGAGGTTCGGGGCGATCAGGTGGTTGGACTTGCCCGACGGCGCGAAGGCGTCGGTCCAGTGCATCGGCATGAACAGGCCGCCCAAGCGCTGGCGGTCGGTGACCTTGGCCAGAGCCACAGCCTCGCCTCGCGCCGTGGAGACCCGGGTCAGAGCGCCGTCCTTGATGCCGGCCGCTTCGGCGTCGCGCGGGTGGATCTCGACGAAGGGTTCGGGCGCGTGGCGGCAGAGGTCGGGGGCCAGGCCCGTGCGGGTCATGGTGTGCCACTGGTCACGGATGCGGCCGGTATTGAGCGACATCGGGAAGGCGTCGCTTACGGCGTCGGCCGGGCCCTTGGGCCGGACCGGAACCATCCGAGCGCGACCGTCCGGCGTCTGGAAGCGGCCGTCGACGAACAGGCGCGGCGTGCCCTGCCCCGTCGCCCGCACCGGCCACTGGATCGGCGTCATGGCCGCGTAATCGTCGGGCGTCATGCCTGACAGGCCCGAAAGGTCGAGCAGGCGCGAGCCCTGGTTTTCGTAGGCGGTCAGGCGCGCCCACTCGCGGAAGATCGAGGCTTGCGAAGGCCAGCCGAAGCCGTCGAAGCCCATGCCCTGGGCGACATCGGCCATGATCCGCCAGTCGGCGCGGGCCTGGCCCGGCGCCGGGAAAAGGGCCCGCTGGCGCGAGATACGGCGCTCGGAATTGGTGACCGTGCCTTCCTTCTCGGCCCAGGCCAAGGCCGGCAGCTTCACGTGGGCATAGGCCGTGGTGTCGGTCTCGACGCAGTCAGAGACCACGACGAAGGGGCACGCCTCCAGCGCCGCGCGCACCGCGCCGGCGTCAGGCAGGCTGACGGCAGGATTGGTGGCCATCACCCAGATCGCCTTGATCTTGCCCGAGGCCACGGCCTCGAAGATCTCGACGGCCTTGAGGCCCGGCGCGCGGGCGGTGTGCGGCGCGCCCCAGAAACGGGCCACGCGATCGCGGTCTTCCGGCGCGAAGTCCATGTGGCCGGCCAGGGTGTTGGCCATGCCGCCGGTCTCGCGCCCGCCCATGGCGTTGGGCTGGCCGGTGATCGAGAACGGGCAGGCGCCCGGCTTGCCGACCCGGCCCGTGGCCAGGTGGGCGTTGATGATCGCCAGGCCCTTGGCCACGCCCTGGGCCGACTGGTTGGAACCCATCGAGAACAGGCTGACCGTCTTCTCGTGCGCGGCGAACAGGTCGTAGAAGGCCAGCAGATCTTCGATCGCCAGACCGCAGTCGGCGGCGACGGCGGCGGGCGAATGGTCGTCCTGACCCAGGGCCTCGCGAACGGCGTCGATCCCGTTCACGTGTTCGGCGACGTAATCGAGATCAAGCAGCCCGCGACGGTCCATCTCGGCCAGCAGGCCGTTCCAGAGGCGCACGTCGGACTGCGGCGCGATGGCCAGGTGCAGATCGGCGCCCTCGGCGGTGTCGGTGCGGCGCGGGTCGATGACCACGTGCTTCTGCCCGCGGGCCTTGGCGGCCTCCAGGCGGCGGAACAGGATCGGGTGGGTCCAGGCGGCGTTGTGGCCAGCGAAGACCACTAGGTCGGCTTCGTCGAGGTCTTCGTAGCAGCCGGGCACCAGGTCGGCGCCGAAGGCCTGCTTGTGGGCGGCGACGGCCGAGGCCATGCAGAGGCGGCTGTTGGTGTCGATATTGCCCGAGCCGATGAAGCCCTTCATCAGCTTGTTGGCGACGTAATAGTCCTCGGTCAGCAGTTGGCCCGAGACATAGAAGGCGACGCTGTCGCGGCCGTGACGAGCGATGGTGTCGCGAAAGCGCTTGGCCACCAGGGCGGTGGCCTCGCCCCAGGTCGCGACCCGTCCATTGATCGTAGGCTCCCAAAGGCGGCCCTGCAGGCCGACGGTCGCGCCGAGGGCCGAGCCCTTGGAGCACAGCCGACCCTTGTTGGCCGGGTGGGCGGGATCGCCGGACACCGCCAGCGTCCTGCCCCCGCCAGCCGCGCCCGAGACGCCGCAACCGACGCCACAGTATGGGCAGGTGGTCCTGACCGTCGCGATGGCGCCGGAGCCGTCGGCCATGGCGTCAGCCCGCCATCACCGGCTGGGCCAGCAGGACGCGGCCGTCCTGCACCCGCACCGGAACCACCGGCGTGCAGCCCTTGCCGGCGTCGGCGCCGGTGGGCTGGCCGGTCTTCAGGTCGATGACCCAGCTGTGCAGCGGGCAGGTCACGCCGTGGCCGTGGACGATGCCCTGGCTGAGCGGACCGTGCTTGTGCGGGCAGCGGTCGACCAGGGCGAAGACCTGGCCGTCGCTGGTGCGGAACACCGCCACGTCGCCCTGCGCCGTCGCCACCCGACGCGACCCACGCTCGGGAATGTCGGTGATGGCGCCGACGTCGTGCCAGGCCGGATCGATGTCGAAAGTCTGGATCGTCATTCCGCAGCCATCCCCATCGGAAGCGTCGCCATCGGCTTGAATTCACCGGCCTCGACGCCCTTGCTGGCGCGCTCGGCCCACGGGTCGACCTGCGCGGTCTCCTGCGACTTCACGAAGCGGGCGAAGAGCGCCGCGCGGTTGTCGAGGTCCTCGACGGTGGCGGCATGGATCGTCTCAAGGCCGATCCGGGCCATCCACTTGTAGATCCGCTCCAAATACCAGCCGCCCTCGCGATACATCTGCATGACTGCCGAGATAAGCTGGATCGCCTCCTCCTCGGTGGCGACCTTGGTCAGCAGTTGCGTGCCCTGGATGTGCAGGCCGGCGGCGCCGCCGACATGGATCTCGTAGCCGCTGTCGACGCAGATCACGCCGATGTCCTTGCAGGTCGACTCCGCGCAGTTGCGGGGGCAGCCCGACACCGCCAGTTTGACCTTGGCCGGCGCCCACGAGCCCCACATGAACTTCTCGAGCTTGATGCCCAGGCCCGTGGAGTCCTGGGTGCCGAACCGGCACCACTCCGAACCAACGCAGGTCTTCACCGTGCGCAGACCCTTGGCGTAGGCGTGGCCGCTCACCATGCCCGCGGCGTTGAGGTCGGCCCAGACCGCCGGCAGGTCGTCCTTCTGGACGCCCAGCAGGTCGATGCGCTGGCCGCCGGTCACCTTCACCGCCGGGATGGCGTACTTGTCGGCGACGTCGGCGATGGCGCGCAGTTCGTCCGGCGTGGTCATGCCGCCCCACATGCGTGGAACGACCGAATAGGTGCCGTCCTTCTGGATGTTGGCGTGGACGCGCTCGTTGATGAAGCGCGACTGGCTGTCATCCACGTACTCGCCGGGCCAGGCGCACAGCAGGTAATAGTTCAGCGCCGGGCGGCACGAGGCGCAGCCGTCGGGCGTGGTCCACTCCATAGCCTGCATGACGGCGGGCATGGACTTCAGGTCCTGGGCCAGGATCGCCTCGCGGACTGCGCCGTGCGGGTGCGAAGTGCACTTGCACATCGGCTTGGGGCCGGTCTGGACCTTGAAGCCGTCGCCCAGCGTGGCCTTGATCACCTGCTCGACCAGCGGGGTGCACGAACCGCACGAGGCCGAGGCCTTGGTGACGGCCCGTACGTCATCCAGCGTGGTCAGGCCCTGGGCGGTGATGGCCGAGGTGATCGCACCCTTGCAGACGCCGTTGCAGCCGCAGATCTCCTGCGTGTCGGGCATGGCCGCAACGGCCGCGCTAGGGTCCAGGCCGGACAGCCCCTCCGTGATCGCCTGGCCGAAGATGATGGTGTCGCGGATCTCGGCGACGTCGGTCCCGGCCTTCATCAGGTCGAAGTACCAGCCGCCGTCGGCCGCATCGCCGAACAGCACCGCGCCGGCGACCCGGCCGTCCTCGATGACCACGCGCTTGTAGACGCCGCGGGCGGCGTCGCGGAACACGATGTCCTCGCAGCCCTCGCCGCCGGCGAACTTGCCGGCCGAGAACACGTCGAC
>CBINOL010000156.1:0-10013 GCA_966252285.1 uncultured Caulobacter sp.
CGAAGTCGGCCCCGTTGCGCTTGAAGGCGTCGACCTCGGGCGGCGCGCCCTTGCCCAGGCGCGACTTCAGCAGCGACAGGCGGCGGCGGTTGGTGATGTCGCCGTTCTGTTCGGAGCCGGAGAGGGCGAACTCCTTCTCCAGGATCTTCTGGCTGACGATGAACCAGGAGTGGTCGTGCTCGACCAGGTCAGGCGTCGTGCGCAGGTAGCGCAGCGTGGCGATGGTGTCGTAGCCGGGCAGGGCGGGGAAGGGCAGGCGCCGTCCCAGGGCGTCGAACCACATCGACGACGGGCCCGGCAGGATGCGGATCGCGTGCCTGGGCCAGATCGGGGCCCAGTTCTGGACGCCCTCGACATAGTGCCACATGCGGTCGCGGTTCACGAGGCGCGCGCCGGCGCCGGCGGCGATGTCGAGCATCCGGCCGTCGACATATTCCGGCACCCCGGTGATCATGCTTCTCGGCGGCGCGCCCAGCCGCTCGGGCCAGTAGCGGCGGACCAGGTCGTGGTTGCCGCCGATGCCGCCGGTGGCCAGAACGACCGCGCTGGCCTTCAGCGTGAAATCGCCCACGATCCGGCGATTGGACGGCGCCCCGCGCGGCGCGTCGTCGGCCGCCAGCACGCTGCCCGAAACGCCGGTCACCCGGCCGCCTTCGACGACCAGGGCGTCGACGCGATGGCGGTGATGGAAGGTCAGCAGCCCACGCCCGGCCGCCTGGCGGGCGCGCTCGGCGAAGGGCTCGGACACGCCGGTGCCGGTGCCCCAGGCCACGTGGAAGCGGGGAACCGAGTTGCCGTGCCCCAGGGCCTGGCCCGCGCCGCGCTCGGCCCAGCCGACCATCGGCGTCAGCGAGATCCCATGCCGGCGCAGCCAGTCGCGCTTGTCGCCGGCGGCGAACTCCACATAGGCGCGGCCCCAGCGGATCGCCCATTCGTCTTCGGGAAGAGCGCCCTCAAGGCGGTCCCAGTCGGCGCTGCCAAGCCAGTCGCGCCAGGCCAGGTCGAGGCTGTCGCGGATGCCCAGACGCCGCTGCTCGGGAGAGTTCACCAGGAACAGTCCGCCGAACGACCAGAAAGCCTGGCCGCCCAGGTTGGCGGCGTTCTCCTGGTCGACCAGCGCCACGCGCTTGCCCTTCTGGACCAGCTCGTTGGCGGCCACCAGGCCGGCCAGCCCGCCCCCGACGACGATGACGTCAGCGTCCATTCCTTGCCCTCCCGTGCTGCGCGGACAATGGCCGTTTTTACAGCGATGTAAATATTAATTCGACGTCACGGAGGGTCCCTAGGTAGCCGTACGGAGGTTACGTCAGGGAACTGAACATCGGTGTAAGTAATGTATTGACATGCGAGTGAATAGGTAGATCGTACAACCCAACCGTCGGCTGAGCCGCCAATGCCGTCGGAGATTGATTTGGGGCGGGGGAAACGTAGATCGGCCTGGACGGAGAGCTGGGTCGAGGTAGGGGAGGATAGGGCATGGCTTCATCAGCCCGCGCTCGCGCGCGTCTGGCTGTCACCGCGTCGATTTTCGCGCTCGCCGCCGGGGCGGGCCAGGCCTTCGCGCAGGAAGTGACCCAGGTCGAGGACATCATCGTCACGGCCCAGAAGCGTTCGGAATCGATCCAGGACGTGCCGATCGCCGTGTCGGCCCTGTCGTCGGAAAGCCTGAACGAGCTGAAGATCGAGGGCGGTTCGGAACTGATGCGGGCGGTGCCCAACGTATCGTTCTCCAAGGCCAACTTCAGCATGTACAACTTCTCGATCCGCGGGGTCGGGACCAAGGCGATTTCGGCCAGCAGCGACCCTGCCGTGGCCGTCAGCTTCAACTCCACGCCGCTGATCCGCAACCGCCTGTTCGAGCAGGAATACCTGGACGTGCAGCGCGTGGAAGTGCTGCGCGGGCCGCAGGGCACGCTCTATGGCCGCAACGCCACCGGCGGCGTCGTCAACATGATCCCGAACCTGCCGGGCCGGGACTTCGAGGGCTTCATCAAGGGCGAGGTCGGCAACTACGACAGCCGCCGCATGCAGGCGGTGATCAACGTGCCCGTCGGCGAGACCTTCGCCCTGCGCCTGGCCGGTTCGGCCACCCAGCGCGACGGTTTCGACTACAACAGCTTCAACGACACCAAGGTCAACAACCGCGATCTGTGGTCGACGCGCCTGTCGGCGGCCTGGGAGCCGACCAGCCGCTTCCGCACCAACCTGATCTGGGAGCACTTCGAGGAAGACGACCAGCGCTCGCGCACCGGCAAGCAGCTGTGCACCAACGATCCTGGCCCCACCCAGGTCGGCAGCGTGAACGTCACCTCGCCGATTGTCCGCAACCGCCTCAGCCAGGGCTGCAAGCCCGGATCGCTCTATGACGACGCCGCCTACGGCGTGCCCAACGGCGGGGCCTTCGCCCACGTCTTCCTGGCCTCGATCAGCTATGGCCGCAACGCCGCCGGCCAGGCCGTCACCGCGGTGCCGCTGGGCACCGACCCCTATGCGGGGCTGACCCAGTCGCGGAACCTGCGCGAGATCGCCACCAGCTACGATCCCATCTTCCGGGTGAAGAACGACGTCTTCCAGTTCAACATGGAATTCGACCTGAGCGACAACCTGAAGCTCATCTCGCAGACGGCCTACGCCAAGGACGACTACTATTCGTCGCAGGACTACAACCGCTTCGTCTCGAACCCGATCTTCAGCAACTCGGACGGCCTGTTCAACGCCAGCAACCAGCCGATCATCAACCCGAACACGCCCACGCCCGGCGGCTACTACACCGATCCGCAGCTGGGCCGTTCCAACCGGATGGTCTCGGCCGACCTGTCGCGCTCCGACAACCGCCAGTGGACGCAGGAGCTTCGCCTGCAGTCGAGCTATGAAGGGCGGTTCAACTTCAGCCTCGGCGCCAACTACATCGACTTCAAGTCGAACGACGACTACTTCGTGTTCAACAACCTGTTCACGTTCCTGGCCGAGTATTACTACAACGATCTGGTCGTGCCTGGCGTGACGAACATGGGCCGGCGCACGCAGCTCTGTACGCCCCAGACCACCAAGGAATGCATCTACGTCGACCCCACGCCGCTGGACCAGCTGGCGGGCGACGGCCACAACTACTTCCGCAGCAAGAACCAGATCCACACGCGTTCGTGGGGCGTGTTCGGCGAGGCCTATTACGACCTGTCGCCCACGTGGCGCGTGACCGCGGGCCTGCGCTACACCGACGACCGCAAGGTCAGCACCCCCTATCCGAGCCAGCTGCTGCTGGGCGCCGACCGGGGCAATCCCGGCCCGTCGTCGGGCGGATATGTCAGCCGCGGCTATCCGGCCCTGCCGGACATCGACCAGCGATGGGACGCGCTGACCGGCCGCCTGGTGGTCGACTGGAAGCCGACCGTCAGCTTCACCGACGAGACCATGGTCTACGGCTCGTTCTCGCGCGGCTACAAGGGCGGCGGCGCCAACCCGCCTCGGGTCGACATCAACCCGACCGTCATCCAGTACCAGCCCCTGGCCGAGACCTTCGAGCCGGAGTACGTCAACGCCTTCGAGATCGGGGCCAAGAACACCCTGGCCGGCGGCAAGCTGCGCCTGAACGCGACGGCCTTCTACTACGACTACAAGGATTACCAGGTCTCGCAGATCGTCGACCGGATCTCGCTCAACGAGAACTTCGACTCCCGCACCTGGGGCCTGGAGTTCGAGGCGGTGTTCAAGCCCACCCGCGAATTCCGGATCGACGCCAATCTCGGCTATCTCAACACCAAGATCGGCAAGGGCGAGAAGTCCATCGACGTGATGGACCGCACCCAGGGCAACGCCGACTGGACCGTCCTGCGGCCCTGGCTGCAGGTGCCGTCCAACTGCATCGCGCCGACCCGGCACGTGCAGCGGATCCTGTCCAGCGGTCGCACGCCCGAGCAGATGATGCTAGGCCTGCAGGGCCTGTGCGGCGGCTCGCTGCGCACGGGTTCGTTCAATCCGCAGTTTCCGTCGAGCGTGCCGCTGCACCAGCTTTTCGGCTTCACCTATGACCCGCTGGCCGAAGCGCCCAACGGCGGCCGCGGCATCGAGGCCGACCTGAGCGGCAACGAGCTGCCCAACGCGCCGAACTGGACCGCCAACATCGGCGCCCAATACACCTTCCATCGCGACGACTGGGCCCTGACCCTGCGCGGCGACTACTACTATCAGGGCGAAAGCTACGCCCGGGTCTACAACACCACCTACGACCGCCTGAAGTCGTGGGACAACGTCAACATCTCGGCGACGCTGGAGCGCCCGGCCGACGGCCTCGTCATCCAGGTCTACGTCAAGAACCTGTTCGACAAGACGCCGATCACCGACGCCTTCACCAACAGCGACGACACCGGCCTAACCACCAACGTCTTCACGCTGGATCCGCGCCTCGTCGCGGTCAGTGTCTCCAAGCGCTTCTAGCGCGATCTCGGTGACTCGCCGCCTCGGGAAACCGGGGCGGCGACCTTTTCGGCGCACCGGAAGGTGACGCCGCCTTTTGTCGTTTATTATCGCTAACTATCTGAATTTTATGTATTTTTACGTTGACTCCTTACACGATTGATAGTTGCATATAGCTCGACCTCCAATGAGAGGTTGAAGATAAAAACGTAGGAGGAGACGTCATGTTGAAGAGCGCTTCTGTTCTCGCCGCCGCCGTTCTGGCCGCCGGTCTCGTCGCCGCTGGCTCCGCCTCGGCCGCCACCATCACGCCGGTCGACACCGACTTCACGCTGGCCGGCTCGCTGACCATGAGCCAGTCGACCACCGTGAGCTGCGATGTTCTGCTCGAAGGCAACACCGACGCCAGCGGCGCCTTCGCCACCATCACCGACGGTTCGTTCTCTCCGGGCTCGTGGCAGTGCGGCTGGCTGGTCGCGCCGAGCAGCTTCCCCTGGACGGTGTCGCTGAACACCGCCCCGTCGATCACCATCACCGGCATCGGCGCCAACTCGATCCTCGGCACCTGCGCCGGCGCGATCACCAAGGACTGGAACAACGGGTCGAGCAGCGTGACCTTCACCGGCGACACCATCCTCGGCTCGCCGGGCCCCTGCACCATCGAAGGCACCCTGTACAGCAGCCCCGCGCTGACGGTCTCGTAAGAGCCGCGGGAGCGGACCTATATCCTTTCCCCTCGTCTCGCCGGGAGTCCTTCGGACTCCCGGCGTTTCTTATGGAAACACGGCCGCATACGGCCATCAGTCGCCGCGGCGCCTTCCTTGGAGGCCTTCATGCTGAAACGTGGTCTAGCGCTTGCGGCAATGGCCCTGGCGATCATCGCCGCGGCCCCCGGCCAGGCCGACGCCCAGGTGGTCATCACCGGCACGCTGCAGATGCGCCAGACGGTGGACATCGCCTGCGACGTCCAGCTCAACGCGATCGTCGCGCCAAGCGGGACGACGGCGGTGATCACCGGAGGTTCGTTCTCCGCCGGCAACTGGCAATGCGGTTGGCTGGTGACGCCGAGCAGCTTTCCCTGGAACGCCACGATCACGGCCCCGGGCACAGTCACCGTATCGGGCGTCGAGGTGATCACGATCCTTGGGTCCTGCGCGGGCAGCTTCACCTCGAACGGGCTGACGTCGTCTTCCCTGGTAATCCCGTCGACCACGCCGGCCACGCTGCCCGGCACGCCCAACGCCTGCAGTTTCTGGGGCACGCTGAACTTCTGACGGCCGGGTCCGACTTGACGCCGCGCGACCGGCGGCTGACCTTCGCCGCCGGAAACCGGGCGATCGTCGTCGCCTAAAGTCGGGGAGGCTGTTCATGTCGTCGTCAGCGCGAGGGAAGGGCGGGCCCCAGCGGCTTGGACCAACCATGTTGGCGCTGGCGCTGGCGATGGCGGCGGTCGCGACCGTCCCGGCCTTAGCCCAGACGCCGCCCGCTACGGACGGCATCTACGGCGTCTGGCGCAATCCCAAGGATAGCGTCCACGTGGAGATCAAGCCGTGCGGGCCGGAGGTCTGCGGCTATGTGGTCTGGGCCAACGACGAGGCCCGCACCGACGCGCGCAAGGGCTCGGGCGGCGAGCTCCTGGGACGGCAGCTGCTGCGGGACTTCACGCCGAGCGACAAGGGCGAATGGCGCGGCAAGGTCTTCGCGCCTGACATCAACATGACGTTTTCGGGCCGGGTGCTGGTGCTGGACGCCGGCAAGCTGCGAGCCAAGGGCTGCGTGCTGGGCAACTTCCTCTGCAAGACCCAGGTCTGGACCCGCGTCGCCTGAGGCGACGCGGGGAGACTAGCGCAGGTCAGGCGCCGGCCATGGCCTGGGCGCGCAGGCGACGACGACGGTCGAGGCTGAGGGCGATCAGGGTCGCGACAGCGCCCGAGGCCAGGTAGAGGCCGATGGCGGGCAGGCCCCAGAAGCTGGCCAGGGCCAGGGCGGCGAGCGGCGCGAAGCCGGCGCCGACGAGCCACGACAGGTCCGAAACCACGGCCGAGCCGGTGTAGCGGTAGTGGCGCAGGAAGCCCGAGCTGACCGCGCCCGAGGCCTGGCCGAACGACAGACCCAGGATCGCAAAGCCCGCCACCACATAGATGGTCTGGCCCACGCTGCCGGCGTCGAGCAGCCAGGGCGCGGCCAGGCTGAAGATGCCGATCAACACCGCCGAGAGGGCCAGCTGGTTCTGGCGGCTGATGCGGTCGGCGATCCAGCCCGAGGCCATGATGCCCACCACGCCGACCAGAGCGCCGGCCAGCTCGATGCGCAGGAAGTTCAGCGCCTCGCCGCCGTCGTCGTGCAGGCTGACCCACGACAGCGGGAACACGGTGACCAAGTGGAACATGGCGAAGGTGGCCAGCGGCGCGAAGGCGCCGATCAGCACGTTGCCGCCCTGGGCCTTCAGCAGGCTGGTAATTGGCACCGGGCTCAGCTGGCCCTTCTCGAACAACTTGCCGAACTCCTCGGTGGCGACGATGCGCAGGCGGGCGAACAGGGCCACGACGTTGATGGCGAAGGCCGCGAAGAACGGATAGCGCCAGCCCCAGTCGAGGAAGTCGGCCGAGCCCAGGCTGGCGACGAAGTAGGCGAACAGGCCGCTGGCCAGCATGAAGCCGAAGGGCGCGCCCAGCTGCGGGATCATGGCGTACCAGCCGCGCTTCTTTTCAGGGGCGTTCAGCGCCAGCAGCGAGGCCATGCCGTCCCAGGCGCCGGCCAGCGCCAGGCCCTGGCCGATGCGGAAGGCCGCCAGAGCCCAGATCGAGACCACGCCGGCGGTGGCGTAGCCCGGCAGGAAGCTGATCGCGGCTGTCGAGCCGCCAAGCAGGAAGAGGGCGATGGTCAGCTTCACGCCGCGACCGTAGTTGCGGTCGATGGCCCCGAAGATCGCCGAGCCGATGGGCCGCGCCACGAAGGCCAGCGAGAAGATCGCGAAGGAGCACAGCACCCCCGTCAATCGGTCGACAAAGGGGAAAAAGAGCTGCGGGAACACCAGCACCGAAGCGATGGCGTAGACGAAAAAGTCGAAGAATTCCGAGGTCCGCCCGATGATCACGCCGATGGCGATCTCGCCGGGGCGCACGCCCTTGTGATCAGCGTGCAATCGCCGTGCGTCGCGCTCTAGGCCCGATGACGTCGGAATTGCAAAATCCTGGTTCATGCAGCTACGCGCCTTGTTCCTGTTGTTTTCGTCCCAAACTCTTTTCAAGCCGCCTTTCCGACGGTCTTGAGTCCGAGCATGAGACCAACTGCCCCTTTCTGGCAAACGTCTTGAGGCCTCTTCGGCTCCGCTCGGAGAACACGGCTTCGTGTGCTAAGGCTGCCCCTAGGACAAATGGTCCAATGTCACGCACTGGCGGACTGGCTTAACGGCGCCGCCAACGTCCGTAGTCCAGGTCCCTCATGACACCGAGTTCCTTGAAGAAGCTCGCCCTGTTGCCCGTGCTGCTCCTGCTGAGCGGCTGCGACTGGGTGGTGATGAATCCGTCGGGTGATATCGCCGCGCAGCAGCGCGACCTGATCATCCTGTCCACCGTGCTGATGCTGATCATCATCGTGCCGGTGATCTTCCTCACCCTGTTCTTCGCCTGGAAGTACCGGCAGTCGAACAAGACGGCGAAGTACGATCCCGACTGGCACCACTCGACCAAGCTCGAGATCGTGATCTGGGCCGCTCCGCTGGTGATCATCATGATCCTGGGCGCGGTGACCTGGACCAGCACCCACCTGCTGGACCCGTACCGTCCGCTCGACCGCCTGGCCCCGGGCCGCACCGCCGAAGGCGTCAAGCCGCTGAAGGTGCAGGTCGTCGCCCTCGACTGGAAGTGGATGTTCATCTACCCGGAACTGGGCATCGCCACGGTCAACGAACTGGCCGCGCCGGTAGACACCCCGATCGACTTCGACCTGACCGCCTCGTCGGTGATGAACTCGTTCTACGTGCCCGCCCTGGCCGGCCAGATCTACGCCATGCCGGGCATGCGCACGAAGCTGCACGCCGTGATCAACAAGCCGGGCGTCTATGACGGCTTCTCGGCGAACTACAGCGGCGAGGGCTTCTCGCACATGCGCTTCAAGTTCCACGGCATGAGCAACGCCGACTTCCAGAAGTGGGCCGATGACGTCCGCAAGAGCAACGACCGCCTCGACGGGACCCGCTACCTGGTGCTCGAGAAGCCCAGCGAGAAGGTTCCGCCCCAGCGCTTCGCCTCGGTCGAAGCCGGCCTGTTCGACAAGGCGGTCAACCGCTGCGTCGAGCCGGGCAAGATGTGCCAGCACGACATGATGGCCATCGACAAGTCGGGCGGCCTGGGCATGGAAGGCGTCTACAACGTCACCACGCTCGAATACGACAAGCGGACCCGGCGCGGGGAGGGCGGCATCCGCTCGTTCATCGCCGCGCTCTGCGCCCCCAAGTCCGCGCCCGCCGAAGCGCGCTGATCAAGCCTAGAGATCATTCATGTCCCCGGACCTCGTAAAAACGATCTTCGGCCGTCTCACATGGGACGCCATTCCCCTTCACGAACCGATCCTGATCGGCACGTTCGCCATGGTCGCCCTGGGGGGGATCACCGTCCTGGCCGCCCTGACCTACTTCAAGGTCTGGGGCTACCTGTGGCGTGAGTGGCTGACCAGCGTCGACCACAAGAAGATCGGGGTGATGTACATCATCCTGGCCATCATCATGCTGCTGCGCGGCTTCGCCGACGCCCTGATGATGCGCGCCCAGCAGGCCATCGCCTTCGGCGACGCGGCCGGCTACCTGCCGCCGCACCACTACGACCAGGTCTTCACCGCCCACGGCGTGATCATGATCTTCTTCGTGGCGATGCCGCTGATCACCGGCCTGATGAACCTCGTCGTGCCGCTGCAGATCGGCGCCCGCGACGTGGCCTTCCCGTTCCTGAACAACTTCAGCTTCTGGATGACGGTCGGCGGCGCGATCACGGTGATGCTGTCGCTGTTCGTCGGCGAGTTCGCCCGCACCGGCTGGCTGGCCTATCCGCCGCTGTCGGGATTGGCGTACAGTCCAGACGTAGGGGTCGACTACTACATCTGGTCACTGCAGATCGCGGGCGTGGGCACCACCCTGTCGGGCATCAACCTGATCGTCACGATCGTGAAGATGCGCGCCCCGGGCATGAGCCTGATGAAGATGCCGGTGTTCACCTGGACCTCGCTGTGCAGCAACGTCCTGATCGTCGCCAGCTTCCCGATCCTGACCGCCGTCCTGGCCCTGCTGTCGTCCGACCGCTACCTCGGCACCAACTTCTTCACGAACGACTTCGGCGGCAACCCGATGATGTACGTGAACCTCATCTGGATCTGGGGTCACCCCGAGGTCTACATCCTGGTGCTGCCCGCCTTCGGCGTGTTCTCGGAAGTCGTCTCGACCTTCTGCAGCAAGCGCCTGTTCGGCTACAGCTCGATGGTCTACGCCACGGTCGTCATCACGATCCTGTCGTACATCGTGTGGCTGCACCACTTCTTCACCATGGGCTCCGGCGCCAGCGTGAACTCGTTCTTCGGGATCACGACCATGATCATCTCGATCCCCA
>CBINOL010000157.1:0-9930 GCA_966252285.1 uncultured Caulobacter sp.
CATTCGGCCGAAGTGTTTTTTTGGGGCAGTTACTCCCCGCCCGCGGGGGGGGTGGGGGGCGGGGGGGGGGGGGGGGGCCCGTTTTCAGCTTTCGAGATCTTGGCCGACTTCGCAACGACTTCCCCCTCAGTCGCTCCGCGACAGCTCCCCCTTCAGGGGGAGCATCTGACCTACCGCCGCAGCGGGACCGGGCCGCGGTAGAGGCGGCGCCAAATCCATTCGAGCGGGCCCATGGTGAAGCGGTCCAGCCACCACCGCGACCACAGGATCTGGACGACCCAGACGGCGACGACGATCAGGGCCAGGGCCGGACGGTCGAGGCGGGCGTAGAGGCCGGGGCCGCGGCCACCGTAGAAGATCGCGGTCATGATCAGCGACTGGGCGATGTAGTTGGTGAAGGCCATCTGGCCGACCGGCGCCAGGACGGCGGGGATCTTCCGCCAGAAGCCCGCCGAGCGCGCCGCCAGCGCCATCAGTCCCACATAGGCCAGGGTGGTCAGGGGCGCGGTGGCCATCTGCAGCCCTTCGGCCAGGCGCAGGTCGCGCTCGTTCATGCCGTTCAGCAAGAAGGCGAAATGGAGCCAGCCGACCAGGGCCAGGGCGGCCAGCCCCACGGCGATCAGCACGCCGTAGGTCCGCATCGAGGCCGCGCCGGTGAACACGCCCTTCCTGTAGGCCCCCAGGCCGATCATCATCAGGCCGACCGTCTGCATGAAGACGAGGATCTCGTAGGGCAGGATCTCGAGCCGATCGCTCGCGTTCGCGGCCAGGGAGGTCAGGAAATCGCCCCGGTAGGCCGCGATGGCGGCCGCGTTCTGGACGGCCTCCGCCCCGCTCGTGTCGGCGAGGGCCAGGGTCGCCAGGAACAGCGCCAGCCAGATCACCAGACAGAACGAGACCCACAGGCCGACGCCTCCGGCCAGGAGCTTGCGGGCCGGCCACGAGCGGGCCTGGGCCACCGCCAAGCCGGCCAGGGCGTAGCTGAGCAGCACGTCGCCCCACCAGATGGCGAAGCCGTGGACGATCCCGAACACGGCCAGCCAGCCGAGGCGGCGGTAGAGCACCCCGCCCCTGCCGTCCGGTCCCTTCTCGCCGCCGACCAGGAACATCGACACGCCGAACAGCATCGAGAACAGGGCGACGAACTTGCGCTGGAACAGCCACTGGGTGACCAGCCACACCGACACCGTCTCCGGCCCCGTGCCGAAGGGCCAGGCCCGCACGCTGTCGCTGAGCTCCATGGGGAAGGCGAAACCGGGCGCGTTGCACAACAGGATGCCCAGCACGCCCAGCCCCCGCAGGGCGTCGAGCAGAATGATGCGGTCTTTGTCAGCGGCCATGGATTCCCCGGAATCGGCGGGATGGTGGCCTGCGTCGCGGACGGCGTCAGCCCAAAGCGACGGGTCAGTCGGCGATATAGACGTAGTCGACGGTCTCGGTGTCGCCGGCGACGTCGCAGACGCTCTTGCCCGCCACGACCACCGGCTTGCCGCTGGCGTTGGCCGACAGCAGCAGGGCCAGCATCGCCTGACCGGCCGAGGTGCTGGTGCTGAACGACCACCGCCCCGGGAACGAAGCGCTGCAGGCCGGCTGGGCGCTGCGGCTGCCACGCTGCCAGAAATAGACGACGCCGGTGCCCGTGATGGTGATCTGGTAGACCGTGCCCGACTGGGCGACGGAGGCCTGCGCGGCCGGCGCGGCGAGCGCGCAGGTCGACGCGACCGCGAGCGCGGCCAGGATCTTCTGCATTAGGTGACGTCCCCGACGAAGGACCGCAATCCACGGTCGAGGAACTCTACCTTGAGCGCGCCCGATCCGTACAGGTCGGGCCTGCGCGGAAGCGGGCCGGCTCTTGCCGGCACAAGGGCGCGGGCTGAAAGGTGAGCTTTCAGCCCGTCTCCTGTCTTACCCCTGCACCGACAGCTCGCGCAGGGCCGCGTTGGCGATGGTGAGCTTGGCGAAGGTCCAGCCGCCGCCGGCCTGCTCGATGTCTTCCACCGTGCGCTTGGCGGCCTTGACGCGGTCGGCGCGCAGGGCGGCCCAGGAGGCCACCGCGGCCTTGGCCGAGCCTTCGTCGTCGCCGGCCTGGGCGTTGGCGGCGAACTTCAGCACCGCCTGGGTGATGGCGGCCTGCTCGAACAGCAAGTCCTCGATCAGGCGACGGACGGCCAGGCGCTCGAAGCTGTCGCCGCCGACGAACTGGCCGGCCGCCCAGCGCAGGCGGTCGAAGCCCAGGGCCGCGCCGACCTGGTGATAGAGGCGGGCGACGTTCTCGACCGACCAGCTGGACGCATTGCCCAGATCGACGAGGTCGGCGGCCGTGGTCACCGGCTGCAGGGCGGCGACCGCTTCGGCGAGTTGCTGCGGGGCGCCGTCGGCGACGTAGAGCTTGGCGCGCTTGGCCGTGGTCTTCTGCTCGAAGCTCGACAGGATCGCCGGGGTGAGACCCTTCAGGGCCGCCACCGACGGACCGTAGGCCTCGACCAGCTGCTGGACGCTGGACTTGTCGCGGAAAGCCCGGCGGGCCAGCCAGAAGGTCAGGCTGCGCAGCGCATAGGCCAGCGCCTTGTAGAGGGCGGTCTGGCCCTCGGCCTCGGCCTTGTTGTCCAGCGCCGAGACCTGGTCCCACAGGGCGTCGATGCCGAGGATCTCGCGGGCGGCGGCGAAGCCGACCACCAGGGCCTCGACATCGCAGCCGGCGGCGGCCTTCAGGCGGCCCGGGAAGGTGGGGCCGCACATGTTGACCATCTGGTTGCCGACCACCGTGGCGATGATCTCGCGCTTCAGGCGGTGCTTCTGCATGGCGTCGGCGTACTTATCGAGCGCCTTGGGGAAATAGCCGCGCAGGGTGGTCTCGAACCAGGGATCGTCCGGCGCGCGCGAGGCGATGATGTCGTCGAACAGATCAAGCTTGCCATAGGCCAACAGCACGGCCAGTTCCGGACGGGTCAGGCCCTTCTTGGCCTGGGCGCGGTCGGCCAGCACGGCGGCCTCGGGCAGGCCCTCGACCTTGCGGTCCAGGCGGCCGCGGGCCTCCAGCTCGCTCATGAAGCGGGCGTGGGCCTCGAGCTCCTCGGCGCTGTCGCTTTCCAGCAGGGTCAGCGCCAGGGTCTGGTCGTAGTTGTGCTCCAGCACGTGATGGGCGACGTCGTCGGTCATCGAGGCCAGCAGGGTGTTGCGGTCCGGGCGGGTCAGTTCGCCCGAGCGCTCCAGCAGGCCCGTGAGGATCTTGATGTTGACCTCGTGGTCGGAGCTGTCGACGCCGGCGCTGTTGTCGATGGCGTCGGTGTTCGAGT
The DNA here is from genome assembly GCA_966252285.1 of uncultured Caulobacter sp. GTDB lineage: Bacteria > Pseudomonadota > Alphaproteobacteria > Caulobacterales > Caulobacteraceae > Caulobacter. The sequence continues at coordinate 3,297 of CBINOL010000157.1, forward strand.
GACCGCCCGCTTGGGCGAACTCGATGCGGCCGGCCTGGGTGAGGCCCAGGTTCGCGCCCTCGCCCACCACCTTGACCCGCAGGTCGGCGCCGTTGACGCGGATGGCGTCGTTGGCCTTGTCGCCGGCCTCGGCGTTGGTCTCGCCCTTGGCCTTCACATAGGTGCCGATGCCGCCGAGATAGAGCAGCTCGGCGCGCGACTTGAGGATCGCGGTCATCAGCTCGGCCGGCGAGACGCTGGCGGCCTTCAGGTCGAGCATCGCCTGGACTTCGGGCGACAGCGGGATCTCCTTCTGGTTCCGCGGCACGATGGCGCCGCCCTTGGAGAGCTTGCTGGCGTCATAGTCGGCCCACGAAGAACGCGGCAGCTTGAACATGCGGTCGCGCTCGGCCCACGAGACGGCCGGATCCGGATCGGGATCGAGGAAGATGTGACGGTGGTCGAAGGCGGCCAGCAGTTTGGTCTGCTTGGACAGCAGCATGCCGTTGCCGAACACGTCGCCCGACATGTCGCCGACGCCGACCACGGTGAAGGGCTGCGCCTGGATGTCCTTGCCCAGCTCGCGGAAGTGGCGCTTGACCGCTTCCCAGGCGCCGCGGGCGGTGATGCCCATGACCTTGTGGTCGTAGCCGACCGAGCCGCCCGACGCGAAGGCGTCGCCCAGCCAGAAGCCGTAGCTTTCCGCCAGGCCGTTGGCGATGTCGGAGAAGGTGGCCGTGCCCTTGTCGGCGGCGACGACCAGGTAGGGATCCTCGCCGTCGTGGGCGACCACGGCCGGCGGGGCGATCACCTGGTTGTCGGCGTCGATGTTGTCGGTGATGTCCAGGAGGCCCGACAGGAAGGTCTTGTAGGCGCGGATCGCCTCGGCCTGGATGGCGTCGCGATCGCCGCCGCGCGGCAGCTGCTTGGGATAGAAGCCGCCCTTCGAGCCGACCGGCACGATGACCGCGTTCTTGACCTGCTGGGCCTTAACGAGGCCCAGCACTTCGGTGCGGAAGTCGTCGCGGCGGTCGGACCAGCGCAGGCCGCCGCGGGCGACGGGACCAAAGCGCAGGTGCACGCCCTCGACGTGCGGGGCCGAGACGAAGATCTCGCGATAGGGCTTGGGCGCGGGCAGGTCGGCCAGTTCGCGCGAGGCGATCTTGAAGCTGATGTGCGGCTTGTGACCGCCGCCCTCGGCGCCTTGGTAGAAGTTGGTGCGCTGGATGGCGCCCACCAGGGCGGCGATGCGGCGCAGGACGCGGTCGGCGTCCAGGCTTTCGACCGCCTGCAGGGCCTCGGTGATCTTCTCCGCCACGGCCTGCGCCTGCTCCTTGCGCGCGGCCAGATCGGCGGCGATGGCCGGGTCGAACTTGATGCGGAAGAGATCCAGGATCAGGCGCGCGACGCCCGGATTGTCGGCCAGGGCGGCCTCCTGCACCGCCTGCGACGGGTCCAGGCCCGTCTGCTGGCGATAGCGGGCCAGGGCGCGCACCAGCGCGGCCTCGCGCCAGTCGACGCCGAGCTCCAGCACCAGGCGGTTGAAGCCGTCGCTCTCGGCGCGGCCGGTCCAGATGGCGACGAAGGCGGCCTCGAAGGCCGACTTCACGTCGGCGAACGACAGGTGCTCGCCCTGTTCGTCGCGCAGCACGAACTCGTGCACCCAGGTGGGGGTCTTGAGGCCGTCGATGGTGGGCTTCAGCTTGAAGCCGTCCTCGATCAGGGCTTTGAGGCCCATGTGCTCGAGGATCGGCAGCACGTCGGCCAGCGGCGCGGCCGCGCCCGGACGATAGAGCTTGAAGCGGAAGGTCATGGCGTCGTCGCCGTCGCGGCGGAAGGCCCGCACGCGCACGGCCTCGCCGGCCTTCAGGTCGTCGACGACGGCGATGTCGGCCAGGGCCTCGGGCGCGTCGTACTGGTCGCGATAGCCGGGCGGGAAGGCGCCGGCCCAGCGCGACAGGGTGTCGACCACCGGACGGGTGGCGCCGCGCTCGCGGACGATGGCCTCGAAGCGGTCGTCCCAGGTGCGGGTGGTCTCGGCGATGGCCGCTTCCAGCACGGCCAGGTCCGGCTCGGGATGGGCGCCCGGCTTGACGCCGAGGATGTAGTGCACGCGGGCCAGCGGCGCGTCCGAGAAGCTCGGATAATAGGCCGAGACGCGGCCCTCGAAGGCCTGGCTGAGCAGGTCGCCGGCGCGCTGGCGCACGCCCGAGTCATAGCGCTCGCGCGGGACGAACAGCAGGGCCGAGATGAAGCGGTCGAAGGGGTCGCGGCGGGTGAACAGGCGCACGCGCGGGCGGTCGTAGAGGTGCAGCACGCCCAGCGCCATGGAGAGCAGGTCGCTCTCCTCGATCTGGAACAGCTCGTCGCGCGGCCAGGTCTCGAGGATGTTGCGCAGACGCTTGCCGTTGTGGCTGTCGGGATCCTTGCCGGCCTTGTCCAGCACGTGCTCGACCTTGCGGCGGATCAGCGGCACCTCGTGGGCCGGGGTCTCGTAGGCCTCGGCGGTGAACAGGCCCACGAAGCGGACCTCGCCCGAGGGCTTGCCGTCGGCGCCGTAACGGCGCACGCCGACGTAGTCCATGTAGCCGCGGCGGTGGACCTTGGAGCGCAGGTTCGACTTGGCCACGACCAGCGGGGCGCCCAGCAGCAGGTGGTCGCGCACCTGCGGCGACAGGATCGCCGGCTCGCTCTCGCGGCGCAGGACGGTGCGGGTCTGGTCGCGCAGGACGCCCAGGCTGCCTTCGGGCTGGTAGAGCGGCTCCTCGGCCGCATAGCCGCCGTCGCTGGTGCGGGGATATTCGTAGACGCGCGCGCCCAGGAACACGAAGTGGTCGCCTTCCAGCCAGTCGAGGAAGTCGACGCCCTCGGCGCGCTCCTCGGCGGGGAGCTCGACCTGGGCGCCGCGCAGTTCGTCGATCGTGCGGCGCATCAGGGCGCGCATGGCGTCGAAGTCGTCGACGGCGCGGTGGACGTCGGCCAGGGCGTCGCGGACGGCGGTCTGCAGGGCCTCTTCACGGTCCTGGCCGACGGGCTCGAGCCACACCTGGATCAGCGAGCGGCGCTGACCGGCCAGCTCGACCATCGGGTGGAACATGGCGCGCACCGAGAAGCCGGTCTCGGCGATGGCGCCCATGATCGAATCGACGAGGAAGGGACGGTCGGGCTGGACGATCTCGAGGACGTCGCCGCCCTTGGCGGTGCGCACGCGCAGGGCCAGGGCCTCGTTGGCCGAGCCTTCGGCGAAACGGTAGAGGGCGGCCAGTTCGGCGGCCACGTCGCCGGCGTCGACGCCGGGCAGTTCCTCGGCCGACCAGTCCTCCGCGGCCAGCGCCGCGAACTGGGCCTGGGCAGGGGTGAGCGCACCGCCGAAAGCCGCTTCCAGAGCCGCGCTCAGGGCGCTGGACGTCTGTTGGTTCGTCTTGCGGTCACTATCGCCGACCATGGGATTTCCTCGCGAATTTTTGGCGACAACCTAGCCCTTTCCCGTGCGCGTTCAACCGACACGCCCGAGAACCGAACAATATTTTGCCTAAACTGCTGAATTCCGAAGGAAGCGCCACCCACATTTCTATCCGGGCGTCCTGGCCGTGGATTGTTCGGAAACGCTGCTCCGGACACGGAAGCGCCGCCGGTGGGGGGAGACCGGCGGCGCAGGCCCGCCTTGGGGGGGGGCGGCGGGCGTTTTCCGCGTTCGACGCGCCAGGTAAAGCAGGCCGGCGTCGCGCGGGACCGGGATTGGGGGGCTCCCGGTACCAGACCTAGATAGGAGCGCTCCCAGGAAATTTAAGCCCCTTTTTTCGAACTTGGCCTTTTTCTCGCATTTCCCTGTTTGGCGACCCCCGCCGGGCCGTGTCCGGTGGCTCGTTCGCTGGTCGGATCGCCGTCTTCCGACAGCAGGATGGCGATCCAGCGGGTGCCGTCGAACTGGGCCAGGATCAGCATCAGGGCCACGGTCAGGGGCGTGGACAGGAACATGCCGATGCCGCCCCACAGCGCGCCCCAGACGGCCAGCGACAGCAGCACGACGGTGGGGTCCATGTTCAGGCTGTCGCCCTGCATGCGCGGCAGCACCACGTTGCCGACCACGAAGAAGATCACCTGCAGCGAGCCGGCCAGGATCAGGGCCGGCAGCAGGCTGTGGGGGAACTGCACCAGAGCGAACAGCGGCGGCAGGATGCAGCCGATGGCCCCGCCGATGATCGGGATGTAGGCGGCGATGAAGATCAGGAAGGCCCAGAAGAAGGCGTTGTCGAGCCCGACCAGGGCCATCACCGCCCAGGCGGCCACGGCGATCATCAGGCCGGTGACGGTCTGGATCCACAGGTACTGCTCGACCCCGTTGCGGATGCGCTGGAACAGGGCCACCGACTGGTCGCGCTCGGCGTGGTGCGGGAACAGGGCGACGATCTTGCGCGAGAAGCCCCGGCGCGAGGCGATGATGAAGCCCAGATAGATCAGCACCAGCACGGCGTTGGAGGCGAAGTTCTGCAGGCTGCCGGCGATGGCGCCGACATATTGCTGCGGATTGAGCTGGGCGATCAGGTCGTCGAGCGTGGGCGCGACGCGCACCCCCACAAGGCCGGCGATCTTGGCGATCACCTCGTTGAGCCGCGGGGCGTAGGCCTTGGCCTGGCCGACGAAGCCCGCGCCGTTCTCGACGACGATCCACACCGAGCCGCCGAACAGCAGCAGCGACAGCACGATGGCCGTCGGCAGGGCCAGCTTCTGCGGAAACTTGGGCACCCGCACCGTCAGCACGCGGGCGAAGCTGTCGATCATCACGGCCAGGAAGATGGCCAGGACCAGCGGCGTGAGGATGCCGCGCATGTAGTAGAGGGCCGCGCCGGCCGCGACCACCGCCAGGAAGACGACGGCGTTGCGGCTGGTGATCGAAGGCGTGAAGGTCGTCATCGACGGGAATCTCTGCTGACGTAAGTCTTGGGGACCATTGTTCAGCCCAATTGGCGAAGGACAAGGCCGGAGCTAGGCTTAAGCCTCAATCATGTAGGGAAGTTGCGCATGACCCTGGCGATCGGCGAAGGCGAGATCCTCATTGGCCTTTCTCAGGGGGGCCTGGGTGAGGGCCCCGTCACCCAGCGGCTGGACCGCTCCAATCGCCACGGCGTGGTGGCCGGCGCGACCGGCACCGGCAAGACGGTGACGCTGCAGGTCATGGCCCAGGCCTTCGCCGACGCGGGGGTTCCGGTGTTCGCCGCCGACGTGAAGGGCGACCTCTCGGGCGTCGCCGCGCTGGGCACGCCGAACGAGAAGATGCAGGCCCGCGCCGCGTCGATGGACATCACCCTGACCCCGGCCGCCCCGCCGACCATCTTCTGGGACCTGTTCGGCGAGAAGGGCCACCCGATCCGCACGACCATCTCGGAGATGGGCCCGCTGCTGCTCTCGCGCCTCTTGGAACTGAACGACGTGCAGGAAGGGGTGCTGACCATCACCTTCCACGTCGCCGACCAGGACGGCCTCTTGCTGCTGGACCTGAAGGACCTGCAGGCGGCGCTGAAATACGTGGCCGACAACGCCGCCGAGATCGGCACCCAGTACGGCAACGTCTCGGCCGCCACGGTCGGGGCGATCCAGCGCAAGCTGCTGACCCTGCAGACGCAGGGCGCCGAGCACTTCTTCGGCGAGCCGGCCCTGAACCTCTCCGACATCATGCGCACCGACGTGGCCGGTCGCGGCTATGTCAACGTGCTGGCGGCCGACAAGCTGATCCAGTCGCCCAAGCTCTATTCGACCTTCCTGCTGTGGCTGCTGTCGGAGCTCTTCGAAGAGCTGCCCGAGGTGGGCGATCCGGAAAAGCCCAAGCTGGTGTTCTTCTTCGACGAGGCGCACCTGCTGTTCAACGACGCGCCGAAACCGCTGCTGGAGAAGATCGAGCAGGTGGTGCGCCTGATCCGCTCCAAGGGCGTGGGCATCTATTTCGTCACCCAGAACCCGGCCGACATTCCCGACGCGGTGCTGGGCCAGCTGGGGGCGCGCGTGCAGCACGCCCTGCGCGCCTACACCCCGGCCGACCAGAAGGGGCTGAAGGCGGCCGCCCAGTCGTTCCGGGTCAATCCGGCCTTCGACACGGCCGAGACCATCCAGGCCCTGGGCGTGGGCGAGGCCCTGGTCTCGGTGCTCGACGCCAAGGGCGCGCCCTGCGTGGTGCAGAAGACCCTGATCCGGCCGCCGGCCTCGCGCCTGGGCCCGCTGACGCCCGAGGAGCGCGCCGCCGCCATCGCCAAGAGCCCGGTGGCCGGCCTCTACGACACCGCCCAGGACCGCGCCTCGGCCTACGAGACCCTGCAGGGCCGCGCCGCCCAGGCCCAGAAGGACGCGGCCGCCGCCGCCAGCGCCGCCGAGGCCGAACGCCAGCGGGCGGCCGAGGAAAAGGTGCGCGAGCGCGAACGGGCCCGGGAAGAACGCGAAGAGGCCCGCGCCTCCCGCCCCCGCGCCTCGTCCAGCCGCCAGGGCATGGCCGAGACCTTCGCCAAGTCGCTGCTGCGGACCGTGGCCAGCCAGGCCGGCCGCGAGATCATGCGCGGTCTGCTGGGGGGATTGAGCAGAAGGCGGTGAGCGATTTCTCCTCCCCCGCATGCGGGGGAGGGGGACCGCGAAGCGGTGGAGGGGGCGGCGGCGCGCACGGCGCTCC
>CBINOL010000158.1:0-9872 GCA_966252285.1 uncultured Caulobacter sp.
GGTCTGGCCGCCCAGCGTCACCGAACCGCTTTCGGCGCCCGCCACCTTGGAGGCCGCGATCCCGCCGCCGATCGCGGCCGCGCCGACGATGGCGCCGGTGATCATGCCGATGACGACATAGAGCACGATGGCGCAGATGACGGTGACGACCGTGTAGCCGATCGCCTTCTCCTTCGGCGCCTTCATCACCCGCGGCAGGCCGGTATAGAGCAGGTAGAGGCCGTAGAGACCCAGCAAGCCGCCGATGATCGCCAGCGGCGGGAACAGGCCGAAGATCCCGGCCACCCAGCCTGCCGTGCCGGAATAGGCCGCCACCTTGAAGGCCTGAAGCTTGTCCTTCTGGCCGTCGAACGACGGCGCCAAGGCGTCGATGATCAGCCCCAGGACGAACACCGACAGCAGCGACAGGCCATAGCCCACGACCGCGCCGATGATCGCGCCGACCGGCGAGGGCCGGATCGTCGCCAGGCCCGGAATGCCGTGCCCGAACACCAGGCTGCCTATGAGACCGGCCACCGGCGGGATCGCCGCCAGGATACAGATGTAGCCGACATAGAGGCCCTTGATCGTGGCGGGCTCGGTGTCGATGCGCTCCCACTCGGGCGACGGCGTCAGCAGGATCCGCTTCACGCGGCCCACGAGATCGGAAGAAACGGCTCCGGGTTCGACCACGGACATCTAGGCGCCTCCAGCAAGATCCTGAATCTGCGCCCCCCGATACTTATCTACACCGATCACACTCAAAACGGGAACAAGGTTCGGCGACATCGCCCCAGCCCCCTGCGTCCGGCTTTGGCGCAGGGCGGGCCCAGCCTGTAATCTGTACCCATTCGAGAATCAGGAGACCCCATGGCCCGCGACAGCGCCGCCTACGCCTGCCAGTCCTGCGGCGCGGTCCAGACCAAGTGGGCCGGGCAATGCCCCGCCTGCCAGAGCTGGAACACCCTCGTCGAAGAGGTCGGCGTACGCCCGCCCGGCGCGATGGCGACCACCAAGGCCACGCGCTCGCGCGGTCTGCAGTTCACGGGCCTCGAGAGCGACACCCCCGCTCCGCCCCGCATCCTGACCGGCGTCGACGAGTTCGACCGCGTCTGCGGCGGCGGCGTCGTGCCGGGTTCGGCGATCCTGATCGGCGGCGACCCGGGCGTGGGCAAGTCGACCCTCTTACTGCAGGTCTGCGCCAACGCCTCGAGCCGCGGCGTGGCCTGCGCCTACATCTCGGGCGAAGAGGCCGTCGAGCAGATCCGCGGCCGCGCCGACCGCATGGGCCTGGCCGGCGCGCCCGTGAAGCTGGCCGCCGAGAGCAGCCTGCGCGACATCCTCGACGGCCTGAAGCGCGACAAGTTCGACCTGGTGGTCATCGACTCGATCCAGACCATGTGGAGCGACGCCCACGAGGCCGGGCCCGGCACGGTGACCCAGGTGCGCGCCTGCGCCACCGAACTGGTTCGCCTGGCCAAGCAGAAGGGCGTGGCCATCCTGCTGGTCGGCCACGTCACCAAGGACGGCCAGATCGCCGGCCCCCGCGTGGTTGAGCACCTGGTGGACGCCGTGCTCAGCTTCGAGGGCGAGCGCGGCTATCCGTTCCGCATTCTGCGCGGCGCCAAGAACCGCTTCGGCGCCACCGACGAGATCGGCGTGTTCGAGATGGGCGATGTGGGCCTGCGCGAGGTGAAGAACCCCTCGGCCCTGTTCCTCAACGAAGGCGGCGAGCGCGCGGCGGGCGCTGCGGTGTTCGCAGGCATCGAAGGTTCGCGGCCCGTTCTGGTCGAGTTCCAGGCCCTGGTCGCGCCTTCCGCGTACGGAACGCCCAGGCGCGCCGTGGTCGGATGGGATTCCGGACGCCTGGCCATGGTGCTGGCGGTGCTGGAATCGCGCTGCGGCCTTGGTTTTGGCGACAAGGACGTCTATCTGAACGTCGCCGGCGGGCTGAGGATCACCGAACCCGCCGCCGACCTCGCGGCGGCGGCCGCTTTGGCCTCCTCGGCCCTAGATGTCGCCCTGCCGCAGGACTGCGTGGTGTTCGGCGAGGTCAGCCTCTCCGGCGAGATCCGGCCCGTGAGCCGAATGGAGTCGCGTTTGAAGGAAGCCGCCAAGCTCGGGTTCGGCCGCGCGCTGGGACCGCTGTCGGGCCTGCCCGAAGGCGGCGGCGCCCTGCCGGTGGCCGGCGCGGCGCGACTGGCCGACGCGGTCCGCCGAATCGAGAACGACATCTGGAGCTCGCACGCGTGACGCCGTTCGACATCATCGCCGGACTGATCCTGCTGGTTTCCGGCGCCGTCGGCTTCTTCCGCGGCGCCTCGCGGGAGCTGACCTCGGCGCTGTCGTTCATTCTCGCCGCCGTGGTCGCCCTGCTGGGCCTGCGCCTGACGGGCCCCCTGTTCCGTGAATTCATGGACCCGGACTGGGCGGCGACCGCCGCCGCCATCCTGGTCACCTTCGTCATCGCCTTCGTCGCCCTGCGCCTGATCGGCGGCCAGCTGACCAAGACCCTGCACGCCGACGGCACGCTGGGCCTGCTCGACCGCCTGGTCGGCCTGGGTTTCGGCCTGCTGCGCGCACTGGTGGTGCTGGGCGTCTTCAACCTCGTCTTCCACATGGCCACGCCGCGCGACCGCGTGCCGGCCTGGGTGTCGGAGTCGATGTTCTATCCGCTGTCCAACGCCAGCGCCCGGGTGCTGAAGGTGTTCGCCCCCAAGGGCGCGGGCCTGGCCGGCAAGCTGGCCCCCGCCATCGAGGACGCCGTCCGCGACGGAGCCAGCGACAAACCGTCCAACGCCGAAAGCGGCGAAGAAGGCTATGATAAGGACCAGCGTCGGAAGCTCGACGACCTGGTGGAGAAATCGCAATGACCTCTTTCGGCCAGTCGACCGACCGCTTCTCGTCCGCGCCCTGGCGTGATCCCGAGGACGACACGCTGCGCCTGGAATGCGGCGTGTTCGGCGTATTCGGCGCCCGTGACGCCGCCGCCATCGCGGCGCTGGGCCTGCACGCCCTGCAGCACCGCGGCCAGGAAGCCTGCGGCATCGCCGCCTTCGACGGCAGCCGCTTCCACACCGAGCGCCACAAGGGCCACGTCGGCGACGCCTTCACCGGCGCCGACCTCGTCCAGCGCCTGCCGGGCAACATGGCCATCGGCCACACCCGCTACTCCACGGCGGGCGGCAGCGGCATCCGCAACGTCCAGCCGATGTTCGCCGATCTCGAGACCGGCGGCCTGGCTCTGGCCCACAACGGCAACCTGACCAACTTCCTGACCCTGCGCGAGCGCCTGGTGCAGGAAGGCGCGATCTTCCAGTCGACCTCGGACTCCGAAGTCATCCTTCACCTGATCGCTCGTTCGCGCAAAGCCAAGATCGTCGACCGCTTCATCGACGCCATCGGCCAGATCGAAGGCGGCTACGCTCTCGTGGCCATCACCAACAAGAAGATGATCGGCGTGCGCGACCCGCTGGGCATCCGTCCGCTGGTGCTGGGCGATCTGGACGGCAAGCCGGTCCTGGCCTCGGAAACCTGCGCCCTCGACATGATCGGCGCCCGCTTCGTGCGCGACGTCGAGCACGGCGAGATGGTGGTGATCAGCGACACCGGCGTGAAGTCGCTGCGCCCGTTCGCGGCCCCGGCCGCCCGTCCCTGCGTGTTCGAGTACGTCTACTTCGCCCGTCCCGACAGCGTCGTGAACGGCCGCTCGGTCTATGAAGTGCGCAAGCGCATGGGTCGCCGCCTGGCGATCGAGACCGGCGTCGAGGCCGACGTCGTGGTGCCGGTGCCGGACTCGGGCGTGCCGGCGGCGATCGGCTTCGCCGCGGAAAGCGGCCTGCCCTTCGACCTGGGCATCATCCGCAACCACTATGTGGGCCGCACCTTCATCCAGCCGACGCAGGGCGTTCGCGAGCTGGGTGTGCGCATGAAGCACAGCCCCAACCGCGCCGTGCTGGAAGGCAAGCGCGTCATCCTGATCGACGACTCGATCGTGCGCGGCACCACCTCGCTGAAGATCGTCCGCATGGTCCGCGAGGCCGGCGCCAAGGAAGTGCACCTGCGCTCGGCCTCTCCGCCGATCAAGTGGCCGGACTTCTACGGCATCGACATGCCCGAGCGCGAACAACTGCTGGCGGCCACCAAGTCGCTGGAAGAGATGGCCAAGTTCCTGGAAGTGGACAGCCTGGGCTTCCTGTCGGTGGAAGGCCTGTACGAGGCCCTGGAATGCGCCCCGCGCGATCCGGCCGCCCCGCAGTTCACCGACCACTACTTCACCGGCGACTATCCCACCCGCCTGACCGATCGCGAGATCGCCGAAGGCCGCAACGACCAGGCCGAAAAGCAGCTGTCGCTGCTGGTCAGCGCCTAAACCGCGCCTTTGAAGGGTCCTCCGACTTGTTCGGAGGACCCAAGCTGCGCTACCCCCGGTATACGGCCCGCTCACGCTGATCTTCGGCCGCTCGGATCGCCCGGACGGACCGGGCGACGATCCATTTGAGAGTCGCTTCTTGGCCAATCCCGTTTCCGCCGTCCTCTCCAAGCTGAAGATCGACGCCTACATCATCGCCCTGTTCGGCATGGTGGTGCTGGCCTCGTTCCTGCCGGTCCAGGGACAGGCGGCCGTGATCACCGGCTGGGTGGTCAAGCTGGCCATCGCCCTGCTGTTCTTCCTGCACGGCGCCAAGCTGTCGCGCGAGGCCGTGGTCGCCGGCGTCACCCACTGGCGCCTGCACCTGACGATCCTGGCCTTCACCTTCGTGCTGTTTCCGATCCTGGGTCTTGCGATCAGCAAGGTGGGCGTGCTGACGCCGACCATGGCGGCGGGCATGGTGTTCCTGGCCTGCCTGCCCTCGACCGTGCAGTCGTCGATCGCCTTCACCTCGATCGGGCGCGGCAACGTCGCCGCCGCCGTCTGCGCGGCCTCGGCCTCGAACCTGTTCGGCATCTTCCTGACGCCGGTGCTGGTCGGCCTGCTGATGAACGCCCACGGCGACGTCGGCGGCTGGGACTCGATCAAGTCGATCGTCGTCCAGCTGCTGCTGCCCTTCATCGCCGGCCAGATCGCCCGGCCGCTGGTCGGCAAGTGGATCGAGAAGCACAAGACCCTGGTCGGCCGCGTCGACCGCGGCTCGATCCTGCTGGTGGTCTATTCGGCTTTCAGCGCCGCCGTGGTCGAGGGCCTGTGGCGCAAGGTCTCGCCGCTGGAGCTGATCACGCTGCTGCTGGTCTGCGGCGTGCTGCTGACGCTGGTCATGCTGGCCACCATGTGGGGCGCGCGCCTCCTGGGCTTCTCCAAGGCCGACGAGGTGGCGATCGTGTTCTGCGGCTCCAAGAAGAGCCTGGCGACCGGCGTGCCCATGGCCGGCATCCTGTTCCCCGGGGCCACGGCCGGCGTGCTGGTGCTGCCCCTGATGATCTTCCACCAGATCCAGCTGATGGCCTGTTCGGTCCTGGCGCAGCGCTATGCGGCGCGGCCGGCCGACGAAGACGCCTGATCACCCCGACAGACAAACGCCCGCGAGAGGCGCAGGAAACGCTCATGACCACCACCGAAACGCCGCTGGCCGGCCGCATCGCCCTCGTCACCGGCGCCACGCGCGGCATCGGCGCCGCCATCGCCCTTGGCCTGGCCAAGGCCGGGGCCCACGTCATCGCCATCGGCCGCACCCAGGGCGCGCTGGAAGCCCTGGACGACGCGATCTTCGCCGCCACCGGCGAGCACGCCACCCTCGTGCCGCTGGATCTGCGCGAGGCCGACGGCCTGGATCACCTGGGCGCGGCCCTGCACCAGCGGTTCGGCAAGCTCGACATCCTGGTCGGCGCGGCCGGCGTGCTGGGCGCCCTCACCCCCGTGGGGCACCTGGACCCCAAGGGCTGGGACATGATCCTGTCGACCAACCTGACGGCCAACTGGCGGCTGATCCGGGCCATGGACCCGCTTCTGCGCGCCTCCGACGCCGGTCGGGCGATCTTCCTGACCAGCAGCGTCGCCAAGAGCCACCGGGCCTTCTGGGGCGCCTACGCCGCGTCCAAGGCGGGCCTGGAAGCCATCGTCGATTGCTATGCTGACGAGATGGAGAACACCAAGGTCCGCGCCTTCAGTATCGACCCTGGCGCCATGCGCACCAAGATGCGGGCCGGCGCCTTCCCGGGCGAGGATCCGATGACTGTGCAGGACCCGGCCGAGATCGCGCCCTTCGTCGTCGACCTGGCTCGCCCTGACCGCGAGTCCCCCAAGGGCGTCGTTCGCTTCAAGGAACGAGGTCAAGAGTCAGCAAGCGTCAGCGCCTAACTGAACCTCGTAAACATTCGCAGGTTTAGTTGAACCGTATACAATACAGATTAATCCAGAAGCTTTCGCAACTGACGGAAAATACGGATTTTCTGCGGTTAAGCTGGTAGTCGACTCCACGACACAAGGCCCAAAAACACTAAACTGCGACAACCTGACGCAGATAACGCTTTCGGAAACCGGCGCTCGTTAAGCATGGAATAAGACTCGAAGTCTCACCCTAAGGATGCAGCGCTGCCTGGGCGCGATCCCTCGGGGGTTTGAACAATGCCGTTTGCGTTCAAGCGTGGCCGCGCCGCGGCCGACGAGCGTCTCGCCGAGTTGGAAGCCACCGTCGCGGCCATCCACCGCTCGCAGGCCGTCATCGAGTTCCAGCTCGACGGCACCATCCTGACGGCCAACACCAACTTCCTGAAGACGGTGGGCTACTCGCTGGACGAGATCCGCGGCCGCCATCACAGCATGTTCGCCGATCCCGATTTCGCCCGTAGCGACGAATACAAGCAGTTCTGGCTGAACCTGGGCCGCGGCGAGTTCTTCGCCGGCAAGTTCCAGCGCCAGGGCAAGGGCGGCGTCGAGATCTGGATCCAGGGCGCCTACAACCCGGTGTTCGACGCCGCGGGCAAGCCCTGCAAGGTCATCAAGTTCTGCACCGATATCACCCAGGCCGAACAGGAGCGGATGGCCAACGAGGCCTTGCGCCGCACCGAGGCCGAACAGGGCGCCGTGGTGCTGACCCTGGCCGACAACCTTAAGCGCCTGGCCGGCGGCGACCTGACCGCCGACATCACCGCCGCCTTCGATGGCCGCTTCTCCTCGATCAAGAGCGACTACAACGCCGCCCTCCAGTCGCTGCGCCAGGCGATGACCGAGATCGGCCAGTCGACGCAGGGCGTGCACAACGGCTCCAACGAGATCACCGGGGCGTCGGAAGACCTCTCCAAGCGCACCGAGCAGCAGGCGGCCGCCCTGGAAGAGACCGCCGCGGCGCTGGACGAGATCACCGCCACGGTGCGTCGCAGCGCCGAGGGCGCCCGCGCCGCCTCGACCGCCGCCTCGAGCACCCGCCAGGAAGTCACCCGCTCGGGCGAGATCATGCGCGACGCCATCGCCGCCATGGGCGAGATCGAGCAGAGCTCGGGCAAGATCGGCCAGATCATCGGCGTCATCGACGAGATCGCCTTCCAGACCAACCTTCTGGCGCTCAACGCAGGCGTCGAGGCCGCGCGCGCCGGCGAGGCCGGTCGCGGCTTCGCGGTCGTCGCTCAGGAAGTGCGGGCCCTCGCCCAGCGCTCGGCCGAGGCCGCCAAGGAGATCAAGACCCTGATCGCCAACAGCAGCAGCCAGGTGGATCGCGGCGCGAAGCTGGTGAGCGACACCGGCCAGTCGCTGACCGGCATCGTCGGCCGCATCGCCGAGATCGACACCCTGATTTCCGAAATCGCCCAGTCGGCCCACGAACAGGCCACGGGCCTCAACCAGGTCAACCCCGCCATCAACCAGATGGATCAGGTGACCCAGCGCAACGCCGCCATGGTCGAGGAGGCCACGGCCGCGGCCGCCTGCCTGCGCAACGAAGCCTCGTCGCTGGCCGAGCTGGTCTCGCGCTTCGAGACCGGCGCGGCGCCGGCCCAGGCGATCACTCGCCCGGCCCCGCCTGCTCACCGTCAGACGACCGAGAACCCGGTCGCCGCCGCCCAGAGCCGCATCGCCCAGTCGTTCCGCCCGGGCGTCGCCGTCGGCCAGGACTGGGAGGAGTTCTAGCTCCTCCCCTGACGCCCCTTAGCGCCCCTTGGGCTTACCGGGGGCGTTGCCGCGCACGACGCGCGAACCGGCCACGGGACGGCGCGGCGCCGTCCCGGCCTTGCCGCCAGCGGCCTTGGTCCCGACCTTGTAGCTCGGCGCCGTCGACACCTTCTTCTGGGCCTTGGGGCCCTGCGGCTTGACGGACTTCACCGCCGCCTTGCCCGTATCGGCCGGCGCTTCGGCCAGGATCGTCGCCTTCTGGGCCGACTTCTTGACCGTATTGCGCGAGGCCTTCAGACGCGCCTTCTCGGCTTCCTTCTTGTCGAAGGCCCGCTTGCCGCGCACGGCATACCCCTGATCGGCGTCGGCATAGGGGTTGGCGCCCGACTTGATGGTGATGCGCAGCGGCACGCCCGGCAGGTCGAAGCTCTCCCGCAGGCTGTTGACCAGATAGCGCCGGTAGTGGTCGGGCATCTGGTCGGCCCGGCTGGAGAACAGCACGAAGGTCGGCGGACGCGCCTTGGTCTGGGCCATGTACTTGGGCTTCACGCGCTTGCCGCCGACGGAGGGCGGCGGGTGGCGCTGCATAGCCATCTGCAGCCAGTCGTTCAGGTCGCGGGTCTTGACCTTGGTCGACCAGTCGCGGTGCGTCTTGATCACGGCCGGCATCAGGCGCTCGACGCCGCGGCCGGTCTCGCCCGACAGGGCCACCACGGGCGCGCCGCGCAGCTGGGGCAGCATGCGCTCGGCGTGTTCGTTGAACTCCTTGAGGATCTGGCCCGGATCCTCGATCAGGTCCCACTTGGCCAGCACGAAGACGACGCAGCGCCCTTCCCGCTCGGCCAGGTCGGCGATCTGCAGATCCTGGGTCTCGAACGGATGGGTGGCGTCCATCACCAGCAGCACGACCTCGGCGAAGGTGATCGAGCGGATGGTGTCCTGGGTCGAAAGCTTCTCGAGCTTCTCGTTGACCTTGGCCTTCTTGCGCAGGCCGGCGGTGTCGACGAGGCGGATCTTGCGGCCGTCCCAGGTCCAGTCGACCGAGATCGAATCGCGGGTGATGCCGGCCTCGGGACCGGTCAGCAGGCGCTGCTCGCCGATCAGGCGGTTGACCAGGGTCGACTTGCCCGCGTTCGGACGGCCGATGATGGCGATCTTGATCGGCTTGGTGTCGTCGTCGTAGTCCTCGAACTCTTCCTGCAGCTCCTCGGGCGTCACCGCCAGAAGCGCCGCATAGAGGTCGGCCATGCCTTCGCCGTGCTCGCCGCTGATCGGCACCGGCGCGCCTAGGCCCAGCTGGTGCGCCTCGGCGGCGCCGGCCTCGGCCTGCTTGCTCTCGGACTTGTTGGCCGCGACCACGACCGGCTTGTTCCGGCGGCGCAGCATCTCGGCGAAGATCTTGTCGAGCGGCGTCAGGCCCTCGCGAGCGTCGAAGACGAACAGGGCCACGTCAGCCTCGTCGATCGCCAGCTCGGTCTGGGCGCGCATGCGCGCCTCCAGGCTCTCGTCGGTGACGTCCTCGAAGCCGGCGGTGTCGATCAGTTCCAGATCGAGGTCGCCAAGGCGGCCGTGCGCGAACCGGCGGTCACGGGTGACCCCCGGCTGGTCGTCGACCAGGGCCAGCTTCTTGCCGGCGAGGCGGTTGAACAGCGTGGACTTGCCCACATTGGGGCGGCCGACGATGGCGAGTTTCAAAGGCATAGGCGGTCAGTAGTCGATTTTTCGGGTCCCGGCAAAGCAACAAGCCCGGGCTGGCGATTAGCCAGCCCGGGCCCGGGACGGGTTACGAGTTCAACCCGAGCCCGGAAGGGCCCCGGATCGGATCAGCGGATGGCGATCAGATCGGCGTCGT
>CBINOL010000159.1:0-9840 GCA_966252285.1 uncultured Caulobacter sp.
GATAACATGTCGTCGGCGGCAGTGATCACCTTCGAGTTGGCGCTGTAGGCTCGCTGATGTTGGATCATCGAAACCATCTCCTCGGCGACGTCCACGTTGGAGGATTCGATTGACCCTTGGCTAACCAACCCCCGCCCGCCACTGCCGGGCGTGCCGATCTCAAGCCTTCCTCAAGACGGATCACAACCGCTCGATCAGGGGGCGCCCACGCCTCAACCCGGCCTGAAAGGCTTACTACCTAGGAAGAATGAAGTTCGCTGAAGAACATACACCCGGCCGGCGCGAGATCCTGGCCGGCCTGCTCGCCCTCCCCGCCGGCGCCGCGCTGGCCGCGCCGCTCGTCGCCGTCCCGCCGCGTCCGCCAGTAGTCACGGTTCTGGGCGACTCGATCACCGCCGGCCTCGGCGTTCGCCAGGGCGAAGCGATGCCGGCTCGCCTTCAAGCCGCGCTGGCGGCGCGCGGCCTCAATGTCCAGGTCCGCGCCGCCGGCCGCAACGGCGACACCAGCGCCGGGGGCCTCGCCCGCCTGGAAGGCGCCCTGGGCGGCGACACCGCCGTCTGCGTGGTGGCCCTGGGCGGCAACGACCTGCTGCAAGGCCTGCGTCCCGAAGCCACCCGGGCCAACCTGCGCGCCATCCTGACCCGCCTGCGCGAGCGCCGGATCCCCGCCGCCATCGCTGGGATCAACGCCCCGGCCCTGCTGGGCGCCGACTACGCCCGCCGCTTCAACGCCGTCTATACCGACCTGGCCCGCGACTTCGCGGCCCCCCTGCTGCCCAACCTGCTGGCCGGCATCGGCGGCTCGCGCCGCTACATGCAGAGCGACGGCATCCACCCGAATGCGGAAGGCGCCCGCGTGATCGCGGCCAACCTGGCGCCGGTGGTGGTTCAGGCCCTGGCGAGGGCGACGCAAGTGGCTGTGCGGTAGGAAGATGCTCCCCCTGAAGGGGGAGCTGTCGCGGAGCGACTGAGGGGGAAGTTGCAGCGGCGCTTCAGCAGCCGCTTCCCCCTCCGGCCCTTCGGGCCACCTCCCCCTGCAGGGGGAGGATCTAAAGAAACCACTCCACCGCCACCAGCACCACGCCGGCAATCCACGCCGTCTCGACCACCATCAGGGCCACGGGCCGCCAGCCGGCGGTCATCACGTCCTTGAACGAGGTCTTCATGCCCAGGCCCGCGATGGCCGTGACCAGGCACCAGCGGCTGACTTCCGTGGCCACGTCGGCGCCGGCCTTGGGCAGCCAGCCGAAGCTATTGACCGCCACCAGGGCGGCGAAGGCGACCAGGAACAGCGGCAGTTGCGGCCTCGCCCCGCCGCTGCCGCCCGGCAGCATCCGCGCCGCCAGGAAGGCGATGACGAACACCACCGGCAGCAGCATCGACACCCGCAGGAGCTTCACATAGGTCGCCACGTCGCCGGTGTGCGGCGAGATCATGTAGCCCGCGCCCACCACCTGGGCGACGTCGTGGATCGTGCCGCCCAGGAACACCCCGGCCTTGGTCTGGTCCAGGTGCAGGGCCGCCGTCAGCAGCGGATAGGTGATCATGGCGATGGTCGACAGCGCCGTGACCACCACCACCGTCAGGATCGTGTCGCGCTCGCCGTCCTTGTCGCGCGGCAGCACCGAGGCGATGGCCAGGGCCGCCGAGGCCCCGCAGATGCCGACCGCCCCGCCCGACAGCACGCCAAAGCCCTGGCGCAGGCCCAGCCGCTTCGAAAGGAACGCGCCCAGTAGGATCGTCGAGACCACCGCCAGCACCACCGTGATGATCGGCGTGATCCCAAGGCTCAGGATCTGGCTGGCCGTGATCCGCGCGCCCAGCAAGGCGACGCCGAACCGCAGTATGGCCTTGGACGAAAACTCGATGCCCGGGATGCAGCGGCCTTCCTGGTGCAGGAAGTGGAAGGTCATCCCCAGCAGCAAGGCGAACAGCATCACCGGCGCGCCATAGTGCTGCGACAGCCAGGTCGAGGCCAGAGCGATGGTCCCCGCCACCAGCACGCCGGGATAGAGCTTGATCAGCGCCGCCTGGCCGGGAAACCGCTCCTTGGCCTTCAGGGCCGGGGCCGGCTCGGGACGGCTCAGCCCCTCCATGCCCTCCAGGGATTGGAACAGCGCCCGCGCGGCGGCCGCGTCGGTGTCGAGATCGGAATGCATCGCCAGGCCCTTTGACGAGTCGCCGTGCCGACGACGCCTTCCGTCTGGACCCGGAGCGCAAGCGTGGCAAGTGAGGCGCTTGGGATCCTCCCCCTGAAAGGGGAGGTGTCGGCGAAGCCGACGGAGGGGGATGTGACTTGTGCGCCAGCAACCGCCTCTTCCTAAGCAGAAACTCCCCCCTCCGGCCCTTCGGGCCACCTCCCCCTTCAGGGAGAGGATCTTCTCATCGCCACCAGCGCCGAGATGTACGCCTCCATCAGCCGCACCAGTTCGTCCTCCAGGGCCTGCGGATCCAGCGCCAGGCCCGGCTCGGCCGCCGCCGCCCGCAGCAGGCCGACCGCGGTGTGGGTCAGCACGAAGGCCGACTCCGGGGTCAGGTCGATCTGCAGCCGCGCCTTGCCGGCGATCGAGGCCAGGAACGCCTGGTGGTGCTCTTCCAGCACCGCGTCGCCGCGATGGAACATGGCCCCCAGCAAGGCCTGGCGGGTGGCGGGCGAACCCTCGAAGCCGTTCATCAGCGCCCGCACGATCGGCCGCACGCTGCCCAGGTCCGGCCGCTCGATCAGGGTCTGGGCGATCGTGTCGCGCACCGCGCTGGTGCGCCGCTGGGCCAGGGCCGCCAGGATGTCCTGCTTGTCGGCGAAGTACTGGTAGACGGTGCCGACGCTGACCCCCGCCCGCTCGGCCACGTGATTGGTGGTCAGCCGCTCGGGCCCGCCGCTCTCGAGAAGCTGAAAGGCCGCGTCGAGAATGGCGTCGACCGTGGCCTGCGCCCGTCCCTGGCTTGGCGATCGCCGTTTCTTTTCAGTCACTTGCCACCGGCCTCCGCGCGCCCGCCGGGCCAGAAGGCAAGGCGAGTAGGAACATGAGCAATGCTTACATACGCTTGAGGCCGAGAATAGAGGTCCCTCCCCCGGGAGCGGACCGGAAGGAGCCCAGATGATCCGTCCCATCGACGAAGTCCGCGCCCGCGTCGCCTCGCAGAAGACCCTGCTGCCGGGCTTCTACGGCAAGATCGATTTCGACCGCACGCCCGAGCGCTTCACCGAGGACCCCAGCGTCGCCGTCGCCCGCGACCGCCATCCGCTGGGGGTGTCGGTCAGCCAGGACGATCTGGAGCGCGTGCGCGCCTACACCATGCTGGGCGACATCGTCGCCGACGCCTACGCCGCCCTGATCCCACAGTACGGCTTCCGCCGGCTGATCGACATGCTGGTCACCGCCTGCGAGCGCGGGATCGACGCCGTGCCCGACGCGCCCGCCGAACTGGCCGCCTTCATCGCCGAGATGGAGGCCGCGCCCGACTGGATCGACACGGACCTGGTGCGCGAGGGCCAGCGGCTCGACCGCAACGCCGCCGCCCACCTTGGCCCCTTCGCCATTCGCGGCGCGTTCGTGGCCACCTTCCTCAACAAGTATTCGGCCCTGCCCATGGCCCTGACCGGGACCCTGGGGGCCGAGACCGCCGCCAAGCGGGTCAACGAGACGGCCGCCTTCTTCACCACCACCCTGCTGCCGGGCTCGCTGGACCGCCACGGCGAGGGCTTCAAGGCCGCGGCCATGGTGCGGCTGATGCACTCGATGGTGCGCTTCAACGCCCTGCGCTCGGGCCGCTGGAACGCCGAGGTCTACGGCGTGCCGATCCCGCAGGTCGACCAGATGCCGGCCGGGCTGATCCCGATCTTCCTGATGTCGTTCCAGATGCTGCGCAAGGGCCGCCGCCAGTTCACCCCGGCCGAGCGGGCCAAGGTCGAGCTGGCGCGCTATCGCTGCTTCCTGCTGGGCCTGCCGCAGGACCTGCTGGCCGATACGCCGGAGGGGATCGTGCGGATGATGACGGCCCGCGACAGCACCCTGCGCCGGGGCTTCGACGACGAGACCTGCGGCGCGCTGATCCGCGCCACGCTCGACGCCTACCTGCCGCCCGACGAAAGCCCCGCCAACCGCCTGCACGACCGCATCGAGCGCCGCTTCGCCAAGGCCTTCTTCCTGCGCCACTTCATGCGCGGCGACCGCAAGCGGGCGGCCAGCATGGGCATCGACGTCACCCCCGCCGACGAAGCGACCTTCATCGTCGTGGCCCTGCTGGTCACGCTGCAGATGAAGGCCTTTGACCTCGCCGACCGCCTGCCGGTGCTGCGCCACGTCGCCGACGCGGCCATGGTCCACCGGATCCGGGCCCTGCTGAAGCGCTACGGCCACGCCGAATTCACGACGGACGCGGCCAACTACCGGCCGACCAACGCGAAGGCGGCGTAGACGCTGCGCGACCCCCTCCGGCCCTCCGGGCCACCTCCCCCAGAGGGGGAGGATTTGTCGGCAAAGATGCTCCCCCTCTGGGGGAGCTGTCGCGCAGCGACTGAGGGGGTTAATCCGCGTCGTCGAACGCGTCTTCGCCCGAGGTCTCTTCCTCGCCCGTCAGGGCGGTGTCGAGGCTGTCGATGATCTCGTCCATCTGCTCGGACGTGATCGACACATAGATGTTGTCGCCGCCGACGGCCGAGACCAGCAGGCGGTAGCCGTCTTCGGTTTCCTGCAGGGAGAAGGTTTCCAGGGGCTGCAGCTTGGCCATGGTCGGCGTCTTTCGTCTGGGGAATGCGAGGCGCGGATGTAGGCTCCCCGGGCGCTCAGTTCAACGCGCGTCCTTCATCCCGTGCCGTTCAGGCCACGCCCTTCAGGGCGCCCCGCCGCAGCAGCGAGATGTGGCAGGCGATCAGCACCTCGCGCTCCACCCACGGGAAATCGGCGCGAGCGATCAGCAGCGAGACCAGGCCGTGCAGGCCCGCCCACAGGGTCTGGGTGATGCGCTGCACGTCGTCGTCATGGGTCAGGCCGGCGTCTCGCACCTCGGCCACGATCTCGGCGAAGCGCTGGAAGGCGCCGATGCCGGCCATCATCGGCCGGTCGCCGACGCGCTCCTTGTAGGTCCCGTCCAGCCCCTTCTCGACCATGAAGGCCACGCGATAGGCGTCGGGGTTCTCAAGGCCGAAATCCACATAGACCCGCAAGGCCCGCTCGAAGTTTTCGGCCGTCGGCGTGAAATCCGCCCGCGCCGCCTCCATGCGCTCGACCAGTATGGCGAAGGCGCGGATGCACAGCTCGGCGGTGATGTCGTCCTTGGTGGCGAAATAGGCGTAGAGCGCCGGCTGCGAGATGCCCACGGCCTCGGCGATCTGGCGGGTCGAGACGGTGTGCAGGCCCTTGGCGCTGAACAGCTTCAGCGCCGCGTCCAGGATCTCCTCACGGCGCTCGGCGCCCTGGCCCTTGGGCTTGCGGGGGGAACGGACTTTCGGCGCGGTCATCGTCCCTCCTTTCCGTGTTCGGTCCGCCTTGACAACCCACAATAATCGATCAGTGATAAATTATCACCGATCGATGATGAGGGCGAGGGCGATGGACGGGGCGCGTGCTGGTTATGGAGGCGTCGTGCTGCTGACGGCGCTGGCGCTGGGCTCGGGCCTGATGCTGGTCGCCTGCGGCGGCAAGGCCCAGACGCCCCAGGCCGCCCCGCCCCCGGCGGTGGAAGCCGTCACCGTCGGCGCCCCCGGCCAGGCCTCGGAGCTCACCGCGTCGGGAACCCTGCAGCGGCGCCGCGAAATGGCGCTGTCGTTCCGCATTCCCGGCGTCCTGACCCGCATGAGCGTCGAGGCCGGCGACGCGGTGCGGGCCGGACAGGCCCTGGCCGCCATCGATCCGGCGGGCGTCGACGCCCGCCAGACCCAGGCCGCCGCCGACCTGGAACGCGCCCGCCACGACGCCGACCGGGCCCGCAAGCTCTACTCCACCGGCTTCGTGGCCAAGGCCCGGCTGGACGACGCCGAAAGCGCCCTGAAGGCGGCCCAGGCCGCCCATGCCGGCGCGGCCTTCGACCGACGCTGGGCGGCTCTGTCCTCGCCCGTCTCAGGCGTGGTGCTGGCCCGCACCGCCCAGGCCGGCGAGGTTGTGGCCGCCGGCCAGACGGTGCTGACCGTCGCCGACCTGTCCAGCCCGCTGGTGCTGCGCCTGCCGCTGCCGGCGCGCGACGCAGGCCGGGTGCAGCTCGGCTCCAGCGCCGCGGTCACCGCCGACGCCCTGCCCGGCCAGACCCTGACCGGCGTCGTCACGCGCCTGGGCCAGGCCGCCGACGCCCGCACCGGCGCGGTCACCGTCGAGATCGAGGTCCAGGCCCCGCCGCAGCTTAAGAGCGGCCAGATCGCCGCCGCCCGGCTGCAGGCGCCCGCCTCGGCCCAGGCCGCCGCCCGCGCCGAGTTCGTCCGCATCCCGGCCGAGGCCCTGCTGGAGGCCTCGGGCGACAAGGCCGCCGTGCTGCGGCTGGACGGCGCCGTGGCCCGCCGCGTCAATGTCCGGTTCGGCGGCTTCGACGGCGACGACGCCCTGGTCGCGGGCCTTTCGGCCGGGACCCGGGTGATCACCGCCGGCGCCGGCTTCGTCTCCGACGGCGAGAAGGTCGCCGTGGTCGATCCGCGCGCCCTGGCCGCCCCAGCCCGCAAGGCAGCGGGCAAATGAACCTCAACCTCGCCGCCTTCGCCGTAAAGCGCTGGCAGTTCACCATCGTCGCCTTCGGCCTGCTGGTGATGCTGGGGGTCAACGCCCTGCTGACCGTGCCCCGGTCGGAAGACCCGCACTTCCCGATCCCCATCGTCATCGTCCGCGCCGTCCTGCCCGGGGCCGAGCCGGCCGAGATGGAGCAACTGGTCGCCGACCCGATCGAGACGGCGGTCTACGGCCTCGACAACATCGACAAGGTCGAGAGCACCAGCCTCGACGGCGCGGCGATCGTGCGGGTGTTCTTCACCTGGGACGTCGATCCCGAGCGCAAGTTCGACCAGGTGGTGCGCGAAGTAAACGCTATCCGCGGCAGCCTGCCCGCCGGCCTGCAACGGCTCGACATCGAGCGCGTGCGCACCACCGAGGTGGCCATCGTCCAGGTCGCCCTGGTCAGCGACAGCCTGCCGATGCGCCGCTTGGAAAAGGCCGCCGACCGCCTGTCCGAGCGCCTCGACCGCGTGCCCGGCGTGCGCCAGACCCGCTATTACGGCGCCCCGGCCTCGGAGGTGCGGGTGTCGCTGGACCTGGCCCGCCTGTCGGCCCTGAAGCTGCCCGCCTCCGCCGTCGCCGACGCCCTGCGCGCGGCCGGGGCCGAGGCCCCGATCGGCGCGGTCCAGGCCGGCGCCCGGCGCTTCAACGTCAAGTCCGGCGGGGCCTTCCGCTCGCTGGACGCGGTCAAGGACACCCCGGTCCGCTCGGTCGCGGGCCAGGTGGTGCGGGTGCGCGACGTCGCCGACGTCGCCTGGGCCCAGGAGGAGCCGACCCACGTCACCCGCTTCGACGGCAAGCGCGCGGTGTTCATCGCCGTCACCCAGAAGGACGGCCAGGACGTCGGCAAGATCACCAAGAGCGTCGAGGCCGTGCTCGACGACTACGAGAAGGTGCTGCCGGCTGGGGTGAAGCTCGATCGCGGCTTCATGCAGGCCCGCAATGTCGAGCACCGGCTGCAGAACCTGCTGCGCGACTTTGGCCTGGCCTTGGTGCTGGTGCTGATCACCCTCTTGCCGCTGGGCCCGCGCGCGGGGCTGGTGGTGATGGTGTCGATCCCGCTGTCCCTGCTGATCGGCCTGTCGCTGATCCAGGCCTTCGGCTTCACCCTGAACCAGCTGTCGATCGCCGGTTTCGTGCTGGCGCTGGGGCTGCTGGTCGACGACAGCATCGTCATCACCGAGAACATCGCCCGCCGGATCCGCGAGGGCGAGGAGCGCACGGCCGCGGCGATCAACGGCTCGGGCCAGATCGCCCTGGCCGTGATCGGCTGCACGGCCACCCTGATGCTGGCCTTCCTGCCCCTGATGGCCCTGCCGGCCGGCTCGGGGGCCTATATCCGCTCGCTGCCGGTGACGGTGCTGTGCACGGTGGGCGCCTCGCTCTTCGTGTCGCTGACCATCATCCCGTTCCTGGCCAGCCGGGTGCTGGACAAGCACTCCGATCCCGAGGGCAACCGCCTGCTGCAGGCCGTCAACCGGGTGATCCACACCGTCTACCGTCCGGTGCTGCACCACGCCTTGGCGCGGCCCTGGCTGGCGCTGGGCGTGATGCTGGCCCTGTGCGCCACGGCGGTTCCGATGCTGCAGGCGGCCGGCTCCAGCCTGTTCCCCGCCGCCGAGACGCCGCAGTTCCTGGTCCGGGTGACCACGCCCGACGGCTCGTCCCTGGCCCGCACCGACGCGGCCCTGCGCTATGTCGACCAGCGCCTTTCCAAGGAGCCCGACATCGTCTGGCGCGCCGCCAACCTGGGCCGCGGCAATCCGCAGGTGTTCTACAACCAGTCCCAGCGCGAGAGCGCGGTGACCTATGGCGAGATGTTCGTCAGTCTCAAGCGCTGGGAGCCGGGCAAGAGCGAACAGCTGCTCGACCGCCTGCGCGCCGACTTCGCCCGCTATCCCGGCGCGCGGATCAGCGTCGAGGTGTTCGAGAACGGCCCGCCGATCGAGGCCCCCGTGGCCGTGCGCATCACCGGCCGCAATCTCGAGGCGCTCAAGGCCCTGGCCGTCCGCGCCGAAGCCGTCCTCAAGAGCACGCCCGGAACCCGCGACGTCGGCAACCCCGTGCGGCTGGACCGCACCGACCTCGACCTCGGCGTCGACGAGGCCAAGGCCGCAGCCCTGGGCGTGCCGGCCGGCGCGGCCCGCCGCGTGGCCCGCCTGTCGCTGTCGGGCGAGGAGACCGGCCGCTTCCGCGACGCCGACGGCGACGACTACGCCGTCAAGGTGCGCCTGCCGATGAGCCAGGTCGACGGCGCCGACCGCAACGCTCTGTCGGCCCTGACGGGCGTCTACGTGCCCACCGCCGACGGCGAGGCCGCCCCCCTGTCGGCCATCGCCACCCCCAGCCTGAAGTCCAGCCCCGCCCGCATCGACCGCTTCGACCGCGAGCGGACGGTGACGGTCACCGCCTTCGTCCGCACCGGCTACTTGACCGACAGCGTCACCAAGGAGGTGCTGGCGCGGCTGCAGAAGGAGCTGCCTATGCCGCCCGGCTACGTGCTGAGCCTGGGCGGCCAGGCCGAAGCCCAGTCGGAAAGCTTCGCGGGGCTGGGCGCGGCGGTGATGGTGGCGGTGTTCGGCATACTGGCGGTGCTGGTCCTGGAGTTCCGCAAGTTCAAGACCGCCCTGGTGGTGGCCGGCATCATCCCGTTCGGGATCTTCGGCGCGGCCGCGGCCCTGTGGCTGACCGGCAATTCCCTGTCGTTCACCGCGACCATCGGCCTGATCGCCCTCATCGGCATCGAGATCAAGAACTCGATCCTGCTAGTCGACTTCACCGAACAGCTGCGCCGCGAAGGCATGAGCCTGCACGACGCCATCGAGAAGGCCGGCGAGGTGCGCTTCCTGCCCGTGCTGCTGACCTCGGCCACGGCGATCGGCGGTCTCCTGCCGCTGGCCCTCGAACGCTCGGGCCTCTACTCGCCCCTGGCCATCGCCATCATCGGGGGCCTGGTGACCTCGACCGTGCTGTCGCGGGTGGCCACGCCGGTGATGTACTGGCTGACGGCGCGCGGGGAGGAGAAGCGGGCGACCGCCTGACGGCGACCCCCTCGGTCGCTTCGCGACAGCTCCCTACTCCTCCCCCGAGAAACGGGGGAGGTGGCGCGGCGCCATCGGCGACGTGACGGAGGGGGCGACCGCCG
>CBINOL010000160.1:0-9815 GCA_966252285.1 uncultured Caulobacter sp.
GAAGTGGCCGAACACGGCCGAGCCGACGGGCCGCGCGAAAAAGGCGATGGCGAAGGTGGCATAGGCGTTCATCAGCTGGGCCGAGGGCGAGGCCTGTGGGAAGAACAGCTTGCCGAACACCAGGGAGGCGGCCGTGGCGTAGATGTAGAAGTCGTAGAACTCCACCGCCGTGCCCACCAGGCTGGCCATCAGCACGCGGCGGGAGGAATTGCTGGTCGGTGCGGCGCTGGCGGTCATGGCGTCCTCGGAAACTTGACCACGGCTTGGCGCTACCCGCCCGCCACGTCAACCATCCGAGAGAAGAAAATCACCCGCTCCAAACAGGAAATCCGCCAGAACCAATGAGATTTCTTCGCGCGAACCTTGTTTCAAGGAAGAGGATTGCCCCGCCGCGCGAACGGCGGGGCCGATCCGTCAGCGGGCCGAGAACCCGCCGTCCACCAGGTGATAGCTGCCGGTGATGAACGAGGCGCGGTCCGACAGCAGGAAGCAGGTCAGCGCCGAAACCTCTTCCGGACGACCCAGGCGCCCGGCCGGATGCAAGCCGATCAGGCCGGCGCGAGCCTCGTCGGTCATTTCCGAATGGATCAGCGGGGTCTCGATGAAGCCGGGGCCGACGGCGTTGATGCGCACGCCCTGCGGGGCGTACTCGATGGCCGCAGTCTTGGTCATGCCCACCACCGCGTGCTTGGACGCGACATAGGCGCCCGAACCGGCCCAGCCGTGTGTGCCCAGGATCGAGGCCATGTTGACGATCGAGCCGCCGCCGGCCGCCAGCATGGCCGGGATCTCGTACTTCATCGAATAGAGCACGCTGTTCATGTCGACATCGACCACGCGCTTCCACTGATCCAGCGGATAGTCGGCCGTGGGCAGGTTGGGCCCGCCGATGCCGGCGTTGTTCACCGCCAGGTGCAGCGCTCCGTAGGTGTCGACCGCGAACTTGACCATGGCCTCGACCTGGACCGGGTCGGCGACGTCCACCTTGAAGGCGCTGGCCGAACCGACTTCCTTCGCCAGCTTTTCGGCGGCGTCGAGGTTGAAGTCGGCGATCACCACCTTGGCGCCGCCGGCCGCCAGTTCGCGCACCACCGCCTCGCCGATACCCGAGGCGCCGCCGGTGACCAGGGCGACCTTGTTCGCGAATTCCGTGCTCATGAGGCTCTACTCCACTTGGTGTTACACTATACGCCCCGTGTCCTATCTGGGGCCGACCGGTCCCCAGCGCCACCACCGCCGCAGCCCATTTTTCCCTTCGCGCCTTACGTACGCGACGCTCTTGCGAGCCCTGGGGTTGGGTTCTACGCAATCTCCATGTGCACCGCTTTGACGCCGACCAAGGTCGGCTCGCTGGCCGCGGATCAGGCCGCCCTTCTCGACCATGACGGTTATCTCCTGCTGCGCGGCGCCGTGCCCGAGGCCTGGCGCGACCTTCTGCGCGGGGCGTTCGAGGCGGGCGTCGGCGGCGGCGAGCAGTGGACCGCCCCCAAGGCGCCCGGCTGGCGCCACGCGCTCGTCGACCTGGATCCGACCGTGCGCGAGACCTGCCGACTGCCGGACCTGCTGGCGGCGGCGGCGCGAATTCTGGACGGCCCCTTCTTTCTCGCCCAGGTCGAGGGCCGCTCCCCCCTGCCGGACGGCGGCCATCAGCCCTTGCACCGCGACGGCGCGGGCCTGCGGGCGGCGTCGGCCATGATCTTCCTCGACGACTACGGCCCCGCCAACGGCGCCACCCGCGTGGTGCCCCGCACGCTCGACCGGGGAGAACCCGACGAGGCCGCCTCGCTGACCCTGTCGGGCGAAGCCGGCGACATCCTGGTGTTCGACGCCGACCTGCTGCATGGCGCCACCCGCAACGTGTCCGGCGCCCGGCGGCGCTCGCTGCTGCTGAACTTCCTGCCCGAAGGCGACCGCGCGGCCGATGACGCCTATCGCGCCGTCCGCAACGTGCGCATGGACAACAGCGAGGTCTTCACCCTTTAGGACAGATCGAAATTCATACGGCCGCCATCTCCCACACCGCCCTTCCCCGCGAAGGCGGGGACCCAAGCGGCGCCTGCGGTTCGTTCAAGGCCGATCCCTCTCTTGAAATGCAGATTGGATCCCCGCCTTCGCGGGGAAGCTCGGGAAGAACGGTCAGTGTCGGTGAATCCCAGTACCCGCTTGAGGCGAAAGGCTTGGCCGCGACCGCGCATGCGCCATAGCCCTCTCCCGCGCTCATGCGTTAGAACGGCGCCATGAAAGCCCTGCCCAACATCCTGACCTCCGCCCGCCTGGTCATCGCCCTCTTCATGTTCGTGGCCCTGGCGGCCGCCGCCGGCGGCGTGCCGTGGCTCAGCGAGCGCCTGACCGGCGACCAGCAGTTCTCGCTGCAGCGCTGGGCGTTCTGGGCCTTCGTGATCGCCGCGGTCACCGACTTCTTCGACGGCTGGCTGGCCCGCAAGCTCGACGCGGTCAGCATCTGGGGCGCGATTCTCGATCCCATCGGCGACAAGATCCTGGTCTGCGGCGCCCTGCTGGGCCTGATGGCCCTGGGCCCCAACCCGCTTGTCATCCTGCCCGCCGGCCTGATCCTGTTCCGCGAGTTCGCCGTCAGCGCCCTGCGCGAGGTCGGGGCCGGCAAGGGCGTCAAGCTGCCCGTCACCCTGCTGGCCAAGTGGAAGACCACCCTGCAGCTGGTGGCCATCGGCGGCGAGCTGGTCGTGGTGTCCTGGGGCGCTTTCAACCTGCCGCAGGACCCGGCGATCATCGAGCCGGTTTCCTGGGCCGTCCACGGCCTGCTCGGCGTCGCCGCCATCGTCACCCTGATCACCGGCGCCCAGTACTGGGAAGCCGCCCGCAAGGCGCTGACCTGAGCGCCAGCCGGCGTCGTTGTTCCGCCAAGTGGATTGTAGTAACATAACTACATTCTACCCGGCGGATCGACATGCCCATCACCACCCTCTCGAGCCGCGAGTTCAATCAGGACGCCAGCGGCGCCAAGAAAGCCGCCGCCAACGGCCCGGTGTTCATCACCGATCGCGGCCAGCCTCGTCACGTGCTGCTCAGCATCGAGGAGTACCGTCGGCTCACCGGCGATCGACGCAGCATCGTCGACGCCCTGGCCATGCCCGACGCCGAGGCCCCCGACGCAGAAGCTAGCGAATTCGAACCGCAGCGCGCGGCCATCGGCAGCCGCCCGGCCGATTTCGATTGATGTTCGTCCTCGACACGAACGTCGTCTCCGAACTGCGCAAGGCCCGGCACGGCCGGGCCGATCCCAATGTCGTGGCGTGGGCCGAGCGGGTCGACGCCGCCGCCCTCTACATCTCGGCGATCACCGTCCTCGAACTTGAAGCCGGCGTCCTGCGGATGGAGCGCCGAGATCCGCAGCAAGGCGCGGCGCTTCGCACCTGGCTCGACCAGCAGGTGCTGACCGAATTCAAGGATCGCGTCCTGCCGATCGACACGGCCGTCGCCAAATGCTGCGCGGGCCTGCACGTGCCAGATCCTCGCGCCGAACGGGACGCGTTGATCGCTGCTACGGCGCTCGTCCACAGGATGACGGTGGTCACGCGCAATACGGCGGACTTCGCCTCCACCGGTGTGGCCTTGATAGACCCGTGGCGGCAGTATCCATCCTGACTGCCGCCCCAAATCCGACACACGCATAGGGCGACCATCGCCCTCCCAACACCTGCGACGGGGGCGGTGCGATGCGTGGCGTGCTGTGGTCGTGCGTTGTGTTCCTGCTGGCGCTCGCGCCCCTGCCGGCGCGGGCCGACGGGCGGCTGGTGGATTTCGAGGTCGCCTCGAAACGTTTCGACGGCGCCAAGGTCGGGATCTCGCCGATCCGCAAGGTCGTCGCCTACCTGCCCGACGGCTATGAGGCGGGATCGCGGCGCTATCCGGTCGTCTACTTCCTGCCCAACCTGTTCGACGGCCATCCCGCGATCTTCGACCGCGACGGCGCCAAGGCCGTGCTCGACCGGGCGATCGCCGACGGTACGGTCCCGCCGCTGATCCTGGTCAGCGCCGACTTCTCCACCCCGGCCGGCAGTTCGTTCTACGCGACCTCGCCGGTGACCGGAGACTGGACGGGCTTTCTGGCCAAGGACCTGGTGGCCGCCGTCGACGGCCGCTTCCGCACCCTGCCCGTCCCGGCCTCGCGCGGCCTGCTGGGCGACCGCATGGGCGGCTATGGCGCGATCCGCACGGCCATGGTCGCGCCGGGCGTCTTCGGCTCGGTCTACGCCCTGCATCCTGTCGGTACGGGCGTCGGCCTGCAGACCATGAACTCGCGTCCCAATTTCGAGCGGCTGGCCGCGGCCAGGTCGCTCGACGACCTCGGCGACGACGGTTTCTCACGGGTGTTCCTGGGCATGTATCAGGCCTTTCTGCCCAATCCGGACAAGGCCCCGCTCTACGTCGACCTGCCCGCCAGCGGCCGAGGCGCGACCCTCGCCACCGATCCGGTGCTGACGGCCAGGCTGCAGAACGCCTTCCTGCTAGACCGGCTGCTGCCGGCCCACGCCGCGGACCTGAAAAGCCTGCGCGGCCTGATGTTCGACTGGGGCCGCTTCGACGGCAACGCCGACCACGTGGTGGCCAACCGCGCCTTCGCGGGCCTGCTCGAAGAGTTCGGCGTGCCCAACGAGGCCGAGGAATATCGCGGCTGGTGGGGCGAGCGCCATTGGACGCGCGACGGCCGCGTCGAAACCCGCGCCCTGCCGTTCTTCGGACGCACGCTGGCGTTCGAGCCGGTGAGTTCTACTCGCCCGCGAT
The DNA here is from genome assembly GCA_966252285.1 of uncultured Caulobacter sp. Taxonomy (GTDB): domain Bacteria; phylum Pseudomonadota; class Alphaproteobacteria; order Caulobacterales; family Caulobacteraceae; genus Caulobacter. The sequence continues at coordinate 4,765 of CBINOL010000160.1, forward strand.
GATCTCGCTGTCGTCGTCTTCCTCGGACGGGCCGTACATCAGCCACTCGCTGTCGGGCCGCTCCTCGCCGCCGGCCCGTTCGGCCTGCATCATCAGGGCCAGCCAGCGGGTCCCCGTCATCCGCAACACCATGATCGCCTCCAGGACTCAAGGTCGTTATTGAGAGTGACTCGCAATATCGACCTGATCAAGACGATTTCGACGCTTAAGGTTCACTACCTAGAAGCGGGCGATCGCCGCAGGCGCGCGGTCGCCGCAGGTTTCTCTTAGAAGCGCGCGGTCGCCGCGCGACGCGCCATCAGCACCCGCTCGCGCCGACGCGAGGCCTCGCGTTCCAGGTGGGGGGCAACCTCGGCCGCGCGGCGGCGTTCCTCGGGGGTCCCGCTGACGTCCAGGCGGCGCACGTTGCTCAGCAGTTGCGCCAGTTCGGCGTCCTTCAGATCGGGGATACGGTCGATCAACGTCATGGCCACGTTCCACTCAAATCAGCGATGTCGATAACCACAACGCTCGAAGAGCTTCGAAGGTCATGCTTGATGGCCAAAAATAAAATTCCGATATATCGCTTGCATGTAAATTGGCGACCGACTACAAGAGCGGCATCGAATTCGCTGCCGCTCGATCTGCTATTCCATGCTTCTTTGATGAAGAAGCGCCGGGCCAGCCCTCCGACCTCCAACGAAATTGATCGCTTCCCGGCGCACGCCGCGAGGCGCCCTGCACTACGATCTGAAGGACTACCCCAATGGCTATCGGCACCGTGAAATGGTTCAACGGCACCAAGGGCTTCGGCTTCATCCAGCCTGAAGACGGCGGCAACGACGTCTTCGTGCACATCTCGGCCGTCGAGCGCGCCGGCATGACCACGCTGAACGAAGGCCAGAAGGTCAGCTACGAGCTCGAGCAAGACCGCCGCAGCGGCAAGGTCTCGGCCGGCCAGCTGCAGTCGGCCTAAAAGGCCTCGCTGCACAAGCGACCCGCGAACGGGCCGGCCCTGCGCCGGCCCGTTTTGCGTTCCGGCGTTCGGTTTTGAACAAATGCGCCATTGAGTGGACGCGGGGCGCGGCCACGCCTAGGTTCGCGCCGTTCAAGCACCGCCGGCTCCTCATGCGTCCGATCCGCCTCGCCCTCGCCGCCCTCGCCCTGATGGCCCTGACCGCCTGCGGCTCGGTCTCGCGCGACGCCTTCAAGGCCAGTGATCTGGCCGGACCGCCGCCGTCGGGCCTGTCGGACATCCGCTTCAACGCCAGCGACAGCGCCGCGGGCATCCGCTTCGCCGACGCCGCCCGCAACCGCGCCCGCCACCAGAAGACCTTCGACGTCCTGGCGCTCTCAGGCGGCGGCTCCAACGGGGCCTACGGCGCGGGCGTGATCACCGGCTGGACCAAGACCGGCGAGCGGCCCGAGTTCGACATCGTCACCGGCGTCTCCACCGGCGCCCTCACCGCCCCCTTCGCCTTCCTCGGCCCCACCTGGGACGCTCGCCTGGCCGAGGTCTACACCGGCGAGGCCGCCGACCGGATCCTGCAGCCGCGCGGCCTGGGCGTGCTCTTCCACCCCAGCTTCTACGACAGCCGGGCGTTGAGCGGCCTGGTCGACAAGTACGCCGACGCCAACATGATGCAGGCCATCGCGGCCGAGCACGCCCGCGGCCGCCGCCTCTTGATCGCCACCACCAACCTCGACACCGAGGAGACGGTGATCTGGGACATGGGCGCCATCGCCGCCAAGGGCGACGAGGCCTCGCGCGCGCTGTTCCGCGACGTGCTGGTGGCCTCGGCCAGCATCCCCGGCGTCTTCCCGCCCGCCCTGATCCAGGTCGAGGGCCACGGCCGCCGGCTGTCGGAGATGCATGTCGACGGCGGGGTGACCATCCCGTTCTTCGTCGCCCCCGAGTCGCTGCTGCTGTGGACCGCCGATCGCGGCACGGCCAGGCCGGGCCGGATCTTCGTCGTCGTCAACGGCCAGGTCGGCGGCGTCTTCGGCTTCACCAAGGGCGGCGCCCTGTCGATCGTCGGCCGCTCGTGGCAGACCATGAGCAAGGCCCTGATCCGCACCCATCTGGCCGCCAGCGCCAGCTTCGCCCAGCGCAACGGCGGCCAGCTGTTCTACAGCGCCATTCCCGACGCCGCCGAGGCCGACACCTCGGGCCTGGACTTCGCCGCCGGCAACCGCAAGGCCCTGTTCCGCATGGGCTACGACCGCGCCGTCGCCGGCTGGGCCTGGAGCCTGGCGGCCGCCCCCGCCGAGCCCCCCGTAGTCCCCGCGCCGCCGGCCAAGGGCGGACACTAAGCCACACCGCTAACAGCGCTTTTCCAGACTCCCCGACTCTGGGGTTGCGCCCGCCTGACTCCGTCTCTAAAGGGGCGGCTTAACCTGCAAGATGGTCGACAGCGGGCGCGCGGATGTGCGCGACCGTGTCTTTGCGCGAGTTAGCCATGCCCAAACGTACCGACCTCTCCTCGATCCTGATCATCGGCGCCGGCCCGATCGTCATCGGTCAAGCCTGCGAGTTCGACTATTCGGGCGTCCAGGCCTGCAAGGCGCTGCGCGCCGAGGGCTACCGGATCATCCTGGTCAACTCGAACCCGGCCACGATCATGACCGATCCGGACGTGGCCGACGCGACCTATATCGAGCCGATCACCCCCGACATGGTCGCCAAGATCATCGAGAAGGAGCGCCCCGACGCCCTGCTCCCGACCATGGGCGGCCAGACGGCGCTGAACACCGCGCTGGCCCTCGAGGAATCCGGCGTTCTGAAGAAGTTCGGCGTCGAGATGATCGGCGCCAAGGCCGAGGTCATCGACAAGGCCGAGGACCGTCAGAAGTTCCGTGACGCCATGGACAAGCTGGGCCTCGAGAGCCCGCGCTCCAAGGCCGCCCACACCATGGACGAAGCCATGGAAGGCCTGGATTTCGTCGGCCTGCCGGCGATCATCCGTCCGTCCTTCACCCTGGCCGGCACCGGCGGCGGCATCGCCTACAACCTCGAGGAGTTCAAGGAGATCGTCGAGCGCGGCCTCGACCTCTCCCCAACCACCGAGGTGCTCATCGAAGAGAGCGTGCTGGGCTGGAAGGAATACGAGATGGAAGTGGTCCGCGACACCGCGGACAACTGCATCATCGTCTGCTCGATCGAGAACATCGACCCGATGGGCGTCCACACCGGCGACTCGATCACCGTCGCCCCGGCCCTGACCCTGACGGACAAGGAATACCAGTGGATGCGCGCGGCCTCGATCGCCGTGCTGCGCGAGATCGGCGTCGAGACCGGCGGCTCGAACGTCCAGTTCGCGCTGAACCCGGCCGACGGCCGCATGGTCGTCATCGAGATGAACCCGCGCGTGTCGCGTTCGTCCGCCCTGGCCTCGAAGGCCACCGGCTTCCCGATCGCCAAGGTCGCCGCGCGCCTGGCCGTCGGCTACACGCTGGACGAACTGAAGAACGACATCACCGGCGGCGCGACCCCCGCCTCGTTCGAGCCGTCGATCGACTACGTCGTCACCAAGATCCCGCGCTTCGCCTTCGAGAAGTATCCGGGTTCGGAGCCCCTGCTGACCACGGCCATGAAGTCGGTCGGCGAAGTGATGGCCATCGGCCGCACCTTCAAGGAAAGCGTCCAGAAGGCCCTGCGCGGCCTGGAAACCGGCCTCGCCGGCTTCGACGAGGTCGAGATCCACGGCGCCGATGATCCCGACACCGGCAAGGCCGCCGTCGTCCGCGCCCTGGGCGTGCCGACCCCGGACCGCCTGCGCGTCATCGCCCAGGCCTTCCGTCACGGCCTGACCGTGGAAGAGGTCAACGCCGCCTGCAGCTACGAGCCGTGGTTCCTGCGCCAGATCGCCGAGATCGTCCGCCAGGAAGGCCTGGTCCGCGCCGGCGGCCTGCCCAAGACCGCCCAAGGCTTCCGCGAACTGAAGGCCCAGGGCTTCTCCGACGCGCGCCTGGCCAAGCTGACCAACGGAACCGAAAAGGCCGTCCGCGCCGCTCGCCAGGCCCTGAACGTGCGCCCGGTGTTCAAGCGCATCGACAGCTGCGCCGGCGAGTTCCTGGCCTCGACGCCCTACATGTACTCGACCTACGAGTTCGGCGCCCTGGGCCAGATCCCCGAGTGCGAAAGCCAGCCGTCCGACCGCAAGAAGGCCGTCATCCTCGGCGGCGGCCCCAACCGGATCGGCCAGGGCATCGAGTTCGACTACTGCTGCTGCCACGCGGCCTTCGCGCTCGACCAGATCGGCGTGGAGTCGATCATGGTCAACTGCAACCCCGAGACCGTCTCGACCGACTACGACACCTCCGACCGCCTGTACTTCGAGCCGCTGACGGCCGAGGACGTGCTGGAGCTGCTGCACGTCGAAATGGGCGCCGGCGAGCTGGCCGGCGTGATCGTGCAGTTCGGCGGCCAGACCCCGCTGAAGCTGGCCCACGCCCTGGAAGAGGCCGGCGTGCCGATCCTGGGCACCAGCCCTGACGCCATCGACCTGGCCGAGGACCGCGAGCGCTTCCAGCAACTGCTGAACGGCCTCGACATCGCCCAGCCGGAAAACGCCATCGCCCGCAGCTGGGACGAGGCCCGCGCCGAAGGCGACAAGATCGGCTTCCCGTTCGTGATGCGTCCGTCCTACGTGCTGGGCGGGCGGGGGATGGAGATCATCCGTGATCACGAGGCCATGGAGCGCTACATCGCCGGCGCCGGCGAGATCTCGCTCGAGCACCCGATCCTGCTCGACCACTATCTGAGCCGCGCCACCGAAGTCGATGTCGACGCCCTGTGCGACGGCGAGAACGTCTTCGTCGCCGGCGTGCTGGAGCACATCGAGGAAGCCGGCGTCCACTCGGGCGACAGCGCCTGCTCGATGCCGCCCTTCTCGCTGAAGGCCGAGACGATCGAGGAACTGAAGCGCCAGACCGTGCAGATGGCTCTCGCCCTCAATGTGCGCGGCCTGATGAACGTGCAGTTCGCCATCGAGGAGCCGCACGGCGAGGCCCCGCGCATCTACGTGCTGGAAGTGAACCCGCGCGCCTCGCGCACCGTGCCGTTCGTCGCC
>CBINOL010000161.1:0-9774 GCA_966252285.1 uncultured Caulobacter sp.
CCCCTCGCCCCTCGCCCCTCGCCGCCGCGATCCGCCCCACGCCGCTTCCATGCCCTTGGCGCGCCCGCCACCACGGCGGTCATGGAACAGTTCTTCGCCCCCGCCCTCGCCCTGCACATAACCTGCGGCCTTGCCGCCGCCGTCGTGGGCCTCGCGCCGATCCTGACGCGCAAGGGCTCGCGCGCGCACCGTCTGTCGGGACGCGTGTTCTCCGTCGTGATGGGGGTGATGCTGGCGGCCGCCTGGGGGATGACGGCGCTGCACTTCAACGCCTATTTCACCGCCCTGTCGGCGACGGCCAGCCTTGGCCTGTTCTCGGGCTATCGGGTGCTGCGCCGCAAGCGCCCCGACCGCGATCCGAGCCAGCGGGCGACCGCGCTCGACTGGGCCGTCACCCTGGCCGTGGTGGCGATCGGCGCCTGGGTGCTGGTCCTGCTGCTGAGCGGCGACAGCGACGCGCCGCGCGCGCCGAGCATCGCCCTGGTCTGGGGCGCCTTCCTGATGGGGGGCTGGGATCTCTGGCGGTTCGCCCGGCCCGGCGACTGGCCGTTCTCGCCCGACCTCTGGACCTACGAGCATCTTATGAAGATGCTGGGCGCCTATGGCGCGGTGCTCAGCGCCTTCTCGGGCAACTTCCTGACCTTCCTGCCGACGCCGTGGAGCCAGCTCTGGCCGACCTTGCTGTTCCAACCGATGGCCGTGATCTGGATCGCGGCCCTGGCCGTCCGGCGGCGGCGCGCATGGTCGCTCGCCTGAGGGCCGCGCCCACCGCCGCCTGGGTCTGGGCCTTCACCGCCTACAGCTTGACGGTCACCAGCGTCAGCGCCGCCTGGTTCGCCCGCCGGCTGGCGGCCGGGCGCGGAGAGAGCCTGTCCGTGGGCGCCTCCCTGCTCTGGCAGGGCGGGATCTACGCCGCCTGGCTGCCGGCGGCGGGGGTCGTCTGGCTGGTGCTGCGCCGGTTCGGGGCCGGGGCGCGCGGAATCGCGGCGAGCTTCGTCGCCGGCCTCGCCGTCGTGCCGCTGGAGGCCCTGGCCGCCAGCCTGATCGACCGCGCCTTCGTCGGCGGCGAGACAGCCCTTGGCGCCAGGATGCTGGAACGGACGCCCGTCTGCCTGCTGCTCTATTCGGCCATCGCCGCGGTCGGCCTGGCCGCCGTCCACCACCGCCGCGCCCGCCAGGCCCGGGCCCGCAACGCCCTGCTCGAAGCGGCCCTGGCGCAGGCCCGCGCCGTCGCCGCCCCGCCGGACGAGGCCGAACGGCTGATGGTGATGTCGGGCGCGCGCCGCATCCCGGTCGAGGCGTCGGCCGTCGAGTGGTTCGGCGCGGCCGACAACTACGTCGTCGTCCACTGGGCCGGCCGCGAAGGGCTGCTGCGCGCCACGCTGCAGAGCCTTGAGGCGAGGCTGGATCCTCGCCTGTTCGCCCGCGCCCACCGCTCGTCGCTGGTCAACCTCGCCCACGTGCGCGAGGCCCGCCCGCTGTCGGACGGCTCCTGGCGGCTGACCATGGCCGGCGGCGACGAGGTGGTCACCAGCCGGACGTACCGGGACGCGCTGCTGGAGCGGCTGGGGGCTACTGCCCCGGGCAGCTCACATGCGCCTCCGTCGGCTCCAGGCGGATCTCGTGGAAGGCCAGCTTGAAGCCGGCCTGCGCCGACAGCACCACCGGCGAGGAGATCCGGCTCATGTCGGCGCCGGCGGCCTTCAGGCACGACAGCTTGATCTGGGTCTTGCGCCATTCCCCCAACGGAGCGTCGGCGAAGATCTTCGTGACGTCGACGCCGCCGGCGCAACCCTCGCCGCACGAGATCGAGAAGCCCACCGGCCCAGGCGCCCGCTCGTCGACGCGGTAGGTGAAGGCGATCGACAGGTCGCCGGTGGTCTGGCGGGTCAGGTCGGCGGGCGGGCCATTGACCAGCAGGGCCCCGGGCCCCGTCCAGGTGGCCAGGCGCGCGTCCTCCTGGGCGGCGGCGTCGATGGCCGTCAGCTTCACCCCGCCGGCGGTCGACAGCAGCCACGGAGCCGGCGTGCGGCCCGAGACGAAGTACTTGTCGACATTGACGCTGGCGCCGGAAACGCCCGACACCTCGCCCAGCGTCGCCACCTTGCCCGGCTTGGCGTAGCTGAGGCCATAGCCGTAGGCGAACTGCGGGTCGTAGCCCTTGTCACCCTTGTTCAGCGGCCCCTGGTCGGCGGTCTTGGGCCAGCTGAACGACAGCTTGCCGGTGAAGTCGCGCCTGGACTTGCCGTCCCTGCCGGCCACCAGCACGTCGGCGACGCCGCCGCCTTCCGAGCCCGGCAGCCAGGCGGCGACGAAGGCGTCCGAGGCGTTGATCTCGGGGTTCACCCACAGCGGACGGCCCGACAGGAACACCGCCACCACCGGCACGCCGGCGGCCTTGAGTTTCTTGAGCAGAGCCAGATCGGTCTTGTCGCCCGGCTGGTGCTCCAGGTGCTGCAGGTCGCCCTGGAACTCGGCATAGGGCGTCTCGCCGAACACCACCACGGCCACGTCGGGCTTGTCGGCGAACGATCCGTCCTTCGACAGGGTCGCCTTGCCGCCCGCAGCCTCGACCGCCTCCTTCAGACCGCTCCAGATCGACTGGGCGCCGGGGAAGTCGGCGTTGGTGTTGCCCGTGCCCTGCCACGACAGGGTCCAGCCGCCGGCCGCCTTGCCGATGTCGTCGGCGTCGCCGGCCACCAGCACCTTCGCGCCCGCCTTGATCGGCAGCACGCCGTCGTTCTTCAGCAGCACCAGCGACTTGGCCACAGCCTCGCGGGCCAGGGCGCGGTGATCAGGCGCGCCGACCCGCTCGTAGCGGCCCTGCACCGGCGGGGCGACACGGTCGAACAGGCCCGACTTGACCTTGACCCGCAGGATGCGGCGCACGGCGTCGTCGAGGCGCGCCATGCTGATCTCGCCGCTCTCGACCTGCTTCAAGGTACTGTCGAACAGGCCCTGCCAGCTGTCGGGGGCCATGTACATGTCCAGACCCGCGTTCAGGGCCTGCGGGCACGAGACGTTCGAGCAGCCGTCGACCTGGCCGTGCGCGTTCCAGTCGCCGACCACGAAGCCGGTAAAGCCCATGCGGTCCTTCAGCACGTCCGTCAGCAGCGTCTTGTTGCCGGTGTGCTTGACGCCGTTCCAGCTGGAGAACGAGGCCATCACCGTCAGGATGCCGGCCTCGATGCTGGGCGGATAGCCTTGGGCGTGCAGGCGCACGAGGTCGGCCTCCGACACCGGCGCGTCGCCCTGGTCCTTGCCGTTCAGCGTGCCGCCGTCGGCGAGAAAGTGCTTGGCGCTGCCGGCGATACGTCCGGCCTCCAGCGCCTTGCCGGCCACGAGCTTGCCCTGCAGGCCCAGCGTCATGCGGCCGGCGTAGCTTTTGACGATCTCCGGATCCTCGCCGTAGCCCTCGTAGGCGCGGCCCCAGCGATCGTCGCGCGGCACGGCCACCGTCGGCCCGAAGGTCCAGTCGCCGCCGGCCACGGCCACCTCTTCGGCGGTCGCCTTGCCGATGCGCTCAATCAGATCTGGATCGCGGGCCGCGCCCAGACCGACATTGTGCGGAAACAGCGTGGCGCCGACCACGTTGTTGTGGCCGTGCACGGCGTCGATGCCGAACATCAGCGGGATCGGCACGTGGCCGTCGCGAGCCTCCAGCGACACGGCGCGGAACAGGTCGACGAACTGCGCCCACTCCTTGGGGCCGGCCTTGTCGTTGCCGTTGGGGCCCGAGCTGCCGCCGGCCAGGATCGAACCCAGCGGGTACTCGCGCAGCTGCTCGGGACGAATCGAGCCGATGTCGGCCTGGATCGTCTGGCCGACCTTCTCGCGCACCGACATCTTCGCCATCAGCGCGGTGATCCTCGCCTCGGTCGCCGCGTCGGTCAGGGCCGCGGGGCTCTTGACCACGGGCCAGGCGGCGACGTTGGCCGTGGCCTTGCCGGCGGGGGTCAGCACCTCGGCGCTGGCGACGCTGGTCAGGCTGGTGGCGGCCAGAAGGGCCAGGGCGGAAAGGCGGAACGGCGTCACGGGCGGCCTCGATCGAAAAAGGAGCGCGACGGCCAAGGGGAAAGAGGCCGCCGCGCCCGAACACGCCACGGGAGCAGCGTAGGGTTTCGAGGCGGCGGCTGGCCGACGGGCGCGCGGCGGCTCCCGGGCCATGCGCACACGCATGGATCTGGCCTCCCGCTCGCGGGGTCGTCTGCTTGCGACCGCCTCACCCGATAACGAGACAACGTTGTCTTAATTGGTGTCAACACGCTAATATTTGTCCACGCGAGGACAAATTCACCGCAAACCGTTCCACTGAAAGCGATTTCAACCGAAATCAGAGCACCATGAATTTCTGACAACGATGTCTTACTTTTCGTCTTTTCGGCATTTACTGCACCGCGAAGCACAGGAACCGGCTCGACTCGCCCCTCGGGGCCGCGCTATCGCTAACGCCGCGCCGAAAGCCGGCGGCGGGAGCCCGATGCGCAACGTCACCATCGTCCATGTGGCCGAAAAGGCCCGGGTCTCGGTCAAGACCGTGTCGCGCGTGGTCAACAACGAGCCGACGGTCACGCCGCAGTTGCGCGAGCGCGTGCAGGCGGCCATCGACCAACTGGGCTACGCCCCCAACATCGCCGCCCGCCGCCTGGGCGGGTCGCGCTCGTTCCTGATCGTCGCCTTCAACGACCGCAAGCTGACCCTGGAGAACTGGCGCAGCGACCGGGGCAACAACTGGATCGACCGCATGCAGTACGGGGCCATGCTCCGCTGCGACGTGCACGGCTATCACCTGCTGTGCGAACTGATCGACCTGGAGAGCGACCAGCTGGCCCGGCGGGTGCAGCACGTGCTCTCCTCCCTGCGCCCCGATGGGGTGATCCTGACGCCGCCCAACTGCGAGGACCCGACGGTGCTGGAGGCGCTCAAGCGCGCCCAGGTCCCGTTCGTGCGCATGGGCTCGGCGGCGGCAGGTCCGGGCGCGCGGGTGCGGATGGACGACCAGGCCGCGGCGCGCCAGCTGACCGAGCATCTGGCCGGTCAGGGCCACCGCCGCATCGGCTTCGTCACCGGCAGCAAGCGCTTCCTGGCCAGCCAGGCTCGCGAGGACGGCTACCGCCAGGCCATGGCCGCCGCCGGCCTGACCGTCGACGAGACCCTGCTGGTCCCCGGCGACTTCACCTTCGAGGGCGGGGCCGCCGCCGCCGAGGCCCTGCTGTCGCGCCCCGACCGCCCGACCGCCATCCTGGCCGGCAACGACGAGACCGCCCTTGCCGTCATGCACGTGGCCCGCCGGCTGGACATCGCCATTCCCGGCGCGCTGTCGCTGGCGACCTTCGACGACACGCCCAGCGTCCGGCTGTCGCTGCCGCCGCTGACCACCGTGCGCCAGCCTGTGGCCGAGATGGCCGCCCAGGCCGTCGACCTGCTGGTCGCCGCGGCCGCCAAGGACGGCAAGCTGTCGCGCGCCGATCACCTGCTGCCGTTCGAACTGGCCCTGCGCGCCTCGACCGCGCCACCGCCATAAAGAAGCCCCACGCGCCCGCGACGGGATGTCGCGGGGAGCTTGACCAGCCAGCCGGCGCGCCTTTTCCTCTTGCGACTTCGAATTTGGAGCCGGCAGCGCTTGGCCAGAGACATGACCCAGGTCGACGCCGCCTCAGCCGCCGCAGGACCGCCCACCGTCCGACGGCGGCTGCTGGTCATGGCCCTGTGCCTCGTGGCCCCGGCCATCGTGTTCATGGCCCTGCTGGCCCGCGCCGAGTATGGCCAGAGCCAGGGCCGCTACGAACAGCAGCTGATCGCCACCACCCGGGCCCTGGGCCTGGCCGTCGATCGCCAGCTGGCCCTGGGCCAGAGCACCCTGCAGGCCCTGGCCGTCTCGCCCGCCCTGGCGGCCGGCGACCTGGAAAGCTTCGAGCGCCAGGCCCGCGCCGCCGTCCGCACCAAGGACGCCTGGATCGTGCTGATCTCGCCGCGTGGCCAGGTGATCAACACCCGCCTGCCGCCGGGCCAGCCCCCGCCGCGCACCGCCGGCCTGCCGCCCGAGCGCTGGGCCGCCGTCCGCTCAGGCCGCACCACGGTGTCGAACCTCACCCAGGGCAAGGTCGCGGGCCAGCCGATCGTGGCCATCGACATGCCGGTGATCGTCGACGGCGAGCTCTACGACCTGGCCTATATCCAGACCCCGGCCGCCTTCGCGCCGCTGTTCGCCGCCCAGGGCGTGCCGCGCAGCTGGACCGCCAGCATCGTCGACCGCAACGCCCGCCTCGTGGCCCGCTCGCGCGACCAGGAGAAGATGCTGGGCCGCTCGGCCAGCAAGCCGATGCTCGAGGCCATGGCCAAGGACAACGACGGCGTGCTCGAGACCTACACCCTCGACGGCACCCCCACCCTGTCGGCCTTCAGCCGCTCGCCGACCTACGGCTGGAGCTTCATCGTCGGCGTGCCGCGCACCGAGCTGGAGCGCGCCAACCTCTCATCCCTGGCCCTGCTGGTGGTGGCGGGCCTGGCCCTGCTGGCGATCGGCGCGGGCGCGGCCCTGCTGTTCTCGCGCGGCATCTCCGGCGAGGTGCGCGCCCTGGTGGCCGACGCCCGGCTCATGGCCTCGGGCGGCGAGATGCCGGCCCAGACCACCGGCGGCCTGCGCGAGATCGGCGAGGTGCGCGAGGCCCTGCACGCCACCTCCCGCCAGCTGCGCGCCCGCGAGGCCGAGGAAAAGCGCGCCCAGGCCCGCCAGCAGCTGATGATCAACGAGCTGAATCATAGGGTGAAGAACACCCTGGCCACGGTCCAGTCGCTGGCCCTGCAGAGCCTGGGCAAGGGCGAGGCGGTGCCCGGCTTCGACGCCTTCAACGAGCGCCTCTACGCCCTGGCCCGCGCCCACGACCTCCTGACCCGCACCGTGTGGGAAAGCGCCGACCTGGCCGACCTGCTGCGCCAGACGCTGGAGCCCTACGGCGACCGCGCCCACATCGAGGGCCCGTCGGCCGCCCTGCCGCCCAGCGCGGCTCTGGCCCTGTCGATGGTGTTCCACGAACTGGCGACCAACGCCTCCAAGTACGGCGGCCTGTCCACCCCGGCCGGCCGCGTCGAGGTCACCTGGCGGCGCGACCCGCTGGACCCGCATCGCCTGGCCCTGCGCTGGGTCGAGAGCGGCGGCCCCAAGCTGACGGGTCCGCCCAGCCGCAAGGGCTTCGGCTCGCGCCTGATCGCCGCCAGCCTGCGTAACGAGCTGAAGGGCGAGGCCCAGTTCGACTACCAGGGCACGGGGCTCGTCTGCACACTGACGGTCCGCACCGCCGGCGCCCAGGATTTGGGCGAAGACGGCCCCGCCACCGACGCCTGAACGGGCAGCTGCGCGCGCCGGCGCGACGGACCGGCCAGGCGCTTGACCGATGTTCTCCGGCTCATCGTGATGGTCGATCCGCTCAGCACCCATCCTGGGGCGCCGTCGGATCGATCGTATTGCCTCGTCGCGTAGATTGATCTTCCATGACGCCCGGGATGCGGCCGCCAGAGCCGCGACCACTCAGGGAAGACCATGATCGCCACCGACGACTCCGTCATGCTGCCGGCCCGGCCCGAGCCGATCCCGCTGGATCCGGCCCGCACCGCGGTGATCGTCATCGACATGCAGAACGCCTACGCCTCCAAGGGCGGCTATCTGGACCTGGCCGGCTTCGACATCGGCGGCGCGGCCGCCTGCATCCAGCAGATCAAGGGCGTGCTGGAGACCGCGCGCGAGGCCGGCGTGCAGGTGATCTATTTCCAGAACGGCTGGGACGACCAGTACGTCGAGGCCGGCGGCCCCGGCTCGCCCAACTGGTGGAAATCCAACGCGCTGAAGACCATGCGCGCCAAGCCCGAGCTGCAAGGCAAGCTCCTGGCGCGCGGCCAGTGGGACTACGAGCTGGTCGACGAACTGGCGCCGCAGCCGGGCGACATCTGCCTGCACAAGACCCGCTATTCCGGCTTCTTCAACAGCCAGCTCGACAGCGTGCTGCGGTCGCGGAACATCAAGAACCTCGTCTTCGTCGGCATCGCCACCAACGTCTGCGTGGAGTCGACCCTGCGCGACGGCTTCTTCCTCGAATATTTCGGCACGGTGCTGGAGGACGCCACCCACCAGGCCGGTCCCGACTTCGTGCAGAAGGCCACGCTCTACAACATCGAGACCTTCTTCGGCTGGGTCTCGACCGTGGCCGACTTCAAGGGAGCGTTCGGGCAGCTGGCGCCGAAATAGGCGCATCGACGAGACCGCCCGACGGGACGCCGAAGACCCCTCCTCCGCCCCAAAGCGGAATGAAGAACTTAATTACAGAAGGACAGAGGACGAGATGCCCAAGACCGTCATCACCCCGCCCGGCACGGGCACGCCGATCGCGCCGTTCTCGCCGGGCACGCTGGCCGACGGCGTGGTCTACGTCTCGGGCACCCTGGCCTTCGACAAGGACAACAACGTCGCCCATGTCGGCGACGCCGAGGGCCAGACGCGGCAGGTGCTGGAGACCATCAAGTCGGTGATCGAAACCGCCGGCGGCACGATGGACGACGTGACCATGAACCACATCTTCCTGACCGACTGGGCCAACTACCAGACCATCAACAAGGTCTATGCCGAGTATTTCCCGGGCGACAAGCCGGCCCGCTACTGCATCCAGTGCGGCCTGGTGAAGCCCGACTTCCTGGTCGAGATCGCCACCGTCGCCCACATCGGCAAGCGCTGATCCCCATGGCTTCGGTCACGTCCTTTTTTCTCCGAGCATCCCCGCGAAGGCGGGGATCCAAGCCGGGTCGGCGGGTCGAAGCTCGGCCGCGCCAGTCCCTGAAAGTCCGCTTGGATCCCCGCCTTCGCGGGGAAACTCGGTTGGAGGGGCGCGCATGACTTCAGGGACCGTCGACGGCCTGCATTACGAGCTCCACGGCGGCCCCATCGCCGGCCGCGAGGTCGTGCTGATGTCGTCGGGCCTGGGCGGTTCGGGCAGCTTCTGGGGGCCGCAGATAGCGGCCCTGACGGCGCGCTGGCCGGTGGTGCTGTACGACCACCGCGGTACGGGCCGCAGCGTACGCGAACTGCCGGCCGACAGGCCCTACGCCGTGGCCGACATGGCCGAGGACATGGTCAAGGTCATGGACGCCCTGGGCATCGCCAAGGCCCACGTCGTCGGCCACGCGGCGGGCGGCAATGCGGGCCTGGCGCTCGCCCTCTCCCACCCCGACCGCCTGGGCAAGCTGGTCGTCGTCAACGGCTGGTCGCGGCCCGACCCGCACATCAGGCGCTGCTTCGACACCCGCCTGCACCTGCTGAACGACACCGGCCCCGCCGCCTACGTCCACGCCCAGGCGCTGTTCCTCTATCCGGCGACCTGGATCTCCGAGCACAGCGACCGTCTGGCCGCCGAGGAGCCGCACCACGTGGCCGGCTTCCCGCCCAAGGCGGTTATGCTGGCCCGCATCGGCGCCCTGCTGGCCTTCGACATCGACGAGCGCTTGGCCGAAATCACCCATCCGGTGCTGGTCAGCGCCACGGCCGACGACATGCTGGTGCCCGTCACCTGCGCCCATCGCCTGGCCCAGCGCCTGCCCAACGCCACGCTCGACGTGCTGCCCTGGGGCGGCCACGCCTCGACCGTCACGGACGCGGAAGGCTTCAACGCCTCGCTCGTGAGGTTCCTGGAGGGGGACGAATGAGCGGATTTCACGAAATAGATCCTCCCCCTCCGGGGGAGGTGGCCCAGAGGGCCGGAGGGGGCCAGCTCGGCCACCATCCAGCTA
>CBINOL010000162.1:0-9768 GCA_966252285.1 uncultured Caulobacter sp.
CAGGGGGAGGATCTTTGGGCATGGGCTCGCGATCTTGCGTGGCGAACCACGAAAGCTGACGGGGAGGCGCGGAGCGGCCGGGCGGAGCCCGGAGGACCGTGGGTTTGTTTAGCGTTTCGGCTTCGTCGACCGCTCCGCCGCATCATTTGTCTCGGAGGGGCCAGAGGCGCGGGTGCTGTTTCAACCCAAGGGCCAGCCTTTCCCCCGGACGGGCAGGACCAATAGCCCCGCGGTGATCCGGCGGCGGCCTCGGCTGATCCTGTTAGGCCGGTTTGACGATCCCGACCCTGTCGACCCGCTCGATGCGTCCTGGAACGGCTGGCGGCCCATTTGCGCCTCGTGAGCGCTCCTGCAAACCCGCCCTTCCCATGACGCGCCGAGCGGCCCCGCTCGATGCGGTCCTCGCCACGCTTGGGCCGGTACCAAGAGCCCTCCCCATGGCGGGGACGGGTTTGATTATGCGGGAGGTTTCAGCGCGTCTGATAAGTTTGGGTGAGAAAGTTGTAGAGCGTTGAGTTCGTGGAACTCTTTTCAGTCAACGACGGGGATCCACGCTGCTCGATACCCTTGCGCCCCAAGCTCACACTTTCCTGGGCTTTGTGCCCAGGACTCATAAATTGGACCTACTCAGACCTTTCGGGCACCGCTGTCGTCATCGTCCCTGGTCAGGTCACCCTTAACCTCGGCGTGGCGACCCTAAGCGCTGGGGTGAGGCCATAGTGGGGGGGGGGGGCTTAATACGGATGCGTTGGCCGTGCGACGGTGGTGCGGCAGAAAATGGTGCTTGTAATTTATCATCCTAGGTGTCCGTTCCTGGAGCGATTTTGTTCTTTTGCCACCGCATGTAAAATAGAAGGAATGGGTCTGTTATAACTAGAGCATCCTCATCTTTCACGAATTCAAGTGGTGGTTCTCCTTGTATCTGTTCTCGTGCAATTTTGCTCATATGTGTAAGTGCAGCGGTTACTTCATGTTTTTGAGGAACTTGTCCTTCCTCGATTATATCTCTTAGGGTTGCTCGTAGTTCGTCGTATTGGGTTCTTGGCTTGGGGCCGAGTTTTGCAAGCGCCATCAAGAGGGCCTCGTATATGTCGGCCGATCCTCCATCTTTTAGATTTCTAGATTGTCTATCTTTTCTGGATTGTGGGCCCTCTCTAAGTTTTCGATACTTCGGGAATCCCTTACTTTCCGCTACTGTTTGAAGTGTCGGGGCGATGAGTCTTTCATCTATTGACTTTTTAATGTTCTGTTTTTCAAATATACCAGCGCTAGCGCACAGTTCGCTGCAAATTTCTTGCACCAAAAGTGGGTTTGAGAAGCTCTCCTGGCAAATTCTGTCCGCAAGGGCTTTTGAGCAGTCGACGTTCAGTGCGTCGAATCCTCTTTTTGGGCTGAGAACGAGGTCGTCCGAAGACCAAGATGGGATCGGTATGTGGCGGAAGCGGCCTTGCATCTCATCTTCAACAGTAATCGGGTCGAACGCTCGATGCGGGACCGCTAAAAATAGAACTGTTAAACCCTTAAAAATTGGTGCTTTTAGGGCTTGAATTATAGACTTTTGAATATCTTGTGGAATGTAATGGAAATCATCGACGAGAATTGCGATTTTAGATTCTAAAAGTTTATTTGATACCGCGAGTATGGGGACGTTTGAGTAGGTCGCAGAATTGTTCGATTGCGTCGCGTCGGACGACGAAAATGATCCTTGCCCTTCTGCAATTACGGGTACTCCCGTTTTAATGGCCCCGGTGGTTTGTAAAGTTACGGTGCTGCTTGAGCCTTTGGTTGCTGTTGCCGCAATGTTCAACTGATATGCTAGATGATTCCAGAAATCAGATTCAGTTCTGATCTGGCCGCCTTCTACGGTTATGTATTGGAACCCGGAGGCAAGAACTCGCGTGCATAGCACGGTCTTTCCAGACTTTGTCGGGCCGGTAACAACATTCAAGGTAAAGCCCTGTTTTAGGGCTTTATTGAGCATGCCTTCAAGGTCGAGGTGCTCGCGTCCGACATAGGTGACTGAAGGTTGGCCGCCGGGAGTGAAAACATCTCGCAATTCCAACATTCGAATCGAGCCTTGTCCCTATCCCTACGGTACTGGTCATTTTGTAACGCGACTGACGTGAGTCAAATGTTGAAGCGCGTCAGTCGCGATTTATGCATTGGTCTCTCGACTCCCTACTCCCCCGCCTCCACCGGCTGGTCGTAAGCCGCCATCATCGCCATGTTGAGGATCTTCGACACCGAGGCGCCCAGCGGGCAGATCTGCACCGACTTGGAGAGGCCCAGCAGCACCGGTCCGATCACCGTGGCGCCGCCCAGCGACTGGACGAGCTTGGTCGAGATCGAGGCGGCGTGGATGGCCGGCATGATCAGGATGTTGGCGCTGTCGGTCAGGCGCATGAACGGATAGGCGAGGCGCTTTTCGGGGTCGAGGGCCAGTTCGGGGGGCATTTCGCCCTCGTATTCGAACTCGACGCCCATCTCGTCGAGCGTGGCCACGGCCTGGCGCACCTTGTCGGAGCGCTCGCCCATGGGGTTGCCGAAGGTGGAGTAGCTCATGAAGGCCACGCGCGGCTTGAAGCCCAGGCGGGTGACGGCCGAGGCGGCTTCGCAGGCGATCTCGACCAGCTCGTCGGCGTCGGGCAGCTCGGTGACGTTGGTGTCGGCCACGAAGATGGTGCGGCCCTTGGCCAGCACGACCGACATGCCCATGATCCGGCCGCCGGGGGCGGGGTCGACGACGCGCAGCACCTCGTCGAGCGCCTGGTCGAAGCTGCGGGTGACGCCGGTGACCATGCCGTCGGCCTCGCCCATCGTCACCATCGAGGCGGCGAAGCTGTTGCGGTCCTGGTTGATCAGGCGCTGGACGTCGCGCTTGAGGAAGCCCTGGCGCTGGAGCCGGGCGTAGAGGGCGTCGACATAGTCGGGGTTGCGGTCGGAGAGGCGGGCGTTGTGGATCTCGATGCCGGCGGTCTCGGGATCCAGGCCCACGAGCTTCATGTTCTCGTGCACCAGGTTCTCGCGGCCGCAGAGGATGGCCTTGCCGTAGCCGCCGGTCTGGAAGGCGTAGGCGGCGCGGATCACGGACGGCTCTTCACCCTCGGCGAAGACGATGCGCTTGGGCTTGGCCAGCACCGAGCCGGCGATCTTCTGCAGGAAGCCGGCGGTGGGGTCGAGGCGCTGGGCCAGGCTCTGGCGATAGGCCTCCATGTCGGCGATCGGCTTGCGGGCTACGCCCGTGTCCATCGCCGCCTGGGCCACGAACGGCGGCACGTACCAGATCAGGCGCGGGTCGAAGGCCGAGGGGATGATGTAGTCGGGGCCGAACTTCAGCTGGCGGCCGTGATAGGCGGCGGCCACCTCGTCGGGAACGTCCTCGCGGGCCAGCATCGCCAGGGCCTGGGCGCAGGCGATCTTCATCTCGTGATTGACGCGGCGGGCGCGCACGTCCAGCGCGCCGCGGAAGATGTAGGGGAAGCCCAGGACGTTGTTGACCTGGTTGGGATAGTCGCTGCGGCCCGTGCCCATGATCGCGTCGGGGCGCACGCGGTGCACTTCCTCCGGGGTGATCTCGGGGTCGGGGTTGGCCATGGCGAAGATCACCGGATTGGGCGCCATGCTGGCGATCATCTCAGGCGTGAAGGCGCCCTTGGCCGACAGGCCGAGCAGGACGTCGGCGCCCTGGACGGCCTCGGCCAGCGTGCGCTTGTCGGTGTCGACGGCGTGGGCGCTCTTCCACTGGTTCATGCCGTCGGTGCGGCCGCGATAGAGCACGCCCTTGCTGTCGCAGGCGATGACGTTCTCGGGACGCACGCCCATGGCCTTGATCAGGTCCATCGAGGCGATGCCGGCCGCGCCGGGGCCGTTCAGCACCACCTTGATGTCGGCCAGGTTCTTGCCGGTGATGTGGCAGGCGTTGATCAGGCCGGCGGCGCAGATGATGGCGGTGCCGTGCTGGTCGTCATGGAACACCGGGATGTCGAGTAGCTCCTGCAGCTCGGTCTCGATGCGGAAGCACTCGGGGCTCTTGATGTCTTCCAGATTGATGCCGCCGAAGGTGACGCCGATGTTCTTGACGACGGTGATGATCTCGTCGGCGTCTTTCGTGGTGACCTCGATGTCGATGCTGTCGACGTCGGCGAAGCGCTTGAAGAGGACGCTCTTGCCTTCCATCACCGGCTTGGAGGCGAGAGCCCCCAGGTCGCCCAGGCCCAGGATCGCCGTGCCGTTGGAGATCACCGCCACCAGGTTACCCTTGGAGGTGTAGTCGTAGGCGGCGTCGGGATCGGCGGCGATCGCGTGCACCGGCACGGCCACGCCGGGCGAATAGGCGAGCGAGAGGTCGCGCTGGGTCGCCATCGGCTTGGTGGGGGTCACCGCCAGCTTGCCCGGCTGGGGATAGCGGTGGAAGGCCAGGGCCTCCGCGTCGGTGAAGGTCTTGCGTTCCGCGTCGCTCATGGCGGCGTTTCCTGTCCTGCGTAGCCAGTTGAAATGGACCCGCCGAACGATGCGACGCGTCCTTATGCGAGGGTCAGCCTAGCGACGCGTCTGGCCGGCTACAACCGGACAATATCAAATGGTACCGGTACAAACGCTTGTTGGGCAAAGGTTTGCGGTTTGGCGGTCGCTCCCGCTACGGAAGCTCGCCGGATAAATCCGTTGACCCCGGAGAGGGGGTGGGCGACGAGGCGCGGCGCAAGTTTCGTGGAGAAAACCCCATGTCCCAGTCCCCCGTTCGGATCGCCGTCGCCGGAGCCCTGGGCCGCATGGGCAAGGCCGTCTCCGCCACCCTCGAGGGCCGCGCCGACGCGGTCGCCGTGGCCCGCTTCGACCGCCCGGGGGCGGAGGGCGAGGGCCTCGTGGCGCTGGAGAGCGCGCTGTCGGGCGCCCAGGCGATCATCGACTTCACCATCCCCGAGGCCTCGGTCGCCCTGGCCGAGACTATCGCGACCGCCGGCGGCGGGATCGCGCTGATCATCGGCTCGACCGGCTTCACCGCCGAGCAGGACGCGCGCCTGGCCAAGGCCGCCGAAAAGGTCACGATCGTGCGCTCGGGCAACTTCTCGCTGGGCGTCAACATGCTGATGGGCCTGGTGCGCCAGGCCGCCGCCGCCCTGCCGGCCAGCGACTGGGACATCGAGGTCTTCGAGGCCCACCACAAGCGCAAGATCGACGCGCCGTCGGGCACCGCCCTGATGCTGGGCCAGGCCGCCGCCGACGGCCGCGGCGTCGTGCTGTCGGAGGTCGAGGACCGCGCCCGCGACGGCGTCACCGGTCCGCGCAAGGAAGGCTCGATCGGCTTTTCGGTGGTGCGCGGCGGCGGCATCATCGGCGAGCACAGCGTGATCTTCGCCGGCGAGAGCGAGAGCCTGACCATCGCCCACTCTGCCATCGACCGCGGCCTCTTCGCGCGCGGCGCGGTGGCCGCGGCGGTGTGGGCGCAGGGCCAGGCGCCGGGGATCTACGACATGCAGCAGGTGCTGGGGTTCAAGGCGGTCTGAGGCGCCTTCTCCCTTCCCCCTTGATGGGGGAAGGGCCGGGGATGGGGGTGACCCGCTGAGCCGGCGGCCGTGCGCGGCCTCCACCGCCCTAACCATCCCCACCCCTGCCCCTCCCCCATCGAGGGGGAGGGGGATTTGTTTCGGCTTCGTCGCTTTCCTGACTTTTCTCGAACCAGGGCCTCACAAACGCCACGGCTTGCGGCATGGTGCGGCCGATGGCCGAGCCTCACGCCGACCCCGATTCCGTCACGAAACCCGCCAAGCCCGCGCGGAGCCCGCGCCTGAGCAAGGCCGCGCTGGCCGACGCCGGGCTGGAGGCGGCCTCGTTCGCCATGATGGCGTTCATCGCGCTGGGCATGTCGGCCTATGCCGGCCGGCGCGAGATCAGCCAGGCCCTGGCCGAAGCGTGGCTGGCCGAGCGCGGCATCGAGGGCCTGATCTCGGTCGAGAGCCTGGACGCCTCGGGCTTCGCCGGCTCGATCCGCCTGGGCCCCAAGAACGACCCCTACTTCTCGGCCAGGCGCATCGAGGTGGCCTACGACCTGCAGGCCCCGTGGTCGGGCGGGCCGTTCGCCATCGACACCCGGGCCGTGCGCATCACCAGTCCGCGCCTGCAGGCCCGCTATGACGGCCAGAAGCTGACCTTCGGCAAGCTGCAGCCCTTGATCGACGAGGCGCTGAAGTCGCCCGGCGAGGAGAAGGAGGGCGGGCCGGCGGTGCTGGTCGAGGACGCCCGCGTCACCCTGCAGACCCCCGGCGGCGTGGCCCGCCTGACCGGCGACGCCAGCCTCGACGACGGCCAGCTGCTGAGGCTGGACGCGGCGATCGCGGCTATGCGCTACGCCACCGGCGACCTGCAGGTCGAGCTGCGCGGGGCGGTGCTGAAGGCCCGCAAGCGCGGCGACCGCCTGTCGCTGGACGCCCGCGCCGAGATCGACGCCCTCGACGCCGAGCAGGTCGACCTGGAAGGCGCCGACGCCCGGGTCGAGGCCGATGTGGCCTATCCCGACCTCAAGCGCCTGGCGGCCACGGGGCCGGCCGACGTCAAGCTGTCGATCAAGGCGCAAGGCTTGAGAGCCGGCGAAACCAGCCTCGACGACGTCGAGACCCGCCTGACCCTGGCGGGCCTGGTGGCCGGCAACTTCACCCAAGGCGGCGCGGCCGCGCGGCTGTCGGGCCAGGCCCGGGCCGGACGGGTGGTGGCGCCGGGGCTGGAGGCCCGCAGCTTCACCGCCGAGCTCGACAGCGACGCCCTGCGGGTGGATTTCGACAAGGCCGGCGCCCGGGTGCTGGGGCCGGCGCGCCTACGCGGCACGGCTGAGCGGGCGGTGGCCGGCGGCGCGGCCCTGACCCGCACGGCGGTCGACATCAAGTCCAAGACCTTCGTGTTCAGCGCGCCCAAGGGGCGGCCGATGAGCGTGTCGGGTCCGATCCAGGTGGCGGCCGGCGTCGGCCGCGCGGCGCGTGACGGCCTGGGGCTGTCGGCTCTGGTGCTGGACGCCAGGGGGCGCTTCCAGGCGGGGCAGACCCTGAGCCTGACCCTGGAGGGCCGGGCCGGGGCCGACGGGGCGGTGGCCGCCCCCGACGCCGAGCGCCTGACCGCCGGCCTGCCCAGCCCCGAATATGCGGCGGCGGCCCGCAAGGCCCTGGCCGAGTTCTCGCTCGACGCCGACGACCTGCGGCTGGAGATCGGCGAGGGCCGCGTGGCAGCCTTCGCCGGCAAGCCGGTGACCCTGGCCGTGGCCAGCGGCGCCAAGGCGACCCTGACCCCGGGCGGCGGGCGGCTGATGGAAAGCCTCAACGGCGTCTCGCGCGGGGCGGCGACCCTGGCGCTGGGCGGCGGCGGCCTGCCTGACCTTACCCTGACGGCCAGCAACTGGCGGGCCGACGCGGCGGGCTTCTCCTCGCCCGTCACCCTGGCCGGCAAGCTGGACGTGCCGCCGGCGCGGGGGATCAGCGCCACGATCAAGGGCCAGGCCCGCGCCGCCGGCGGGGTGTTCGACTTCCGCCTGGCCGGATGCACGCCGGTCACGGTGGCGGCCATCGAGGCGGGTGAGGCCGGCGAGCGGCCGATCCAGGACATCGCCCTGGACGTCTGCCCCGTCGCCGCGCCGCTGGTGCGGGTGGCCAATGGCCGCTGGGAGGCGCAGGCCCGCTTCGAGGGTGGACGCGGGACGATCAACGCGGCCGAAGCCAAGGCAGAAGGCGTGGCCGGGACCTTCGTCGGCGGCGGCCAGGGTTTCGACCGCGCCGAGGTGCGGCTGACCGAAGGCCGGCTGATCGACGCGGCCTCGGCCAAGCGCTTCGAGCCCGTAAAGGCGACCGGAAAGCTCAACCTGGCCTCGGGCGTGTGGAGCGGCGGCGTCGACGTCGGCACCGCCAGCGGCTTCGCGCTCGGCCGCATCGACATTCGGCATGGTGTGGAGAGCGGTCGCGGCTCGGCGCTGATCGACGCCTCGAACATCATCTTCACCAAGGAGGCGGGCCTGCAGCCGGTGGCGGTCAGCCCGATGGCCGCCTTCGCCAGCGAGGCCGAGGGCAAGGCTAGCTTCCGCGGCCGCTTCGACTGGACCGACAAGGGCGTGACCAGCAGCGGCGAGGTATCGACGCAAGGGCTCGACTTCCGCGCCAGCCCGCTGGGCTTCGTGGCCACCCTGGCCGGCGACGTGAAGTTCGACAGCCTGGCGCCGCTGACCAGCGTTCCCGACCAGAGCCTGAAGATCACCCGCATCGACTCCATCGTGCCGCTGGAGGCCGTGGGCGCGGTGTTCACCCTGGGCGCCACCTCGCTGAAGGTCAGCGATGCCAGCCTGACGGCGGCCAAGGGCAAGATCTCGATCGAGCCGGTGGACGTGCCGCTGAACGGCGGCCCGATCAGCGGCGTCATCGTCATCGATGGCTTGGACCTGGGCGAACTGACCGCCGGCTCGACCCTGGCCGAGAAGGTCAAGCTGGACGCGGTGGTCTCGGGCCGCCTGCCGTTCCAGTTCAGCGACAAGGGCTTCAAGCTGCTGGACGGCAAGCTGTCGGCCATCAAGCCAGGGCGCATCTCGATCGCCCGCGAGGCCCTGACCGGGGTCGAGGCCAATCAGGGCGAAAGCGACAGCCCGGGCAATCCCAACAACCAGCCGCCCGCCGACGCGCCGGTCAACGCCATCCAGGACTTCGCCTACCAGGCCATGGAGAACCTGTCGTTCGACACCCTGGAGGCGGGCGTCAATTCCACGCCGAACGGGCGCCTGGGCATGCTGTTCCACATCAAGGGCGAGCACGATCCCAAGGTCGCCGAGAAGGCCCGGGTGGGCATCATCGAGCTGATCCGCGGCAAGGCCTTCCAGCGGCGGATCCCGCTGCCGGCCAAGACGCCGGTGGACCTGACGCTCGACACCTCGCTCAATTTCGACGAGCTTCTGGCCGCCTGGGGCCGTCGTTTCGCCGAAGAAACCGAAGAGACCCGTCGTTCAGCGCCTGTTCAGCCGTGAACGACGAACGTGAAGCCCGAAATGGAGACTTAAAGCCATGCACAAGCGCGTCCTGATCGCGACCCTGCTGGCGGCGGGAGGCCTTGCGGCCTGCACCCCGACCGTCCGCGTCAAGGTCGACCCGATCAATATCTACGCCAAGCTGGACGCCGACGTGCGGGTGCGGCTGGACAAGGAAGTCCAGACGCTGATCCAGCAGAACCCGAACCTGTTCTAACAAGGAGGAACCGCCATGATCCGCAAGACGATGACGGTTTTGGCCATCGCCGCCGCCCTGGGCGCGGTCGCCGCCGCCCCCGTGATGGCCCAGTCGGCCGCCGCCAAGGCCGCCGTTGACGCCGCCAAGTCCGCCGGCACGGTCGGCGAGCAGGCCGACGGCTTCCTCGGCATCGTGTCAGGCGGCGACGCCGACCTGCGCGCCGCCGTGGCCGAGATCAACACCGGCCGCGCGGCCGTCTACAAGGACACCGCCGCCAAGACCGGCGTCACCGCCGACGCCGCCGGCCAGGCCACCGCCAAGCAGCTCTACGCCCGCCTGGCCGCCGGCCAGTACTGGAAGCCGCTCGGCGGCGGCTGGGTGAAGAAGTAGGGTCGTCGAAGATGCTCCCCCTGAAGGGGGAGCTGTCGCGAAGCGACTGAGGGGGAAGTTCCAGCGGCGCATCAGCAGCCGCTTCCCCCTCCGGCCCTACGGGCCACCTTCCCCTTCAGGGGGAGGATCTTTGATCCCGATCCTTCTCCCCTTGCGGGAGAAGGTGTCGGCGATAGCCGACGGATGAGGGGTC
>CBINOL010000163.1:0-9656 GCA_966252285.1 uncultured Caulobacter sp.
CTCGACTTACGAGCGCGCGTTCATCCGCATTGATCTTCGAACCTGGGTCGCCCCGCTGGATCAGGCGCACCCGCTGTCGAAATACATCGACGGATTGCTCGTCGTCTCGGCCGCTCGATCGTTCGTCGACATCTCGAAGACGTCGCTGAACACGTTCATCGCGATCTATCAGCGCCAGTCCGCTCTATCGAACCGCCCGGCCCAGGAGACCATGCGTACGCTGCGTGACATCCAGCACGTCTGGGCGCGGGGGCTGGAGCGCCTCCAGGTCTAGACGCGCCTCAGCACTCCACCCGGTTGACCGACAGGCCTACGGCGAGGCCGCCGAGCGAGGTCTCCTTGTAGATCTCGTTCATGTCCTCGCCGGTGCGCTTCATCGTGGCGATGACCTTGTCGAGGCTGACCGAGTGCTGACCGTCGCCCAGCAGCGCAAGGCGGGCGGCGTCGATGGCCTTGATGGCGCCCATGGCGTTGCGCTCGATGCAGGGGATCTGCACCAGGCCGCCGATGGGGTCGCAGGTGAGGCCCAGATTGTGCTCCATGCCGATCTCGGCGGCGTTCTCGATCTGGGCGTTGGTGCCGCCCAGCGCGGCGCACAGGCCGCCGGCCGCCATCGAGCAGGCCACGCCCACCTCGCCCTGGCAGCCGACCTCGGCCCCCGAGATCGAGGCGTTGCGCTTGTAGAGCGCGCCGATCGCCGCCGCCGTCAGCAGGAAGGTGCGGATCTGCTCGGGCGTTCCCTTGTGGAAGCGGACGAAGAACCGCAGCACGGCCGGCACCAGGCCCGCGGCGCCGTTGGTGGGGGCGGTGACGACGCGGCCGCCGGCGGCGTTCTCCTCGTTGACCGCCATGGCCCACAGGTTGACGAAGTCCATGGCCGCCAGCGGGTCGCTCATCTGGCGCTCCATCCGGCCAAGGATGGTCTGGTGAATCTGGCGAGCGCGGCGCTTCACCGTCAGGCCGCCAGGCAAGATGCCCTCCTCGCGCATGCCCCGATCGATGCAGGCCTCCATGGCCCCGAAGATGCGGTCGAGGCCGGCGTTCATCTCGCCCTCGCTCATCCGGGCCAGCTCGTTGGCGGCCATCACCTGGGCGATGGTCAGGCCCGCCTTTTCGGCGCGCTCCAAGATGTCGGCCGCGCTCTCGAACGGGAACGGGATGGCCGGGCCTTCCTCGGGCGGCGCATTGCGGCCCATCTCGCTTTCGTCGCGCACGAAGCCGCCGCCGATCGAGAAATAGGTGCGCTCGGCCAGCACGCCGCCTTCGGCGTCGAAGGCCGTGAAGGTCAGGGCGTTGGGGTGCTGGGGCAGGCGCTCGTGGCCGGCGAAGACGATGTCGCGGGCCTCGTCGAAGCCGATGCCGACCTCGCCGCCCAGCATCATCCACTGCGTCGCCTTGGTCTCGGCCAGCGCGGCTTCGCCGGCGTCGGGATCGAGCTGGGCGGGGGCGAAACCCATCAGGCCCAGGATCACGGCGCGGTCGGTGGCGTGGCCTTTGCCGGTCAGGGCCAGCGAGGCGTAGAGCCGGGTCTCGACCCGGGCGACAAGGACCAGCTTGCCGGCGGCGCGCAGCCGCTCGACGAACATCACCCCCGCCGTCATCGGCCCCATGGTGTGGCTGCTGGAAGGGCCGACGCCCAGCTTGAAGAGGTCGAAGACGGAGGCGGTCATGTTGCGGGGTATTCGTAAAAGGGGTCGTCATCCCGGAAGCGCCGCAGGCGCTATCCGGGACCCAGGGGCGGCGCGCGCGGCCCCTGGGTCCCGGCTCTACGCTGCGCTCCGGCCGGGATGACGGCTAGGGGGAGCGCGGTGTCAGCGGCCTACTTCCGTTCGGCCTTGGTCTTGTCGCGCAGGTCCTTGAACTCCGAACCGGCCTGCCATTCCGGCCAGGCGCGCGAGTTCGCCAGATCCGCGCCGACCTTGTAGAACAGGCCGATGTCCATGGCCTGGCCCGACAGGTCCCAGTCCGCCGACCATTCGTCGGCCGGCTGGTGGTAGCGGTTGGCGTTGTAGTCGGCTTCCGCCTTCTCGCCGGCTTCCTTGCCGCCCTTCACCAGGTCGCTGCCCGAACCCACCGAGATGGCCGGCACGCCGCGCTTGGCGAAGGGGAAGTGGTCCGAGCGGTAGAAGTGGCCGGCTTGCGGCACGGGATCGGGCGTGAAGTAGCGGCCCTCTTCCTTGGCCTTGGCCACCAGCATGTCCTGGAGGTCGACCTTGCCGTCGCCCGAGGTGGTGACGTCTTTGGCGGGACCCGCGGCCGACAGGGCGTCGATGTTGAGGTCGGCGACCGTCTTGGCCAGCGGGAACAGCGGGTTGGCCGCGTAGTATTCCGAGCCCAGCAGGCCCTTTTCCTCGGCGGTCACGGCCAGGAACATTACCGAGCGCTGCGGCGCCGGCGCAGCTTTGAAGGCGCGGCCCAGCTCCAGCAGGGCGGCGATGCCGTCGGCGTTGTCGACGGCGCCGTTGTAGATCTTGTCGCCCTTGGCGTCCGGCAAGCCCACGCCCAGGTGGTCCCAGTGGCCGCTGTAGATGATGGTCTCGTCGGGATACTTCGTACCCTTCACGCGGCCGGCGATGTTCTTGGAGACGATGACCTCGTGCTTGACCGCATAGTCGGCCGAGAAGGTCGCCTTCAGGTCCACCGGCTTGAAGTCGCGGGTCTGGGCCTGCTTCTTCAGGGTCTCGAAGTCGAGGCCGGCCTTCTTGAAGAGGTCGACGGCCACATCGCGCTGGATCCAGCCTTCCAGGGCCGGGTGGCTCTTGGAGGGGTCCTTCCGCACGATGTCGAACATCGTGTTGGTGTTGGAGTTCTTCACCGTCGCCCAGCCATAGGAGGCCGGCGCGGTCTCGTGCACGATCAGCAGGCCGGCGGCGCCGCGGCGGGCGGCCTCCTCGTACTTGTAGGTCCAGCGACCGTAATAGGTCATGGCCTTGCCGCCGAAGTCGCCCTGCCCCGTCTCGAAGTCCGGGTCGTTGATCAGCACGACGACGATCTTGCCCTTGACGTCCAGGTCCTTGAAATCGTCCCAGTTGCGCTCGGGCGCGGTGACGCCGTAGCCGGCGAAGACCAGCGGGGCGTCCTTGATCGACACCTTGTCGACATTGGTCATGGCCGCGCGGATGGCGATCTGCTCGCCCTGGTTCAGCATCACGTGGTCGGGACCGGCCATGATGTGGGCGCTGACGGGCCCGGCGATCTCGAACTTGGCCAGCGGCACGTCCTGGGTCCAGGCGCGCTTGCCGTCGGTCTGCAGGTCGCCGGCCGGCTCCAGGCCGATCGCCTTCATCTGCTCGACGACGTAGGCGACGGTCTTCTTCTCGCCCTCGGTGGCGGGCCCGCGGCCCTCGAATTCGTCGGACGACAGCACCTTGATGTGCTGCGATAGGCGGGCGGGATCGATCTTGGGCGCATCGGCCGCCCAAGAGCCAGTCGAGGCCAGCATGGGCGCGGCGATCAGCGCGGTTGCGAGGAGAAGGCGTTTCATCGTCGCTACCTCTTTTCGAGCGGTTCGTTTCGAGGTCGCGGACCCTAGCGGGAGGTTTTGACCGCGACTAGGGGGTGCGGAGAAAGTGGGCTTGCTTCAGCTTCCTTCTCCCCTTGCGGGAGAAGGTGGCGGCCGAAGGCCGGCGGATGAGGGGTCGAAGGCCCGCGCCGCTGCATGCGGCGACGGCTAGCGGCCACAGGCCGCCAATATGCCTGCGAGGACGACTTCGCGATCGTCCTGCACAGCCCTGTTAGGAAAACGCATGACGCGGAACCCCTGCTCGCGGAGCCAGGAATCGCGGACCTGATCCTGATCACGCCCGCCATGAACCGGACCGTCCGCCTCGATCACCAGCCGATGCCGGAAGCAGACGAAGTCGGCGATGTAGCGGCCGATCGGGACCTGCCGCCTGAACTTCAGGCCGTCGAGTTTGCGGTCGCGCAGCAGAGCCCAGAGCAATCTCTCGGTCACGACCGGCTCGTGGCGCATGTGGCGTGCCTGGATGAGGGAGGCCATGCGACGAACATGGAACAAATAGAGAACAATCTCAAGCTGTCTTTCGCCGCGAGCTCTCGTTAACGGCTGGACTTTCTGAGAGACCCCTCATCCGACGCCTTCGGCGCCACCTTCTCCCGCAAGGGGAGAAGGATCAGGAAAGCACCCCCGCGAACACCGCAGGATCCACGTTCCCGCCCGACAGCACGATCACCGCCGTCTGATCCCTGACGTCGATCTTGCCGCTGAGCGCCGCGGCCAGGGCGACGCAGCCGCCGGGCTCGACGACGAGCTTGAGGTTCATGAACGCCCAGCGCATGGCGGCGGCCACTTCCTCGTCGGTGACGGCGGCGACGCCGGTGAGGGTTCGGCTGTTGATCGGCCAGGTCAGGGCGCCCGGCGTCGGGGCCAGCAGGGCGTCGCAGAACGAGCGGGCGTCGGGGTCGATGACCTCGCGGTGGCCGCTGCCCAGCGAGCGGCGGGTGTCGTCGAAGCCGGCGGGCTCGGCGCCCCAGACCTGGGTCGAGGGCGACAGGGCCTTCACCGCCGTCGAGGTTCCGGCGATCAGGCCGCCGCCGCCGATCGGGCAAAGCACCTTGTCCAGGGTCGCGCCGGCCGCCTCGGCCTGGGCGACGATCTCCAGCCCCACCGTGCCCTGGCCGGCGATGATGTGCGGATCATCGTACGAGGGCACGACGATCATACCCCGCTCGGCGGCGATCTCGGCCGCGATCGCCTCGCGGTCTTCCTTGAAGCGGTCGAAGAAGCGGATCTCGGCCCCGAAGCCGCGCGTGGCCTCGACCTTCACCGACGGCGCGTCGGCCGGCATGACGATCAGGGCCGGCATGCCCAGCTTGTCGGCCGCCAGGGCCACGCCCTGGGCGTGGTTGCCCGACGAGAAGGCCACGACGCCGCGCGCCCGCTCCTCCTGGCTGAACTGCGACAGGCGGTTGTAGGCGCCGCGGAACTTGAAGGCCCCGGCCAGCTGCAGGGTCTCGGGCTTGACGAAGATCCTGCCGCCCAGGCGATCCGACAGGGCTGCGCTTTCAAGAAGCGGCGTGACCACGGCCTGGCCCTTCAGGCGGTCGGCGGCGGCCTGGATGTCGGCGAGCGAGACGGTCATGAGCCCTCAGTGGCTATGCGGCCACGGGGCCGCAGCATTCGATAGCACTCGCTCTAGCTCGCACCGGCGGTTCGCGCCATAAGGGAGCCGGATACTGCTGAGGGGTCAGACACCATGAAAATCGCACTGTTGGCCGCCGTGGCCGGCGCCGCGCTCGCCTGCGCCACCGCCGCCTCGGCCGGCGAACTGATCGTCGGCGCCTACAAGCACGACGTCACCTTCATCGGCGAGGCCGTGGGCCTGGGCGCGGCCGGCCGCGAGGACGGGGTCGACCTGCACCTCGGCTACCGCACCGATCGCCTCGAAAACCTGACCTGGCTGGGCAAGCCGCAGGTGCACGCCTTCGTGTCGCTGAACAGCGAAAACACCTCCAACTTCGTGGCCGCCGGCTTCTCCTGGCCGATCGATTTCGGCGACGAGGGCGGCTTCTACTTCCGTCCGGGCATGGGCCTGGCCTACACCGACGGCGAGACCGGCCTGCCGCCGGTCAACGAGCCGGGCATCAGCCAGGCCGAGATCGATCGCCGCCTGAAGCTCTACAACACCCGCATCGACTTCGGCTCCAAGGTGCTGTTCCAGCCGGAGCTGGCCCTGGGCTATCGCTTCAACGACAAGTGGGCCGCCGAGCTGTCCTACGTGCACCTGTCGAACGGCCAGATCTTCCACCAGGGCAAGAACCAGGGGCTTGACGATCTGGGCGTGCGCCTGCTTTACGCCTTCTGACTTCGCGGGGGCCGCCTGACGGCCCCCCTTTGTCGCCGCACAATCTGACGAACGTCCGCCGCCGAGTCCTGTCGAAGGGCCGCGGGCGCTACCGGGCAGGTGACAAGGCATATCTCTATCATGGCCAACGTGACCGTCGTGGGCGCCCAGTGGGGCGACGAGGGCAAGGGCAAGATCGTCGACTGGCTCTCCAATCGGGCCGACGTCGTCGTGCGCTTCCAGGGCGGCCACAACGCCGGCCACACGCTGGTGGTGGACGGCAAGGTCTACAAGCTGGCCCTGCTGCCCTCGGGCGTGGTGCAGGGCAAGACCTCGGTCATCGGCAACGGCGTGGTCGTCGACCCGTGGCACCTGCTGACCGAGATCGGCAAGATCGCCGACCAGGGCGTCAACATCACCCCCGACCTCCTGGTGCTGGCCGACAACGCCACCCTGATCCTGCCGCTGCACCGCGACCTGGATCAGGCGCGTGAAGCCGCCTCCAGCCAGAAGATCGGCACCACCGGCCGCGGCATCGGCCCGGCCTATGAGGACAAGGTCGGCCGTCGCGCCATCCGCGTCGCCGACCTGGCCGATCCGGAAGCCCTGAAGCCCAAGATCGAGCGCCTGCTCAGCCACCACGGCGCCCTGCGCCGCGGCCTTGGCCTGCCCGACGCCGACGCGACCCAGCTGTTCGACCAGTTGATGGAGATCGCCCCGCAGATTCTCGCCTACGCCCAGCCGGCCTGGCGCGTGCTGGACCAGGCCAAGAAGGCCGGCCGCCGCATCCTGTTCGAAGGCGCCCAGGGCGCCCTGCTGGACGTCGACCACGGCACCTACCCGTTCGTCACCTCGTCCAACACCGTCGCCGGCCAGGCCGCCGCCGGTTCGGGCATGGGCCCCAAGGGCCCGGGCTACGTGCTGGGCATCGTCAAGGCCTACACCACCCGCGTCGGTGAAGGTCCGTTCGCCTGCGAACTTTCGGACGAGGTGGGCAAGCACCTGGCCACGGTCGGCCGCGAGGTCGGCGTCAACACCGGCCGTCCGCGCCGCTGCGGCTGGTTCGACGCGGTGCTGGTGCGCCAGTCGGTGGCCATCAACGGCATCGACGGCATCGCCCTGACCAAGCTGGACGTGCTGGACGGCCTTTCGACCCTGAAGATCTGCGTCGGCTACAAGATCGGCGACAAGGTCGTCGACTACCTGCCGGCCGGCATGCGCGACCAGGCGGCCGCCGAGCCGATCTACGAGGAGATGGAAGGCTGGAGCGAAAGCACCGCCGGCGCCCGCTCGTTCAAGGACCTCAACGCCAACGCCATCAAGTATGTGCGCCGCGTCGAGGAACTGATCGGCGCCCCGGTGGCCCTGCTGTCGACCAGCCCCGAGCGCGACGACACCATCCTGATGCGCGACCCGTTCGAGGGGTGATGAAATGCTCCCCCTGAAGGGGGAGCTGTCGCGGAGCGACTGAGGGGGAAGTGCATGCCGAGGCCCAGCAGCCGCTTCCCCCTCCGGCCCTCCGGGCCACCTCCCCCTTCGGGGGGAGGATCTGGCTCCCGCCTGCCGCTAATCCCCATTCCGGGGACTACCCAAGGTCACGGTTAGCGTTTGCTTAGGCCGCGAAGGCTAGGGTTTCCCCGGTAACCAAGGGGGCTCCTGATCTTGTCCGCGCGCCGAAAGCTCGCTCCCGTCCGCAAGCCGGACCGCCTGACGCGCAGCCTGCGCGCCCTGGAGCGCACCGCGTCGACCAGCCGGGTGCTGAACCTCCTGGCCATCGCCGCCGACAGCAGCCAGCGGCCCGAATATTCCCAGCACCCGCTGTTCAAGAACCGGGTCCTGAACAACGCCCTGATCGTCAAGCACCGCCTGCGCAGCGACGACCTCTTCCTGTTCGACGAGGCGCGCCCCACCGCGACCAAGATC
Organism: uncultured Caulobacter sp.; assembly: GCA_966252285.1. Classification (GTDB taxonomy): domain Bacteria; phylum Pseudomonadota; class Alphaproteobacteria; order Caulobacterales; family Caulobacteraceae; genus Caulobacter. Next base: position 7,728 of record CBINOL010000163.1, read on the forward strand.
ATCATCCCGTTCGAGCGCAGCGACCTGTCGCTGGGCGGCCAGTCGTTCTTCGTCGGCCAGCGCGGCTGGATCGACCTGCTGCGCGAGGCCTGCAACGACCCGTCGGACATGACGCGGGACCTGGCCACGCTGCGTATGATCGACATGCTGCCGTCGCTGGACCCGTTCCTGCTGCGCGAGCACCTGCGCCGCCACGGCATGATCGTGGCCCCCTGCTATTTCGCCCTGTCGCCGGGCGACCTGGAGCAGATGCAGGGCTTCGTGGCCCTCGAGATTTCGCGGCTGATCGACCTAGCCTACCGCGACAGCGGCCGGGTCAACGGCGCGGCCGCCGCCCGACTGGTCGAGGCGCTGCTTTCCACCGACGTCGACGAGCGGCTGGAGCCGCTGCGCGAGACCCTGGTGCTGGAAGGCGAAAGCTTCAAGGAGGGCGTCTTCAGCTGGAAGGGCTTCCTCTATTACAAGTGGATGCTCACCCGCCTGTGGCCGCAGCTGACCGCCACGGCCGGCGAGATCGGCCAGATGATCATCACCGGCGCCCGCGAGGCCGAGACCGCCCGCTATGTCGACGACGCCCGCAAGCGCCTGCAGCAGGGCGTGGTGCTGGAGCGCGCCGCGGTGCTGCGCACCATCAAGGTGTATGACGACGCCTTCGAGGACCTGATCGACAACGGCAAGCCGCAGGCCTTCCGCGAGTTCCTGCTGCGCGCGCCCGACATGTTCCTGTCCCTGGGCGAGAAGGTCGGGGTGATCTCGCACATCGCCAGCTTCTGGCGCTATCGCTTCCCCGAAGGCCAGCCGGCCATCGTCGACGTGGAGGAAGCGGTCGACATCCTGCAGGATTTCGACTCCGGGCTTTCGGCCTCGCTTTCCATCTGAACACGCCGATCCGCCGCACAGGTCGACGCCTGTTCATCAAGCGGTTTTTTACCCTCCTGAGCGTAAGAGTCGGGTTCGATCCTCTGGAGACCCCGCCCCGTGTTCGACGGCAACCCCCGCACACTGCAGCGCATCGCCGCCAAGATGCAGCGCGTGCTGGTCGTCGACCCGAGCACGGCCGCCGTCCGCCTGCTGGGCGACCAGCTGCGCCACGTGGGCAACGTGCAGGTCTTCGCCGCCCCGACCATCGAGCAGGGCTGGGGGATGGTGCGCACCGTCGACCCGCAGATGATCTTCGTCGAGCATTCCAGCGCCGGCGTCGACGGCCTTGCCCTGGCCAAGAAGATTCGCCGCAGCGATCTGGCCTGCCGTCAGGCCCCGATCATCATGTGCACCGCCGAAGCCACCGCCGAGGCGATCTTCGGCGCCCGTGACGCCGGCATCCACGAGTTCATGCGCAAGCCGTTCACGATCAAGGATCTGGAACGGCGCCTGGAAGCGGTGACGATGAAGCCGCGCGACTGGGTGGAGGCCGTGCAGTATGTCGGTCCCGACCGCCGCCGCTTCAACTCGGCCGAATACAAGGGCCCGCGCAAGCGCAAGGCCGACCAGGCCGGCACCCCCGCCGCCCGCCTCTCGCAGGCCCTGCGCATCGTCAAGTCGGCCGCCCAGTCGCTCGACAGCGATCCGGCCCAGGCCCGCCGCGCCCTGGCCGCCCAGGCCGCCGAACTGCGCGCCGTCGGCGAGGCGGTGAAGGAACCGCGCCTGATCGAAGCCGCCAACGCCCTGGGCGCCATGACCCAGGTCGAGGTCACCGGCGCCATGGCCCGCGCCGAACTGGTCAAGCGCATCGACGTGCTGATGGGCTTCATGACCGACGAAGGCAACGGTCGGGCGGCTTAGCGACTTTTGCTCCTCCCCTGTGAAACGGGGGAGGTGGCGCGGCGCTATTAGCGCCGTGACGGAGGGGGCGACCGCCGCCTCGGCGCCCAGTCCCGGGGGGGGGGCGCGCGACGGCAATTGCTGGAGCGAGGAGTGTTGAGCGCAACG